>CAVOIX010000065.1:0-9094 GCA_963695945.1 uncultured Acidobacteriota bacterium | reverse complement strand
GCATCAAGCGCAATGTCGCACCTGGGATCTATAGGGTCTGCTGGCACTTCGCGTATATCATCCAGAACGAGGCGTGGAGCGAGAGCATCCCGGCGAACTCATCTGCTTCTCTGGGAAGGCTGTCAACGAGCAAATCTTCATCACGCGCACGACGGACCCGATAGAGTCGTGGATTAGCTTGAATTGGGGACGGTAACATTCATCCCAAGAATCGCGTTTTCAGGTCTGTCGGCTCCCGTCCGTTGGACATGATGCCCTGCGGAAAAGTTCGACTCGGGGAAGGGAGACAGCTAGGCATTTACCCCTGATTTCCGGCCATTCTTTGATAGTCTCTGGAGGTGAGGACAAGGACGTCGCGACCCTCGTCCGGAAACTAGGCGCGGGTAGCGGCAACGGCAACCCGCACCCGTAATCGTCCAGATCACCTGTTGATTCCCGGTTCCTGCAATGCTGGCGGTGAAACGCGCTTGCCCATTGGCTGCGCTTGACGCGCTGCCCGGCTGAACGCTGACGACGATGTGGGGCAGGATCGTTACGGTCGCCGCTGCGTTTTGCGCATTCGGCGCCTGGCTGGCAGCGGTGATCGTGATCGGATTTGGTGATGGCACTCCCGCTGGAGCGAAATAGTCGACCGCGCCGTCGCTGGTGGTTGAGACCGGCTGGCACGGACGTGACCCGGTCACACAGATTCGGCCCACAGTTGAATTTCCGCCGGGAATCGCATTGACCGACCAGGTCACATTTTGATTGGCGGTGTTGTTGACTTCGACCGCGAACGTCTGACCTTCTCCGAGTGCGAGGGTTGCGCTCGTCGGCGTCAGCGTCACGTAGACGGCGGCAGTGAATCCGATCGTTGCGCTGGCGGAAACACTTGGATCTGCATTGCTGCGCGCGCGCACGGTCACCGCTCCGTCCGCGGGCATGGTTGGCGGCGATTGGTAGGTGGTGTTATTCGGATCCGTTTGCGAATTCAGAATCGTTCCGACCATGCTGTTGCCACCGACGACTCCATCGACATCCCAGGTGACAGTGGGGTCCTGCGCGCCGCTTACCGTAGCCTGAAAAAGTTGATCCGCGGTTAGTGCCAGTGTCGCGGCGGATGGCGAAATGGAAACCTTGACAGCCGATAGGATGGAAACGGGAAGGGAAGCCGCCTTCGAGGGATCAGCGAGCGGCGTGGCTACCATTTGCACGATTGCGGGAGACGGCGGTTGCGCGGGAGCGGTAAAAACTCCGCCCGAGGAAATGGTCCCGCACGCCGAGCCGGCGCACCCATTGCTCGTAACGCTCCAGGAGATTACGCGGCTGGGATTGGAGTTCAGGGGTATGGTGAGCGATGGTGCATAAGTGGCTGTGTTTCCCGCCGTGACCGACGCCGGGCCGGCCACGGACACGCTAAATGAACTCGTAATAACGATTGCCGTCGCATTGTTCCTGGAGGAATCCGCCAGGCTTGCGGCGGTCAGCAAGACATTGGCGGGCGCGGGCAAAATTTCGGGGCGGTGTACGTGCCGGACGAATCTACCGTTCCACAGGCATCTCCCGAACATCCGCTCCCTGAAACACTCCATATCGCGCGGCGATCCGGCTTTCCGGAGGAATCTAATGTAGCCGTGAATGTCCGCGATGCCCCCAACTCGACCGCCGCCGTTTGCGGCGAGACCATGACAGAAATATCGCTGGTGATTGTCACCGGTGAACCTGCCGAGCTCTGGGCAGTATCCGCCGCGCTCGTCGCGCTTACCGATACGGTGGCGGGCTGGGGAAGGATTGCCGGAGCCGTAAAAACTCCGCTCGCGTCAATTGTTCCGGCCTCCGCATTTCCGCCCGGAATGCCATCGACGCTCCAGTTCACGGCCGTGTTTTGCGTTCCGCTCACGGCAGCGGAAAATGTCTGTGTTTCGCCCAGCACCACCGACGCCGCAGCCGGCGTGACCGAAATCGAAATGTTTAGGGGAGGGGGCTGCGGCGGGCCTGAACCTACAAGTCCGCCACAGCCCGGGAATGATGCGACGAGAAGCAGCGCGGCACGCCAGTAGGACTGGGTGCCAGTCAAAGTGCAGCGTGCGCGAAGTTTCGTGCTTCCTTCCATTGCAGCGCTGGTTGCACGCGTTGTGCCAGTGTGGTGCATGGGACGGGAGACGATTCCTGGGACGATTTTTGGGAATGATCGAGACCGCACTGAACTTCACGAAAAGCGCACGGAATCAAAGCGTTGCTCGTTCCAACGCGGGGAGATTTACGGAGCGAAGGGAGTTTCAACGGCAACGTTACGCGAGTGAGCTGGAGCAAACTTGGTGCCGAGTTGGGAAACGGATTCGGGAATCATGCTTCAATTTGGTGCAGGTGCGCTGGATAGAGGCTTCCGCTGACACGGGCAGCAACAGTCCAGCGGTCCGGCCACTAGCGGTCCGCTGCCGGCCTTCCGGCGCCAGGCCCTCGCGCTGGCTATCGAAGCTCCCGGGTTGACAGCGCCCTCCGGGGCTTGAATAATCCTTGCATGCCTCGCCCCGAAGCAGCCCACCGAGTGAAGAGTTATTCCGCGGCGACGGGGTACGTGTACCAATATTATTTCTACGAAGTGGAGAAGTCCAAGCGCGGCAAGGTGGAGGGCACGGACTACGTCTTCATGGTGTCGGTCGACCGCAAACACGTGTTTCCAGTGCGCATTTTTGTGAACCGGGTCGCCCTGGACCAGTGGGCCGCGCGAACCGGGCGGCAATTTACGGGAACGGAAGAGTACGCCGTAGCCAAGATGCGACTGTTCCAGGCCTTCGACGAGTTGGAAAACCTTTCAACGCCGCTTGAGATCCAGGTAGATGAATCCAATCTGGAAGTTCTGCTTTCTCAGTTGGATCTCTAATGAACCTTGCGATTCCAGGGGATGAATCGATTGAAGTGCTACCAAACGCCCCCTCGTCAGATTCGGCTTTTGATGTCACCGGATCAGGCGGCGCGGCACAATTCTGCTGCAAGAAAGAATAGCAGAGTCACGTTCCATGTCAATTCCAATCCTGTAAAATCGGATCTGCGCTGCTGATTTCTTAGGATTTTCATTCGAACTGGAAAGTGTCGCGCTGCCTATTTTTGTAATACTTCGGCGAGAGCTCCCGCGAGTACCGGCTGCGAAAATGTGAATCCCGCACCCTCAAGCTTTGAGGGCACCGCTTTCTGGCTGCTGAGCAGCAAAGCGTCCGCCATTTCGCCCAGTGCCAGTCGAAGCGCGAACGCCGGCGCGGGGAACAGCGCAGGCCGGTGTAGCGCCATTGCCAGCACGCGAGTGAACTCAGCGTTTCGAACCGGATTGGGAGTCACGACGTTGACAGCTCCCGTCAGCCCGCCGTTGGAAATTGCGAACTCCATAATCTTCACGGCGTCTCGCAAAGTGATCCAGGACATCCACTGCCGTCCGTTGCCCAATCGCCCGCCCGCGCCAAGCTTGAATGGCAACACGATTCGCGGCAGCGCTCCCCCGTGCCCCGCGAGGACAATTCCAGTCCGTAAGTTCACCACGCGCGCGCCGAACTGGGCTGCTTTCTGGGCTTCCGCTTCCCATTCGCGGCACACTCCGGCCAGGAAATCGTTTCCGGACGGGCTTTCCTCCGTGAGGGTTTCATCTCCGCGGCTTCCGTAGAAGCCGATCGCCGATGCCGCGACTATCACGCGCGGCGGCCGCTGCAATTTGCCCAGCGAGCTGATCAAGTGGCGCGTGGCGTCAATCCGGCTGGTTCTCAACAACTGCTTGCGGGGTGCATTCCATCTTCCGTCGGCGATAGAAGCTCCCGCCAGATGTACCACCGCGTCCGCGCCTTCGGCGCCTGCCGCGTCGAACTTTCCGGCGATGGGATCCCACAAAATGCACCCAACTCGCGAGCTGACCGCGATCGGTTCCGCGGATTTCTTCCCTGACCCCGATCCGGCCGCACCAGCCGCACGATGGTGTGATTTTGCCGTTCCAGTGATTCGACGAGCGCGGTTCCCAGGAGTCCAGGTGGAGCCTGATACCAGAATGCGCATGAGCAACGCCTCCGTGCCTGTATTCACGCTACGGTACGGCGCTGGGGAGGTCAAACGAATTCAGTGTGTGGAAAGTTCGATTTTTATGAATGTTTTGACGAAATCGGAATTCCTGAAATGTTGTTACGCGGGATACGCTTCAGATTGCACGCTGCGAGCGCGGGATGCATGGTCTAAACCGGATGGGCGCAAGCCCATCGCACCGGGATGTGGAACTTTCGTGCTCGCGCGGATAGAATAGGCCATGCATAGTGCGCGTTTTCTTCTTTGGGCGGTTGAAAGACATCGTTGGCAGAGCGAGGAGCAGGCGGAGCTGTCGGACGGCGCGCGCGTGGAGGATCTGTTTGACGTTATGGCCGGAATTTTCCGGAGCTGGCCAAGTTTCGAGCTTCGGTGGTGGCCTCCGTCAATCAGGAATTTGCGGAATGGCGTGCGCCGCTGGCTGCGGGCGACGAAGTGGCGTTCCTTCCGCCGGTAAGCGGTGGCGCGGTCCCGCGGGAACTACGGTCGAGGAGAGTGTGCTCCCTGGTGCGACAGCGATCGAGAGCTCGGAAATCGTGGCCCAGTTGAAGGCTCCTCCGATGGCGCCGTGGTGGTCTTTGAGGGCATCGTGCGCAACCATTCCGGCGGCCGTTCCACGCTGTACCTCGAATATGAGGCATATGAGGCTATGGCCATCGCCAAGATGCGCGAAATCGGCGAGGAAATGCGGCAGAAATTTGCGATCCGGCGCCTGGCGATGGTTCACCGTCTGGGCCGGCTGGAAATTGGCGAAACCTCCGTGCTGATCGTGGTCTGTTCGGCGCATCGTGCCGCCGCCTTCGATGCCTGCCGGTATGGGATCGACACTCTGAAGCGCAACGTGCCCATCTGGAAGAAGGAATTTTTTCGCGACGGCGCCGTGTGGGCCGAGGGAGAAATGCCCGCCTGCTCCCGGTGAGCCCTCGCGGTGAACCGCCTGAGCAATCCTTTTCGTCTCCGTACGAATCTTATTTCTCCGTGTCCATTCCGAAAGTTTCCCAGGGCGTTTCATCACAAATTTAGGGGAAGAACAGCCGTTCGGCACGGGTTCCGCGTCCGCACAGCCGTTGTGTTCGGATTCTGCGGCACTTTGCTGGCAATGCTCGGTGTGGCCAGCGCCGGGAAGCCAGCCGCGGCAAGCAAAGGGGCGGGAAACGGACGACCAGGACCAGCGCGGGCGCATTCGTTCCGAGGTTACGCTGGTCAGCATGCTGGCCAGTGTGCTGGACAAGGACGGACGCCCGGCGCTCGGCCTTACTGCGGATCAATTTGAGGTCTACGAGGAAGGAGTCAAACAAAAGATTGAAGTCCTCGACCCGGAAACCCAGCAGCCACTGGACCTCGCGTTGATGATTGATTCCAGCCTGAGCGAGGTCAAGGAGCTCGAGTTCGAGGCCGACGCCGCGGGTCGGTTCATTCAGAAACTGGTGCGTCCGGCGGATCGCCTGGCGGTTTACGAATTTGCGGATGCCGTCACTCAGCTGGCTCCATTTTCCTCGAATGTTCCGTCGCTGCAGGCCGCCCTGCACCGCATCGGTCCGGGGGACGGTACTGCGTTATATGACGCCATTTTTCTAGGAGCCCAGGGATTGGCAAAGAATCCCGCGGGGCGCCGGCGCGCCATTGTCCTGGTAACAGACGCCGGAGAAACGACCAGCCGGGCTGATTTTGAGACCGCCGGCGCGCCGCCCTGCGTGCTGACACGCTTCTGTATACCATTGTCGTCCGAGCGGTGAAAAACGAGGGCGGACGTAATACCGCCGGCGAACACGCCCTGGAAACCATCGCGGACACGACCGGAGGCGCGATCTATTTCCCGGATCCATCGCCCAGCTTGGCGACATGTTCGAGCTGATCGACCGGGAACTCAGGACGCAATACCGCATCGCCTATTATCCCGATCCCCGGCCGCCCGCGGGCACGTTTCGAACCTCGAAGTCCGCGCGAACTGCGATTGCAAGGTGCGCAGCCGCAAAGCCTATTATTCAGGCGGAAGGCTGGACTGAGGGGAGAAAGTGACATTGCAGGTTCGTGCTCGATTGGTCTCGTTTGACCACAGGTTCAGATCTCAGATCTCAAATCTGCCACCGGCGACCTGCTAGCTACGACCTACCCTGTCTGACCCGCCGTTCGTCACCGGTCACGCAGGACTTGCCGCCGGCACCCGCTCCTATGTAACCTGCGCGAAATCTGGCATGATTCGGAAAGAGGCACTGAGCAAATCCTATGAATTCATTTCTCGATGTGGCCATCGAAACGGCGCAGGAAGCGGGAGCCATCCTGCTTGCGGAGTTCGACCGGCCGGTAAAGATCAGCTACAAGGGAGAAGTGGACATCGTGACGCAAGCCGATAAGCGCTCCGAACAGGCCATCGTTTCCCGCCTGCGGAGCCATTTCCCGAAACACGCGATTGTGGCCGAGGAGGGAGGTGGAAAGGAAAGCGATTCGCCCTTCCGCTGGCACGTGGACCCGCTCGACGGTACCACCAATTTTGCGCACGGCTATCCAGCTTCGCGGTTTCATTGGGCTGGAGGAAGCGGGCGAACTATTGTGGGCGTAATTCTTCAAGCCGGTTAGCGGCGAGCTTTTCACCGCCGCCAAAGGCGAGGGCGCGTACCTGAACCGAAGAAAATCGAGGTTTCCCGAATCGAAAAGCTGGCCACCAGTTTGCTCGTACCGGCTTCCCGAGCGTAAAGCGGGCGCAGAATCCGAATATTCACTACTATTGGGATTTCACTTTGCGTTCTCACGGGGTGCGGCGCGATGGTTCGGCTGCTATGGATCTGGCGGCGGTGGCTTGTGGCCGGTTTGAAGGATTCTGGGAGTTCGGGCTGCATACCTGGGACACGGCGGCGGGATCTTGCTGGTGCGCGAGGCCGGCGGGAGTGGTCACCGGGTTTGACGGCCGTCCGTACCGCCTCGGGGACAGGGAAATGATGGCGTCCAACGGCCGAGTGCACGAAGAAATGAAAGCGGTGGCGGCCAGTGTCGCCGAACGCATTGCGACTGAGCCGCTGACGTAACGGTTCAGGCCCAGCGCGGCGGTTTGTCTCTTACGAATTGGCTATTTCGGTTTTGTGCACTACCCTCTAAAACCTTGCATTGACGCGTATTTCGGCCGATGATAAGCTCGATTGAGTAGCTGTATTTACTGAGGGATGATGGGAACAGTTTTACTTTCCGGTCCCGGGGAACCGGGAGATGGCGATAACTATCTCGATGGCTCGGCCGATGGCGTCGGGGAGGTATCGAGCAATACTCCACCGGAGTCCGCTGGAAGCCCTCCGCAACTTGGCGTTCGGGCGATCGCTTCTTCGTAAAGACGAACGCATCTGGCTGGACGCGCTTCCGAGCGCCTTTCACGGCCTGCGCATCGTACAAATTTCCGACATTCACCACGGTCTTTTTCTCCCCAAGGAATGGCTCTCCGCGGCAGTCCGCCAGGCCAATCGTCTGAATCCGGATATCATCGCGCTCACCGGGGACTTCGTCACGTACTCGCGGCGCAATATCGGGCCGGCGGCGGAGCTACTGGGGCGTTTGCGGGCGAAATACGGAGTCTACGCGGTACTTGGCAACCATGATTTCCGCGTCGATGCTGGCTGCCGATCACTCAGGCATTGAGCCGCCAGCACATCGATGATATTGCGCAACCGGCATGTCCTGTTGCGTTTTGGCGGTGAGTCGGTCTATCTGGTTGGCGTTGACGATTACGGCTACGGAGCTGACCTGCGGCGGGCGATCCGCGGAGTTCCCGGCGGGGTCGCCACGGTCCTCCTGGCGCATAACCCACGCGTGATCCATCTGGCTTTCCGTAATAACGTCAGCCTGGTGCTCTCCGGTCACACCCACGGCTGCGAAGTGAACTTGCCTCTTCTTGGAACGGTCTACGGTCGCTCGCCAGAGCGGTTGCGCTATAAAATCGGCTGGGACCGCATGGGCGGCACGCAAATTTACGTGAGCCGCGGAATTGGCACGATTGTTCTGCCGTGGCGACTACGCTGCCCGGCGGAAATTACGCATTTGGAACTGCTACAGGGCGCTTCCAGCGCTTCCCACTCCGGCAGCCGCGGATTGATTCCTCCAAAACCATGCGAGCCGTTGACCTGATCCGCCGCAAGCGGGACTCGGGAGAACTTGCTCCCGCCGAAATCCAACAGTTCATTTCCGCGTACACCAAGGGCGACGTTCCCGATTATCAGATGTCCGCATGGCTGATGGCCGTGGTGGTCCGCGGTATGAGCAGAGCCGAAAATGACAAACCATCCTCATCAAGAAATTCCAGATCGGTTGCTTATAGCGCCAATATAAAAACTCAAAAGCAACAGGATCACCAAGCGCAGAAATCACCATACTTCTTAAACACATCTTCATCCATTAGTAAGCGAGAAAACGTGCTTGAGTCATGAGAGATTGGTTGAAGCACTGCTTTTGCTCCTTCCTATTAAGAGACAAGAAATAATTCTTACTTCTACTTACTAGAACGTACCCATAATCCAAAATCTTGCAGTGCTTAATAGCAGAAACACTCCGACCAATTTGGGGCCTGTGGCGCACTGGAGCAGAAACATGATCTAAGCTCTAGACCAGCCTATCAAGTTAATTGATGAGAGATGCCAAAGAGTGCTTCGTATGCTCTGCCTATTGGGGATCACAACATTTTTCGTACAGTTTTCCCCGTTAAATAGGAAGAAATTCATGCAGGAGATGGGAAGATGGCACTTCCACCAAGCAAAAGATGAGAAACTCCGAGAAGTTGATGCTGATCCTCTCGTTTGTCAGGCTTGCCCTCTGCTTTTTGCCTGGTCTTTGCAACTCATATATTTCGTCAAGAAGCTTTTTTCTCGGCAAATGCTGCTTGTAAGTCGCTTGTTTCCCCTCCCGCTTAGCGGGAGAAATAGTACGAAAAAATGTTATGACCCCCAACTGGTGGATGCGCGCTTTCAGCTTCTCGACTCGCGGCAGCTGCTGTAGGAAATACTATAATTTCGCCACTTTTGACTTATAAACCCGCCACCTGTTTCAGCTTGGACGGCTGAGTTAATCATGTTATTCC
>CAVOIX010000064.1:0-14050 GCA_963695945.1 uncultured Acidobacteriota bacterium | reverse complement strand
ACGTGTTTTTTACCTCTCAGACGGCATTTACGGCTCTTTATGAGCCTCCCATGCTCAAAACCTAAGACTTTTTTTTAAAGATTTGACCAAAAAGTCAAATTTTTTAGAAATTTTTCAGGTTTTCGATAAATGTCATTTTCTCCTGTTCTAATTTTTTAAATTCCCACCACTTTTGATGATATTTAAAAATATTTAGCTGTGATGCATATGAAATCGTTGAAGTCGCGTCGGATACCTATGTAACTCGCACTCTTCGTCCGAATCCTATTCGCCGACTCGCTAGCCGGCCTTGTTCCTTTGGCTGCTTATTGATCTCATTTTCCGAGTGATTACCATTCAACAATAATTGTGATGTTCCACCGTTCATAGTTGGTGTATTCTCCTTGCTGAAACTTGACCATAAGAAAATAATTCGGTGATTTTTTGGATTTCCGGCGAATTTTTGCTCAACTTATTCGAATCCACCCCATTCATTTCGGCTTCTTTTAACGGAGGGATTCCATTCTGCACAACGTTATCGAACTTCTTCGCTGTTAATATAATCGAAGACTTCCCATTTTGTTCATTGTGCTCTTGCGTCAAAGATTTCCCATCTGGCGCTGGCACCAACCCAAGTTTAACGATGTACGCAGCCGTTGTAACATCTTCAACGACTTCCTGCACAACCTCGGGGGAATTCTCCTTCGGAGTGCTTCGATCAACGATCCGCTTTTTTACAATTTTCCCACCGTCTTCCGATTTCTCAGTATTCGTACTAATGAGGGTTTTCTTTGGCTTTGTTTCAACCCCATTTTCAATAGGACTCGATGGCTTTTCCACTTTTTCTTCCCCGTTTTCAGCTGGGGCTTTCTTTTTTACAACTTTTTTTACGATTTTCTTTTTGATGACCTAAAACATGATTCGAATAAGTTTTGGTCAGAAAGGGGGGAAGAAGGAAGTTCGCGAAGCGACCAAGGATTGGAATTATTCCGTCGTCTCGATCGGATATCCGGCTCCCGTCGTCCACGGTCATCCCCTGAGCGAACCGCACAACCTGGGCGGCGGCTGGGTGGGATTTGATTTCCGGAAGGCGTTTGGCCGCCCGGTAAAAATCGTGAATGACGCTGCCATGCAGGCGCTGGGAATTTACAGCGGCGGACGAATGCTTTTTCTGGGACTTGGCACGGGCCTTGGTTCGGCCATGATCGTCGATGGAATCCTGGAGCCGATGGAGGTGGCCCACCTGCCTTACAAAAAAGGGGCGGACTTACGAAGATTATCTGGGCATCCGCGGATTGCAGCGCATGGGAAAAAAGAAATGGCGGCGCTTTGTGGCGCAGATTGCAGAAGAATTGAAAGAAGCCCTGGAAGCGGACTATGTAGTTCTCGGCGGTGGAAACTCAAAACTGCTGAAAACGGTCCGTCTGCCGGGCTGCCGTCGCGGCGACAACGCGACCGCATTCACCGGAGGTTTCCGCCTTTGGGACGCGCCATCCGATCAGGCGAAATGGAATCGCGGGCGCCAGCCGGCGCCGCTCAAACCAACCCACTAAACTTGTCCCCGTTTTGACCGATGATTCCATTCGGAGTCATGGTATGCGCGAATTAGACTATCCGGAAATCTACCAAACCGTCCTCGACGATCTGGATACCGGGGTTTACATCGTTGATCGCAGCCGGCGCATCCGGTTTTGGAACGGTGGAGCGGAAAAAGCGACCCGGATATCTGCGACAGGACGTTGTCGGGCGCTTTCTTCCCGCGATCACTTTCTGGCTGCCGGTGAGGGTAGTGTCGATTTGGATTCCGATCCAGAGGATCCCCTCAATCTCGCGTTTCGCGACGGCAAACCCTCTCATCATGAACGTATCCATCCTCCATAAGGATGGCCTACCTCCGTTCCTATCGTTCTGCGCACTCACCCAATTCGCGATAGCCAAGGTGCCTAGTGATCGGCGCGGCGGAGAGCTTTGAGAAAAATCGCACGGCCTCCGACTCGACGCGCCGGCAAGCCGCCCGACGCCGATTTTGGGTGTCTGGATGCCGCCACGGGTGTTGCGGCTCAAACGTTTGTGGAAACCCAGCTTCGCGAGCAGTTGATCACGTTTAACGAGCACCACATTCCCTTTGGTGTGCTGCTGATCCAGATCGATCGTCTGGATGCAGTACCGCGCCAAGCCGGGGCCCTGGAGTCATCGTCGCCCACTCCTGCGAGTGATTGCCCAGTCTGTGGAGAACTGCGTACGCCCGACGGATCTTGTCGGGCGCTGGCACAGCAATCAATTTATCGCTGTGCTTCTGGAATGTAAGGAATCTGAAGTCGCCCTCGTGGGGAAGAGGGTGCGGCGAATGATCGGCCGTTCGGAGATTGAGTGGTGGGGCGACCGCTTTTCGGTGACCAGTCCGCTGGGCGGCGCCGGCTGCCGCATCCGGGCGATGAGGTTGAAGCCCGCTGGTCGCCAGAGCGGAAAAGTCGCTCCAGGAAAGCATTGTCCGCGGCTGGAACCCGCGTCACCGTCCTCCCCGTGAGACAGAGCGAACAGATTTGGTGGTTCCAGTGTCGATGTTTCTTGATCATAGGCATTGTGGTCGTCTTTGGCTGCGTGGTGGCCGGCTACTTGATGGAGCACGGCAATCTCAAGGTGCTGATGCAGCCGGCGGAATTAATTATCATCCTTGGTGCCGCGATCGGAACCGTGCTGATCGCCAATCCGCTCTTCATTCTGATGAAAATCGGCAGCGGACTCGCCGGGGCGTTTGGCGGATCTCCATTCAACAAACAACGGTATTCCTCTTCGCAAGTCGACAAACGCAAAGCGGCCGGCTGGCAATGGCTATTCAGGTCGCGTTCCAGGAGCTCGGCGTATTTCAAACCTCGGCCACAAAAATTCCGGTTAAAGAGGACGACGCCATGCCGTTTCAAAAAGTCCAAATCGTCGAGAATATTAGTAGGGATGCCGATGTGAATCTGATTGTCGATCCGATGAAAGGCGTGCTTTCCAGCGCCGACTATCAACAGTCCCTGCGCGAGGCTCAGGTGGCGATTCAGAAGGCGCTGGATCCGGAAATCCGCCGGCGTGAAGTCACCATGTCGATGGGCCGCGACGGGTTGGTGGTAAGCCTGAAAGAAATGGGTTTTTTTGACAGCGGCTCGGCCAGTGTCCGCCCCGGCGCCTTGGACGCAATCTCGCGGCTGGCTGACGTTCTCAAGCAGCGGCCGGAAAACCTGCGAATCGAAGGGCACACCGATAACATCCCGATTCACACCGCGCGATTTTCTTCCAATTGGGAACTTTCCACATCGCGTGCGACAAACCTTATTCAGCTTCTGATCACCAATTATCAAATACCGCCCAGCCATCTTTCCGCGGCGGGATACGGTCAATTCCATCCCGTCGCCAGCAATGACACTGCAGAAGGTCGCGCCCAAAATCGCCGCCTGGACGTGGTGATTCTGGCGCCCCCGCGACAACTCCCTGGGCCTGCCGAAAAGAACCCGCGGGAAACGAGCGCCCCTGGCACTGTCCCAAAGTCGTCCGAAGTCCAGCCGTAATCCGGCAGAATTCGTTGAAGGATTACTGAAATTGGCCGATGAGATTCTTGAATCTACATGCTTCCCGATTCGGTCCTACGAAACGTTCTGCAGGCAGGGATTGCGGCTGCGCGGCGCAGCCACAGCGTTCTGAGCGACCCAAATGCAACGGAATTGAAACGAGCGAAAACCAGTAGTCGATTTTATGGTTGGGAAACAGTCGCTTAAATACTCGCTGACACGATTGGACGGCACCCATGGCAAATGAAAGCATCATGGTTAAGGATGGAACGGTCGCCGCGGACGTTCTGTCCGACCCAGCCTGGATTCGCATCCGCGATCTGATTTATCAGGTATCTGGAATCTATCAGGCGGAGAATAAATTCTATCTATTGGTCGGCCGGGCCACCAAGAGGATGCAGGCGGTGGGGGCGCGCACCCCACGCGAGTACCTGGATTTCCTGACCGCTCGCCCCAATCGCGACGGGGAAATGAGAAACCTGCTGAACGAAATCACCATCGGTGAGACGTGCCTGTTCCGCAGCCTGCCCCAGATCGACGCCCTTCGCAAAGTGGTGATTCCGTCGCTGGCCGAAGCCAAGAACAAAATGGCCTTTACGAAACTGCGCTTCTGGAGCGCCGGTTGTTCCACGGGGAGGAATCCTACACCCTGGCGATGATCCTTCTGGAGGAAACGCAATCGCTGTTGAAGGGTTGGACGTTCGAAGTGGTGGCCACCGATTTGAATGACCGGTCCGTGGCCAAGGCTCAGGAGGGCGTGTACAACGATTACGCGATACGCAACGTTCCGCCGGCGTTCATGCAAAAATATTTCAACAAAGTTGGATCGGAGTATCGCGTGGCGGATGCGGTGAGATCGCACATCACTTTTTCCCGCTTGAACATGCTGGATGACAGCAAGATGCTTTTCATGCGCGGGCTGGACATAATTTTTTGCTGCAACGTGCTGATTTATTTTGACGGCAAGTCCAAAACCCGCACCATCCAGCATTTCTACAATGCACTGCTGCCCAATGGCTATTTCTTTCTGGGCCATTCCGAATCGCTGCACGGAATCAGTGAAAAATTTCGCCTGGTTCACTTTCCCGGGGCCACGGCGTACTGGAAGACGACGGAACCCGCACCGAAGGCAGGGACGCGATGAAAACTGAAACTCTGGACCGCTTGCGCTCTCGAATCGTGAAGATCGACTCCATGCCGGCGATCCCGGTGATCCTGCGTCCACTGTTGCGGTGCCTGGACCAGCCCGTCGAGGACGTGGACATGGATCGCATTGTGGAACTTGTTTCCTACGATAAATCCATCGCCGCCCAGTGCATCCGCATGGCGAATTCCGCTCTATTCATGCGCAGTAGCCCGGCCGAATCGGTCCGATCGGCAGTCATGAGCCTGGGAATGTGGCGCATCCGGGATTTGCTGTTCTCCAATTCGCTTTCGCAGGTCATACCAGCGAACCGCTGGGTGATCGATCCGGTGGTCTTTTGGAAGCATTCATTAGGCGTGGCACTGGTGTGCCGCAAGTTCGCCGACATGATTGAGTATCCGGATCCTGAGAAAGCTTATCTGGCGGGCTTGCTCCACGATATCGGCGTGCTGGTCAACTGCATGGTGGCCCCGGAGGAGTTTCGGGTGACGATGGAAAAAGCGTCGCGCGAACAAATTCCGCTGGATGAAGCCGAGCAGGCTACGATCGGATTTACGCACAGCGACTCCGGCCGGGTGCTGGCCGAAGCCTGGAAGATTCCTTCCGATATCGCCGACGCCATCGAACTGCATCACCAGATCGGTGATCCGGACCGCGGCGGGCCGCTTGTCGCGCTGGTGCACTTGAGCGACCTGCTCTGCCGCATGCGGGACCTTGGCTATGGCTATTACGAACCTCGCCAGATTGATTTCTTGAACGAGCCGGGGTGGCTCTACCTGCTGATGCAATTTCCAAGCATGGCGGACATCGACCTGGCGCGGTTCACCTTCTCGCTGGACGAATACGCCAGGGAAGTCGGTGAACTCGTGGCTACAGTTTTCTCTTCCTGATCCGCATCTGACGTTTCAAAGTCTCCACATCGAATTCGTCACGCGGTGCACGGTGTCCGTTTCCGCGCGCCCCACGTAAAGGCTCAGTCCGGCTTCGACCGCGATGGACCGCCTTCCTAGCGCACATGTGCCCACAGTCGTGGTTGACTTCCGGGCTTGCTGCTCTTGTAATGGGTAGCGCGAAACTATGAAGACCCTTTCCAGTACCTGTTCGTGAGTGCCCCTGCCTCAACCATAGCTGGCCGCTTCGCCTCGAAGCGCTCGTCGTTCCTGGTGGCGTCCGGAATTTTTCTGAGCCGCATCGCCGGGCTGATTCGCGATCGCGTCTTCGCTCACTATTTCGGCAATTCCGATGCCGCGGACGCATTCAAGGCGGCGTTCCGGATTCCCAACGCGCTGCAAAACCTGTTTGGCGAGGGCGTTCTCTCCGCTTCCTTTATTCCCGTCTATGCGGCGCTGCTGGCGCGCGACGAGGATGAAGAAGCCCGCCGCACCGCGGGAGCCGTGGCGGCGCTGCTCGCGCTCAGCACTTCCATCCTTGTATTGGTTGGGGTATTGGCGACTCCCTATCTGATCGATGCGATCGCTCCGGGCTTTAGCGGCGACAAGCGTGAACTGACGATTCGCATCGTGCGCATCCTGTTTCCGGGCGCCGGCCTTTTTGTTTTTTCCGCGTGGTGCCTCGGTATATTGAACAGCCACGGGCGGTTTTTCCTTTCGTACACCGCGCCAGTCATCTGGAATGCGGCCATGATCACCACGCTGTGGGGATTCGGCGGGCGCTACGCGCAATTCCCCTTGGCCATCGTTTTGTCATGGGGTTCGGTGGTTGGCGCGGGGCTGATGGTCGCAATTCAGCTGCCTGTCGTGCTGCGCCTGCTACGGGGACTGCACTTGTCGCTGGCGTTCCATCTGGAAAGTGTGCGGACCGTGGTGCGTAATTTTTTCCCGGTGTTTGTCAGCAGGGGAGTGGTGCAGATCAGCGCGTATGTGGACGCGCTGTTGGCCAGCCTTTTGCCGACCGGGGCGGTCGCGGCTCTGGCCTATGCGCAAACGCTCTACACTCTTCCGGTCAGCCTGTTCGGGATGTCGGTATCAGCGGCAGAGCTTCCGGCGATGTCCGGCGCGGTGGGTGCGGAGTCCGAGGTCGCCGAAATCCTGCGTGTGCGGCTCAACGCGGGCCTGCGGCAGATAGCGTTTTTCGTGATTCCATCGGCAGCGGCATTTTTGATACTGGGAGATGTGATCGTCGCGGCGATTTACCAGTCCGGTCGCTTCACGCATTCCGACGCGATCTACGTTTGGGGGATTCTGGCGGGCTCCACGGTAGGGTTGGTGGTGTCCACGCTCGGCCGGCTTTACAGTTCCACATATTATGCTCTGCGCGATACGCGCACGCCGCTGCGCTACGCGGTCATCCGAGTGGTGCTAACCACCATTCTTGGATATCTCGCGGCGATTCCGCTGCCGCATCTCCTGGGCATCGAAATGCGATGGGGCGTCGCGGGTTTGACAGTTTCCGCGGGAGTCGCGACCTGGGTGGAATTCCTGCTGCTGCGCCGCACTTTGAATCTGCGAATCGGCACAACCGGGCTTCCCGCCGCGTTTCTCGCCAAATCCTGGGGCAGCGCGCTGGTGGCTGCGGGAATCGGAAGAGTTCTGTTCCACGCGCTCGGTCATCGCAACCCTGTCTTGGTCGCAATCGCGGTTCTCGGTCCGTTTGGGGTCGCCTATTTCGCGGGCGCGGCCGCACTGGGTCTTCGGGAAGTGCGCGCCATCATGGGAATGTTCTCCCGGGCCACCGCGCGCTTCTGATCGGTGCGTTTGGCCTGTGCTTTGCGGTGCATCGGCCTCGAAAGAAATGCCGGGCGTTAATGATGACTGGCGAGTCCATTTTTTTCCTTTTTGGCGAATCAATGCCGCGATCCGATTTTATGTTGCGGACTTCGCGGGCGCCGCGGCAGGCTCCGTCGGCTTGCGCGCAGGCGAATCCGGCGGCGCGGCGCGCAGATACTGCGCCGGCCAACTGATCTTTTGCTTCAATTCACGCGCGGTGCGCAACGGCCAGTACGGATCGCGCAGGAATTCGCGGGCCATTAAAACCAGGTCGGCCTGGTTTTTAGCCAGAATATCGGCAACCTGTTCCTTCGTCTCGATCAATCCAACGGTGGCAGTTGGAATATTCGCATCGCGACGGATGCGCTCAGCGAACGGCACCTGAAAACCTGGGCCGGCGACGATTTTCTGATCCACGACCAAGCCCGCCGAAGAACAATCCACGAGGTCCACTCCCAGCGGCTTGAGCTGCTTGGCCAGTTCGACGGCCTGATCCAGATCCCAGCCGCCTTCCTTCCAGTCCGTCGCCGAGATTCGAATGAAAAGCGGCAGATTGTCCGGCCAGACTTTGCGAACCGCGGTAACGATTTCACGGCCGATGCGGGTGCGATTTTCGAAGGATCCGCCATACTCGTCCGTGCGGAAATTGCTGAGCGGAGAAAAGAACTCGTGCGCCAGGTAGCCGTGCGCGGCATGGATCTCAAGCAGTTGAAAACCTGCTTCCAGCGCGCGCCGCGCTGCCGCCGCGAACGCGTCCACGATGCCGTGAATCTCCGCCGTCAGGAGTGCGCGCGGCATGGGATAGGTGTCCGAAAAGGCCACCGCGCTGGGCGCTACGGGGATCCATCCGCCGTCCTCGATCGTTACCTTGCTGGAGCCCACCCATGGTCTCTGCGTGCTGCCTTTGCGTCCGGCGTGAGCGATTTGCATGCCGGGAACCGTGCCTTGCGTTTTCAGGAATTTCACGATGCGCGCAAGGAATTCGACATGCGCGTCTTTCCAGATGCCCAGATCTTCCGGGCTGATGCGGCCTTCGGGTGTGACGGCGGTTGCTTCGGTGAAGACCAGACTGGCGCCACCGGTCGCGCGGCTGCCAAGATGAACCAGATGCCAGTCGTTGGCGAATCCGTCGTCGCTCGAGTACTGGCACATGGGGGAAACCACGATGCGGTTTTGCAGCGTGATTCCGCGAAGCGCTAGGGGATCAAAAATATGGGCCATATTCTCCTCGTGAATTCGTCGGTATTGTACGAAGCGTTCGCGAACCGGATGTCTTGCCCCGCTGTTGCGGATTGCGATTCGAGGTGCGTGCAAGACGCCGTTCGGTGCAGCGCCGTATTGTACAGTTTGCGGACGCGCCTTGCCGGAATTATGTGCTTGGCATCACACTGGGCACCCCGGCATCGAGAGGACGCATGAAAACTGAAACTTTTATTCGCCGGTCGCGAATCGCAGCCCCTGCCGCGGAAGTATATGCGTGGCACGCATTACCCGGGGCGCTGGGGCTCCTGACGCCGCCTGGAGAGCACGCAAAAGTGATCGAGAAGACGGGCGGGATCGAACGCGGCGCGCGCGTGGTCATTGAATTCGGCCGATGGCCGTTTCGAATGCGATGGATTGCGGAGCATCAGGAATTCGAACCGGGGCACTACTTCTCCGATCTTCAGGTGCGCGGTCCGTTCGCGTACTGGAAACACACGCACACGTTTGAGCCGGATGGACCTGATGCAAGTTTCCTGGAGGACCGCGTGGAATATGCGTTGCCGTTCGGGGCCGTGGGGAGATGGTTCGGCGGGTGGTTCGTGCGCCGGAAGTTGGCGAAGCTTTTTGAATATCGCCACCAAGTGACGGCGCGCGAGGTGGCTCGCGAGCGATAAGCGTTAATCGGCTTCTTGCGTGACGATGTGCACGTCTACGGCCGGCGCGTCGCGCAAAAAACGGTGGATGGCCGTCATGTACAAATATTTTCTCCATCCCTCGACTGCGGACCGCCCGAAAATCACCTGCGTGACATGCTTTTCACGAACGAAATCGGCCGTCGCCGAAGACACGTCCTTGCCCGTCAACTTGACGACCTTGGCGCCGAGGCTCTCTGAAAATTGAATGTTGGCGTTGAGCGAATTTTTATCGCGCTCCGAAGTGTCGTGTCCGATGTCCACGTAGATCGCGTAGAGTTCGGCATCCATGCGCCGCGCCATCCTGGCGGCGCGGGCGATCAAGTACTGCGCGCGCGGATTGGAACTGAAACAAACGGCCAGCCGCTCGCGCACCGGCCATGGATCATGAATATCCTTCTGATCCATGTACGTTTCCAGGCTGCGGTCTACCTGTTCGGCGACCTGGCGCAGGGCCAATTCGCGCAAGGCGATCAGATTGCCACGGCGAAAAAAGTTCTTCAGCGCCTGGTCTACTTTTTCGCTGTGGTAAACCTCGCCGCGCTTCATGCGGTTCTGCAAAGCTTCGGGGGTCAAATCGACCATCACGATTTCGTTGGCGTGTTCCATCACCCAGTCGGGCACGGTCTCGCGAATTTTGATGCCGGTAATGGCGGCGACCGTAGGGGCAAGGCTCTCAAGGTGCTGCACGTTGACGGTCGAGAGCACCTCCAGTTTCGCTTCGACCAGGTCCAGGACATCTTCGTAGCGCTTGCGGTGTTTGCTTCCCGGTATATTGGTGTGCGCCAATTCGTCGACCAGAACGACGCGGGGATTTCTGGCCTTGATGGCCTCCGGATCCATTTCCTCGAAGACCGTTCCCTTGTATTCGATTTTTCGCCGGGGAACCTGTTCCAGTTGCGAGGCCAGTTCGGCGATGCCTTTTCTTCCGTGCGTTTCAACGACGCCGATGACCACGTCTTCGCCCCGGCTCCTGCGCCGGATGGCTTCGCTCAGCATGCTAAACGTCTTGCCAACGCCCGGGGCATAGCCCAGAAACAGCTTCAGAATTCCCTCGGTGCGTTCCTTGGGTGAGATCTCTTCCAGCCACTCTTCGGGGGTCTTCGCCACGTCAGATATTCTCGTTCATTTCGCCCGGGAAATGCTAGGCTAGATTGCGCGGTGAACAAAAATCTGCCCACAATTATCGCCCGATATGCGGCCGCGCTGGTCGCGGTTCTGGCGATTACTTATTTCTACCACCACACGCACCGTTTCAATGCCACCACCGTGGCGTTTACGTATTTGCTGGCGATTCTGGGTGTTTCCGCGCTCTGGGGGCTGTGGATTTCAGTATTCATGTCATTCGTTGCGGCCATTACGTATAACTATTATTTCCTGCCGCCGGTCGGAACGCTCACGATCGCGGATCCCCAAAACTGGGTGGCGCTGGTTACTTTTCTTGCAACATCCATTCTGGCCAGCGATCTGTCGACTCGCGCCCGCAATCAAGCCGCGGAGGCCAACCGCCGCCGCCACGAAGTGGAGCGGTTGTACAGGTTCAGCCAGCGCCTGCTGAGCGCCGGGAATCCCATCGAACTGCTGAACGCCATCCCTCGGCAGATCGTCGATACGTTTGAGGTGGGCGCGGCGGCGCTGTTCCTCTCGGATAAACAAAAGGTTTACCGCTCAGGAATGAACCTGCCGCAACTGGACGCGGCATTCTTAAAAGCGGTTATCGCGCGCGAAGAATTGCAGATTGATGCCGAGCATAGCGTTTGCTTTGCGCCGCTGCGTCTGGGCTCGCGGATTCTCGGGAGCATGGGCATTTCGGGGCCGGTGCTCTCCCGGGAGTCACTTGAAGCGATGGGCACGCTGATCGCCGTGGCCGTGGAGCGTGCACACGCGATCGAGATGGTGGGTAAAACGGAAGCCGCCCGTGAAGGCGAGCGCCTGAAGTCCGCCCTGCTGGATGCCATTACCCACGATTTCCGCACCCCGCTGACCTCCATGAAGGCCTCGGTCACCACGCTGCTTTCTCCGGCGAAGCTCGATGGAGGACAGCGCGACGAACTGCTCCATATCATCGATGAGGAGTGCGATCGCCTGAACCGATTGGTTGGCGAGGCCGCTGAAATGGCGCGCCTCGAAGCCGGCGAAGTGAAGTTGCAGATTGAACCTGTCCGCGTGGATGATTTGATCGCCGGCGCGCTGGAGATCTGCAAGGGTGTGCTGGGCACGCGCCCGATCCGCATCGAATTGAAAAATCCGGATCTGACCGTCCGCGCGGACGTCGCTCGAGCCAAGGAAGTGCTGGTTCATTTGATCCAAAATGCCAATTTGTATTCCTCCTCGGACCATGCGATTACAATTAGCGCGGAGGAACGCGACGAATTCGTGCAGTTTAGCGTCGCCGATCAGGGACCGGGAATCGGCGAAGCGGAGCTTGGGCTGATTTTCGACAAATTTTATCGTGGTACGGACCAGCGCTATCGAGTGCAAGGCACCGGAATGGGTCTTCCTATCGCCAAGGCAATCGTTGAAGCCCATGGCGGAACCATCGGAGTGATCAGTCAGGTAGGGCACGGGTCCGTGTTTTCTTTTACCTTGCCGATTGTCAGGGGGACGACAGAACAAAAATGAGCACACCCACGATACTTGTTGTGGATGACGAACCGCAGATACGTCGCGTGATGCGCACAACGCTTTCCAGCAACGGTTACACGGTGCTGGAGGCGCGCAGCGGGGAAGAAGCCTTGGAGCTGTTGCGGAAGGAACGGCCCGAACTGGTACTGCTGGACGTCAATATGCCGGGCAAGAGCGGTCTGGAGACCTGTCGCGAAATTCGCGATCAGTCGGATGTAGCGATCATCATGCTCACGGTGAGGAACACGGAGCATGACAAAGTGCTGGCCTTAGACGCCGGGGCTGACGACTATGTGGTGAAACCGTTCGGAATGGAGGAGTTGCTGGCGCGTATTCGTGCGGCGCTGCGGCGTACTTCATCGGCCGAGCCGGTGCCGACCTATGTTTCGAATGATCTGGAAATCGATTTCGAACGCCGGAAATTGATGGTTCAGGGGCGGCCGGTGAGGCTGACGCCTAAGGAATTCGATCTCTTGCGTCATCTGGTGGCCAGCCAAGGCAAGCCCCTGGAGCACCGGCGGCTGCTACAGGCGGTCTGGGGACCCGATTATGGCGATGAGACGGAATATCTGCGCGTGTTCATCAACCAGTTGAGGAAGAAGATTGAACCGGATCCCGCGCATCCGAAATACATTCACACCGACCCGTGGGTGGGCTACCGATTTGAGCCTCTCAACCCCGCCGCAAGCAAACCGAAGAAGAAATAGAAAGTTGGATAGGCTTCAGCCTGTCGGGTGTGGATGAACGTCCATCCGCATCTACATCAGACAGGCTGTCCTTAGCTCTACTCAGGATAAAAAGGGCATCCTATCTACTTCTGCATGGGATGAGTTGTATCAAGGTTTAGGTTCAATTCCAGGACATTGACGCGCGGTTCGCCCAGGAAACCTAACTGGCGGCCTTCCGTGTGGTTGGCGATCAGGTTGCGGACATCGTTTTCGCTGAGGTTGCGTTCGTGGGCGATTCGCGGTACCTGGAAGGCCGCGGCTTCGGGCGAAATGTGCGGGTCCAGCCCGGAGGCTGACGTGGTTACCAAATCCATCGGCACCGGCGCACTGGGATTTTCGGCTTGAGCCTTTTGTACGTCGGCGGTCATGCGATCGATCAACATTTTGTTGGTGGGGCCCAGGTTCGATCCGCCGGAGTTACCGGCGTCGTAGCCCGTGCCTGCCGCCGAGGGTCGCGAGCGAAAGTATCCTGGCGAAGAAAATGGCTGGCCGATGAGGTGCGAGCCCACGATTTTTCCATTCGCAGTGATCAGGCTTCCGTTGGCCTGCCTTGGGAACAAAACTTGCGCCAGGCCCGTTACGACAAATGGATAGACGAGTCCGAGCAAAAGCGTCGTTACTACCGTCATCAGAATCGAAGTTACGAAATGTTTTTTCATCGCAGTGTCCTCGGACGTATTCCGTTCCTCACGCCCAATGCAGCATGGTAATCACCAAATCAATCAGCTTGATGCCAATGAACGGCGCAACAATTCCGCCCAGGCCGTAAACCAGCAGATTCCAGCGCAACAGCGCCGATGCGCCCATGGGGCGGTACTGCACGCCGCGCAGCGCCAGCGGCACCAGGGCCACGATAATCAGCGCATTGAAAATAACCGCCGACAGAATCGCCGATTCCGGAGTCTTCAGACGCATGATGTTCAGCGCCTGCAGCACCGGGAAAGCTCCTGCGAACATCGCCGGGATGATGGCGAAATATTTGGCCACGTCATTGGCCACGGAAAATGTGGTCAGCGCGCCGCGGGTGATCAGCATCTGCTTGCCGATTTCCACCACCTCGATCAGCTTGGTCGGATTGGAGTCCAGGTCCACCATGTTTCCGGCTTCCTTGGCCGCTTGCGTGCCCGCGTTCATCGCCAGGCCCACGTCGGCTTGCGCGAGGGCGGGAGCGTCGTTGGTGCCATCGCCGGTCATGGCGACCAGTTTGCCCTTGGCCTGCTCCTTGCGGATCAGCGCCAGCTTGTCTTCGGGTTTGGCTTCTGCCAGGAAATCATCGACGCCGGCTTCCTGCGCGATGGCCGCGGCCGTGAGGCGATTGTCGCCGGTAATCATTACGGTGCGGATGCCCATGGCGCGCAAGTGATCGAACCGCTCTCGCATGCCGCCTTTCACGATATCCTTC
>CAVOIX010000063.1:0-53115 GCA_963695945.1 uncultured Acidobacteriota bacterium | reverse complement strand
TGCCTTCGGTTTGCTCGACGTTGAAAACGTGGTAAAAGCGCAATAAAAATGGCTTGGATTTGCGGTCTTTGCCGTCTGCGTCGCGAACAATCTTCTCTTTGCCGACATTCCAAAATGTGACGATGGAAGACTTCTCGCCTTTGCGGATGTGTCCACCGAGTTTGTTAGCCTGATTGAACGTGAGCCAGTAGCGAGAGCCATATCCCAACGGCGCTAGCAGGAATGGGTTGATGCCGCGATATTCTTTGCCTGAGATTAAATTGCAAGGCGGCGATGTTCGCCAGGGCTTGCGCCACGGAACAATGCCGTTTTGAAGTTGCTGCAAAATTTGCGATGTGACGATCTCGTAGACGTTAGGCACGTTAGTTTCTCCCTTCGTTTTGCTTGGTTTGCTTATTGCGAAAGTCCTGAAGGATTCGCTGATCTTTGCGTGTGAGGTTGGCGAGAACTTTCTTCACTTCGGCCAGCAAGACGCCATTTAATTTATGGCCGCGCAGATATTGGCCGAAAGTTTCGGCGATGAGTTCTGAGAAAAGATCGTTGCGTTCGTTCGTGTACTCGCGTAATCCTGCCCGCGCAAATGCGGCGATGAAACCTTTTGTGGGCTTGCGTGTCTTCGGATAATCGTTGGCAAGGTGGTCTAAATGATGGCCGATCTCGTGCGCGATAACTGCGGGAATTCCGTTTGCTATGAATGCTTGCACCGCGTCGATGACGATGATGGGTATATTTCGTTCGATGTTCAGGCTTTGCCGTTCCGACAATTCCCAGCCGTCCGGTGTGCCGTCGCAGTATTCTCCTTGTCTGTCCGACTTCGATGTCTTGGCAAGAACGCGGTTCACACGTAACCTCAGTGCCAGCCGTTTGTAGTCTCCGCAATCCTTCCAGGCTTTACGGACAGATCGCTTTTGTTCTCTGTCAAACTGTTCGCCGTCCAATTCCCCGATCTCGTCGCGAGTTAATATTCTTGTCTTCATTGGCTGTTGTTAACTCCGTTTGTTGAATGTCGGACGCTTCCTGTCCGTGATAACGCATCGCTGTCTAATGGCAGCGAGTGTTAACACGGGTTAGCATGCATCTGGAGTGCCAGCCGAAGTAGCGCGGCAAGCAAATGGCTTAGGGTTTGTGTTGGCGCCGAGGTCGGACGGAAAGTGGAAAAGTAGGTGCTGGAATGTGTAAACTAATGCTCGCATATGTTAGCACAGGATGTCACTTGGAGCGTTTGGCAGGCCGGATCAGGCGAGGCAAGGGAAACGGGGAAGGCAGACCGACATAGAGAAACTGCGAAATTTTCTCGGTTGATTCTCGTAATTGTGTCTAATCGACACGTTTTCTAGGTTTTCGCGCGCGCAATATTCGCTATTCAGTACCGCACTTTATTTCCTGCGTGTGTTTTCAATAACTTACAGGCAATCGTGGCAAGCTTTGCCGCTGGGCATTCCAGGGAATCGAGGATCCGGATCGCCAATTCAGCCGGAATTCGGGCTGTGGTGCCGATGCGAGGGGAGTCTTTCCGCGCGTTCTGTTTCGTGTCTGTATCTATCATTATAAAGTGATAGCTAGGGGACCCTAAGCTGGCCCAGGGGTAGGGGCCTGCGGGGTCCTCGACTTGCCTCCCGTGACCTGACGATTTCCGGTTTTTGGAAAAACTCACACAAGGCTTACACAAGCGGTTCACAAATGCGGGGAGGTCCAATCATCGTCGAAAGGGGACCCGGCCGGGCTGCCTAATTCAATTCGAGTGGGTCCCATGCTGCCGTGGTGCCGATGCGATTATGCTGGCCAGTGCGCCCCGGAAGGAGGCTCGAAGGTCGGCACTTGGCAAGCTCTGCTGGTGTCCCCGCTCGAAGTGTCCCCAACTGTCCCCAACCCCGCCTATATATCCTTTAACAGACTTATATGACCTTACACCTTTATAGGAGCACTTTCCGGCAAGTGTCCCCAACTGTCCCCATTTCATTTTTGTGTGTAAGTGGTATTTAGAGCAATAGGTTAGAGATGAAAAATGGCAACTGTCCCCAGGGACTAGCACCGACTTCGGAGTCCTTTGCACGTGTCCCCAACTGTCCCCTTTTCTTTTTGAAGCGTTTCGATATTTCTTAAGTCATAGCATTATCAATAACTTACAAATGGAGAGGAGCGGAAAAAACGCAACTGTCCCCACACTATTCGCTGATAGGGGTAATTAAGTATTTTATTTTCAACGAGAATCACCCACCGTTAGAGATACTTCCCCTATCAGACATCGCGGGACCATCGCAAAGTCGGCGCTATTCATAGAGTCCGGCGCCACCTTCCGGCCGCCGGCCCCGCGGATCGCCGCGAGCGATTTTAACCCATTTGCCGGCGCGGCCCACCGCCGATCGCGAAGAGCACCCGGAAGGAGACCCACAGGAACTCCCGGCCCCGGCCAGATCCTCGCCCCCCGGTCCCTGGCAAGGCCACGCCGCGCCCGCTTAGCACCGACGCCCATCCTCGCCATCGTCCCGCCGTGCCGCGGCTCCGCGCCCACCGGTCTATCCCGTGGCGATCCCTCTCCACAGCCACGCCGACCTCCTAGGAAGCCAATGCCCGCAATCCTGCCTAGCGCCGCGCGACGCTAGCGGCGTGGAAGGGCTGGGAAGACCTCTCCCTGCCGATCGTGTCTCATATCGCCTCTAATCGCCATTTCCTGCTCGCCGCGCCCTCAGATTACTTGCGCGCCAGATAAGCAGGGAGCTGTAGGACCCGCGGTTTATCTCCACCGGCACACGACCCTGCCGCCCCACCTCGCGACTGGCCCGCCGCGACCATCCCGCGCTGCCGTCGCCCGATCGCCAAGGCGTTCGGGAGGGCATGGTCCTCAGAAAATGGCGATTTTATTGGCCTTTTTACACGTCATGCACAAATAGCCGCATTTTTATTGGTGTTAATGCATTTTTGCTGAGAAAACCGCGTTTTTCTTGGCTTTTTAACGTTTTATGCAGCCGAAGTTGACAGTTAAAAGTAGTGAATATTTTCGTGAAGAAAACACAGGACTTAGAACATAACAAAAATGGCGCTGCATAATCTAACATCGGATCTCGGGCCGGCATACGGCCTTGGTCGAGTTCAGGCACAGCAAAGAATCCTCAGTGTTTTCGCACCGATTCGCGGACCCGATGGCCCGACTACCGTTTGGGCCGCGGGAAGGCGGGATTCCTCAGCGAACATCTTTTAAATGGTGCCATAACTCATACAAATAAGGGAAGGATTCCACTCAGTTAGTACCTTAGTCCTGTATAACTTTGAACCTAGCCACCACCCCAAATTGTGTTAATTTTGGTTGCGGCTTGCCGGTCCCGTTCGCATGTTTTAGGAAAGCCGCGCGGCGCATTGCACGATGAGCTAATAGGCCCTCTGCGCGCCAGAATTAAACATGCCCTTGTTTCAGGGATGGGGAACTACGAAGCCCCTCAACGGAATCCTGAAGCTCGGACTGTATGGGTGCCTCCGACAAGGAAACGAGGCGCAAGTTTCTTCGACGTTCCTCGCCACGGCGTTTGTTGTGATGATGGTGAAACGTTTCGTTAGAAACACTCCGAATCTTAACTAACTCGGGGTGTGTCTTCATGGATCGACAATTAAGTCCATTCATACCTACTGGCAATCTTCTGCTTGCTGAGATCCCTGTGTTTCCCTCTCTGTTCTTTGCATCGGGGCGTAGCTAATATGCCGCGTAAACCGGTTGCGAAAACTTCCACAGAGCGATCACGCAAATCTCGCGAGATCTCCACTTTGAAGCGTGACATGAATCTTATTGAAGAGATCCTTGTCCAATCTGATCTCCCCAAGAGAGCGCAGAATTTTCTTGAAAGTGCCTTCAGAAAGAAATTCAATCGCATCCAGACCCTACGCGGAGAACCGGCCCGAGCTTCGGCGGAATGGAAGGGCTCCTGTTACATTTCTCAGAAGGACCGTGTCCTTCGGCGAGATATAGCATGCAACAACGATGCCTTGGTCAAGGAAGGTTTCGTTTCCGGAAGCGCCGGCGTCCTCGCTGGGGCCGGACCAGTTCCCAACACGGATTTTCGGTTGCGAACTCCGGAGTGGCTGCTCGATGAAAAGTTGCTAAAGGAGTTTCGCCAGGAACTTTACCGTCATCGACCAAGAACTGCGGAAGTAGATCTGCTTTCACTCGTTGCTTACTATTTATGCCGCATGAGCAACGAAGACGTTTTCAAGAGATATTACTCTCGTCATAATCCTAACGAGCAGTACCACCGCGGGCAAATTCGCCGGGATTCCAAAGGTGGTTACACTAACCTCCAAACTTATAGGAGTCGTCTTGTCAAATTAGGTTATCAATGGCTGGACATTCCAGTTCCCTCAGCCCAACACTGGTCCAACCTTCGTAATCAATTTCTTCAGGCAATGGAGGATCAGAAATGTAAGCAACAATTACTCACGGCAACAGATCCGATCGCTTTTGAGAGCGGCGAAACAGGCGGCCGGCCGCAGTGCGATTTCGGATATGTCCATCAAAAAGAAGCATCGAGACTTGTTCGAGAAGACGAAAAACGATCGAACGCCTTGACGATCGTCAATAGTCGGACCCGCAATCGCCGTCGCGAGAGAGCGCGGCAGGGATTGCCCAGGCCGATTGCCGACCAGGACCGGCGATTGACCCGCGTCTTTGAACTCATCGAGGCTGGCCGGATCCGAGATCTTCACGCTCTCCTAGTCCCAACACCAGCCCATAAGATTGAAACTGTTAGCGACATGCGGCGCCCAGAAGATCGAAAGGCGGCTTGAATCAACGCTTTCCGCCAAATGTCGGGATTGCCGGCTATGTTGGGAAGGCGCACACCTTATCCACCCTTGAGACCCTGTCTCTCGGTTGTAGTGACTGCGCCTTGCAACGCAAATTGATCCAAAAGTCTCGACTTTCCAGCGAGATACAAGAAATGTTGGGATTGGTGGCTATATTGGGAAGGGGAGAAGCCTCGCCCATATGCCCAACAAGATTTGAGCAGGACCGCGGCATTGTCCGGAGATTCCGGAACAACGCCGCCCATTTTTTAGCTCGCTTGGATTGGTGACAAACATTTTCGTGAGGACATTGAAATGGGACTAGAAGTAACCACATCGAATGGAAAGCTCGCCGAACTTGGTCTGACCAAGCAGGTTGCTGCGCTATTGATTGGGGCGTCCGGCACCGACCTGTCGCGATGGTTGACCGGCGTGAAGAATTTTCCAAACGCAGAATTCATGAGGCTTAACCGCATGCTCGACGATCTACTTCGAATTCGAGAAGTTATTTTTCCGCTGCGGCTGCCCCTCTCGGATGTTTCGTCTTTAAAAGTTTTGCTTGAGCGTTATCAAGATTCCGGTTTGGACAGAATCACCGATCGTGAAACGCTAAGTGAGATGAGGCAAAGGCTTGAGGAAATTCGGGCTTTGTAGTTGCAACGGATGCAAGAAATAAGACTAATCGGTACGCCCTCGACCGCGGATTGCCTTCAAGGGAAACCAACGAAATCCCTGGAGGAAGTCATGATTGTCGATACGAACGGTATTGAAGTAAGCGATTCCGCGCGTTACAGCGGCCCGTTCCCAATTTGCGAATTGGAAGCGATTGAATCCGAAGAGCGTTGGGATGATCTCGTCGAGGACGAGATTTGGTTTCAGCAACACGAAGCTGAGATGCGAGCAAATGTACGCGCTGGCATCTCGTTTTAAGATTCAGATTTTGTAGCAAAACAATCAGGTTTCCTTTATTGGCGTTGCTTCACTGCCTTCTACACGGATCTGACCTGCCTGTTGTAAGTCGATCGATCTTTCAATTTGTAATAAATCGAGGATTTATGAGAATGACAGGACGTATTTCAAAATGGGTCGCCGAATCGGGTTGGGGCATCGTTAACTGCTACCCCGATGGCGCGAATTCTCCGCACAGATATTTTTTCCACATTTCAAAGCTGGCCGATCCGAACGCAGTCATCGAGAGAGGCTCTCGGATCGAGTTCACGCCGGGACCGCCCCGTTGCAAAAAATGATTTGCCGGCCGCGCTCGACGTTCAGGTCTTTCCGGCGCAGTTGTCATCGGCTCCCGCTGCTGTAGCGAATGCTGGGGGTGCCAAGTGAATGCCCCAACTTCCGTTCAACCGATTCAGTTCAAACCTGGCGACGAAGTCGTGCAACGCATTGTTCAAGACGAATCCCACGAGACCCTTCTTTCGGCCACTTTCGTCGAGATTGACGCGGAGGACACTAGCGTTGCATGCGTCAGGTTTTCAGACGGTAGAGAAGACTGGGTTGATGCGGCCAGTTTGACACCGGCGCCTTCCGAGGACTCCCTTGATCCCGCGGATAAGATCGATCCGGAACATCCCGCGGTCACGCAATTGCTGAGCCTCTATTCGAAGACAGATCGCATCGCGTTCACGCGTATTCACTCAACCCGAAAAGATGAGGCGGGCCGTCCTGTTTCAAAGACCGATGTCCTATCGGTGAAAACTCTTGTCTCGGATAAGTCCATCGCGCGTCTTCAGGTTCTTAACGGCGAAGGATGGAATCTGTATTTTTCCATGAATTCGATCCAACCCGGCGAGACTCGGCGCAAGAAAGAATTCGCCGGCGAGCCTGCCCACTTTTTCATGGAAGTCGATTACGCCGGCGATTCCACGCTTGATTCAGTACGACACTGGCCGCGGCAAAAGTAATCCCACCGCCCACGCTCATCGTTCGATCGAGTGAGGCCAAGTACCAATTCGTCTGGAATGTCGATCCTGGCGGATTTCACATTCGACAAAATCGAATTGCTTAACGATGCCTTGGTCCGGCGATTTGGATCGGACCCGCAGTGCACCGACTGCTTACGAGTCTTTCGTGCAGCAGGTTTCAAGAATCTCAAGTACGACTCTCGAGCCGGAATCGTCGAAATCATCGAAATAAATCCCGCGGAGCGGGATACAAGTTCGCGGATTTTCATATCGAGATGGGCGAAGAAAAGGGCGCTGGACCGGTCAAGCCTACGGCCGACGAGGAAGAACTGCAATCGATCGCGGGCTACTTTGAAGAGGCCGCGCTACAAGCCAAGATCAAATTTTCACCGTTACGGAAGTGGGACGGCAACGGGTACCTCTGGCCGGTAACTTGCCCGTGGGTGAATGAACACACCGGCCAAATTGATAGCGGCTCTGTCGTTATTTTGCATCTCTCGGGAGCATTGGACTTTGCCTGCCCCCATACGCACTGCCACGATCGCACTTGGCCAAAAGATTTCCGGCCCAAGCTCGAAGAACTCGTAGGCCGTCCGCTTCGTTTCGGCGAATCAAAGACTCGGTTGACGCAAAATGGAATACCGCTCGAAGAAGCTGCGGTCTCGGTGAAGTCCGAAACCGCGTTGGTTCCTCCGCTGCAAACCGGTCTCGACGAGTCACCGATGAAGGTGCTGAGCGAGGAGGATTATCGTTTCCCATCAGAATGTTTGGAAGGCGATCGTCTCTGCGATTTGACTCACGAGTTGACGGACGGAACATTCATTCCGCCGCAGTTCGTCCACGGTGACTTGCAGGTTTGGGCGGGCCATTGCATGGATGGTCACATCGTCCCGCCCAACTCCACATATCTGAATTTCACAACCCGCTTCTACCTCAATAAATTTTCGTTTCACCCTCAGACCGGGAAAGGAGAAAGCTGGGAGCGCGTAAAATGGGCGTTCTCAGATCTACTTATTCCGCGTCCCAAGGAAGGCATCGTCGAACCAAACCGCATTTACAGTCCTATGCTTGTTGACGGCACGGGCTGGGGAAGTGGACCGTTCGCAGTCTCTCAGTTGGTGGACACACCAAACTGCATTTGCTTCCTTGATGAAGGTTCTGTGATGTGGTTGACGAAAGGCCCAACCGACCAGAAGAGTCTTGAGAATGTTTTTCTGAGTCTGTTTGAAGGCAGTCAGCATTCGACCGGCTCCTTCAAGAACAAGAAGTACCAGGCCACGAACGTTCACCTGTCACAGACGGCTTGCTTCACCTGGACTCCTTTACCGAGAGTTATCAAGGCCGTGGGTCGGGCGGGAGCGGTTATCTGTCACGAGTGTGTTTATCATTTGGCACAAAGATCTCATTGGACGGGAAAGCTTGGCCGATGTTGCAGGACACCAGCGCGAAAAAGTACGCCACTGAAATCAGCGACCGAATGAACAGCCATGTTGTGCTCGACATCACTCCAGAGGCACGGCATCTGATCTCTGATTTCAAACTTGATCTCGAAAAGGAAGATCAGCATTTTTCTCCACGCATCGGCTTCTATTTCGACAAGGATCTAGTTCTCCGCGCGGCGTTCAAAGACGGTGTGGTTACACCGGACCTTGTTCGCCGTTCGATTCGGTGGGCGCAAGAACAAATCTATTTGCGTAAGCGATTCTGGCCCATCGATTCGTTGAATGACCAGGGTCGTCTCGAACTGAGGCTTCTGAATGAGTTCGAAACCATAGACACAATCCGATCAGATCGTCAGCTTCAAAAGTGCATTCACCTTGGCGAGCGGCGTTGCAAGTTCAACGCGATGCAGTACAACTTCGCAAAAGACGCGCTTCTTAAGAGTGGACAGCTTGAGCGGGCAGGCTACAACAAGAATGGTGCCGGTCTTTATAAACGTCGTGCTGCCTGAGAGCAACAAAACGACAATCACAATGGAGGCTATATGAACGTGAAAGATCCTGAAATCATTCAATTGATTCCCGCGCCGGTGGGTTGGGAGGCATATGCCATCTACTTTGACGACGATGGTAAGCCCCGAACCGAACAGTTGCCGATTGTAGGTCTTGCCTTAATCAAGAAAACTTACGGCTATCAGAACACCGAGAACGTCGTTCGGCTCGTTGTGAAAAGCGAGCCAGATGGCCTGGATACCCATTTCACACCTCTCGATAGAGACTTCATGACAGCGTGCCCAGATTCGGAATACTTCACTGTTGGTCCGGGCGAAGAATTCGACGAGAAAAAGGCGCAGGCAGTTGAGTTATTGGCACACGCGGTTAAGAGAAAAGCGGAGGTGCGATCGTGATCGGTGCGGCCACCACGATTTTCGCACTCAAAGCCAGTTTGTCAGAACCAATCGATGTCCGTCTCCTTCGCGTTAAAAAAAGTCTGACCGCGGTCGAGCAGAGTGAAGTGAAGCCCGTTGACAAATTAGCGCGAGCATTAATCAAAGTTTTGAACTCAGTCAAGAATGACCCGACTGCCACTTCAGAGCAGGTCGCACTTGTCGCTGAGTACAGAGCACGTACAGACAATTTCGATCCGAGAAATCCCGAAAACCGATTGGCCGACGATGAGCCAGGAGCCACCGACGAACGCCCCGAAGAAGCCCCTGGCTCCCAAGGCGGACGACGGATTTCGAAAAAGATTTCGTCAACGCAGCCGATGCCGTTGCCCGAATACAAGCCGCCTATGGTGACGCGAAACCATACTGGAGCGACTTAGAAAACGAGAAGCTTTTGCAAGTCGCACTCGGCGACATCCCACTGTCGGACCAATCGGTCGTGCAGCTCTGGCTTTCAATGGCCTACGATTTTTCCGAGCGTCTGGGATGTGTCGAGGCATCACTCGTGCCGCAAGCCAAGTGGATAACCGCGGCCGTTTGTTCGTACGCAAATCGTCGAGGCATCGCGATTGCCACACCAAACTGTTTTTCAAATGTCTTTGAGGAATTGGCTTTTAGAGCTTAAAGGAGAATCACCATGAGTTTCGATCCCCAAGACTTCCAAAATTATTTCGCACTGTGGCAGCTAGAGAAACATTCTCCGGATTGGGTTCTGTTCCGCAGTCCCGAAGCAACGACTCTTGTTCGTAACAGGGCAGCGAGCTTCGGAGGCTTGATTTCGATCAGCCATTTTATCCGCGCGTTTGATGAACTTCGCGCTTCCGGCGAAATCAAGCAACTGCGTCAACCGAAGCCCGCTGAGGCCGAGGTGCCCGAATTGACCGTGGAGCAATACCGCTCCATGCCAACAAGTTCGATCATCACGAAGTACCAACGAGATCCGGATTTCAAAGCCCAAGTCGAGTCGCTAATCGCGAGGGGGCTCATTTAATGTCTGATACAGTTCACATAGTCTTTCGGCTTAAAGGCCGCCCCACCGCTGAGAAATTGTATTACCAACGAGACGGCTCCCAATTCGTCGAAGGTGGCCGTTACGCCCCGATGCCTGAGATCACGTCGGACGTTCGGGCGCCGCTGACGTTGCACGCCCGACAGTTCGCGGTGTCGGTTCGCGATCGCTGGCGCAAAGTCTTCGGAAACAATTACGACATTTTCATCGAGGCACCGGACGGCACTGGCCCGCTGCTTGAGCCGCGCGAGGTAACAGAAGCGCCTGTACCAGACAGAGTACCAATGCACGTCGGCGACGTGCTCATCGTTCCAGGTCAACCACCGCGAAACGGTTTTTATATCCGGTTCCCCGGAACATCGGTGGAATCACTCTGGGGCGAGACGGCCGATGGTGCTTATCAAAAGCTGACAGAACACCCTCTCGCAGCAGAGTTGATTCCACTCGCAGAGAAATTTGTCCCACCGCCTGAACCTGTCATTGATCCGCGCGAGGTTCAGCGGAAATTGCAAACAGAGCGGTATGGAAGACTCGTCGCCCAGATCTGGGTTAAGGAGAACAACATGCGAAGTTTCACATGGCTTTGATATTCAACACGCGGGAGCGAGTTCTATCAGCAACGAACGCGGACGGAACGAACCCCGAGTTTTGGCAAGAGTTCCACGGAACAGCAATTTGGAAAAGGTTCGTTGATATCTATGGAGCGACGCCGGCCAATCTCGATCGCATCGTGGACATTTTGAACACGATGTATGGCGAGCAGGAATTTTTCAACCTCGACCAGGTTACCGATGTTTTCGTCACGGCCGTTGATAGCGGTGGCACCGCGGAAGACCCGCTCGATAGAATCCCGGCTGAGGAACCCGTCCCGGAGCCCGAGCCGGTACCCACCGACAAGAATGGTCGTCCACTCAGTGCTTCACAAATTCAGTGGTCAGAAATGACACGCTGGTCCGAAAGCGCTTCGCAGAGCCAGCGGAAGGAAAGATTCGTATCGACCCGGCATATCGAAGCTTCGTGGAGAAACTTCAGCAGCGCGAGATTTGAAGGCGTCGGTGACTCGGTAGTTGCTCAGAACCCACATCTTCTTCCCAAGGAGGATCTGTCCACCGCCACCATCAACGGCATCGCGGCCAAAGCTGGCCTCCTGGTGCCTCAGCTACTCGAATGGGCCAAAGTTTATAACTCGACTCCGTCCAGCCGAGTCCGTTCGTTGCGCTCAGCAGCGGCGAATCCGCTTGGCTATGAGCAGTATAACAAATCTTTCGAGGCGGCCATCGCCGCTGGACTCATCTAAGGAGACGCCATGAACACGACACAACAGAACGCAACGAAGTTCGGCATCGCAGCAAGCCGGCAGTGGTGGAGGGATGCACGCGAATTAGCAATTTCATTCGGCCCGACGCTAGAGGATGCGATCGTCGCTTACATTAAACTGAACTTCCGCGATGAAGTTGCACAAACAGCCCCGTCCATCGAGTTTTATTATTCATTGTTGTCCAAGGCTTTCCTGACGATGTATGACGCCGAAATCGTCAATCCCGATTTATCCGGTGACCGCCTTGGGACAAGAGTTCATCGATCAGATCCGCCGCGCGACTGGTATCGGCGTTCAATCTTTGCCGGCACCGGAACCGTTTCTTACGCCCGCGCAGAAGCTCGAACAACAGGTTAAAGATGATTGGAAGCGACTTCCTAGCGGTGAGATCAAGAAAAAGATCGCGAACGACCGTGCCTACCGCGAGACGTTCGAGCGCGTCATCCGCGGGTCTCGAGTCGTCGCCGATGACCAGTCACGTCGTGATCCCCGGAGCATAATCGTTCTCCAATCTGACCGACAGCCCCGCTGTTCAGCGCGTCTTCACTGCACCGCAATCCCAGGAGAAAATAAAAGTATGCAAGGGATAGTTGAATACCATTTGCACGATCGCGGTTTTGGTTTTATCCGCTACGAGTCTCAGGCCGGTTCGCAACGGCTTGACCGCAACGTTCATTTTTCAAACTACGGCGGAGTGCTAAACAGCGGCGATCGTGTTTCATTCGACATGGAAACACGTGAAGACGGTCGGATGGAAGCAGTGAACATCGTTCCAACCGCCGATAGACAGACCGGCGTTGTCGTCACCACCGGCCGCAAATCATATTGCTATATTTCAGTTGATGACAGGTTCGGTGACAACCAACAGGTCTTTGCCGCGTTTGACGATGTGATCCCGGACTGCATCGGACGCCGTGCCTTGCCGGTCGGAGCACGCGTCAGCTTCCGGATTGAAATGCAATCCGTGAAGGGCGAGTCGCGCGGAAAAGAACGTGCCGTCGATGTGGTGAATGAGGACGTAGAAGCAGCATCGATAGACGCATCGACTCATCGGGAATTTGGCCAGGTGACATTTTGGGATGGCGATAGAGGTCACATCGTCCGGCCGAGCGGCGACACCTTGGTTTTCCTCCCAAAGAACGTGATCTCCGAAGGACTCGAAACCATCAAAGTAGGCGGCTGGCTCCAGTACGGCGTCACTGTACATCGTCACTTGTTCAATAAAGAACGCGAGCAGTTTCGTCATCGAGTCTACGCGAGCGACATCTGCGTATGTCTAGAAAACTCAGAAGACTCTGACTCGACTGCACAGCCAATTCTCCCGATCGAATTCGTCGAACCTGGAAGCATCGAAGCTCAATTTCTTGAAGCAGAAATTTTGCCGCTCGCCCCACCGCAATCAGAAAAGCTCGCACTTGGTGAAGTCTACCTACCCAGCGAAAAGAAAATGACGCTCAGGGCACTCATTGCTCGAAAGCGCGCCGCTTAAATCGTCTTGCTTTCTTGGCCCCGAGTCCTTCGCGGCCAGCACCATTCATCACACAGTTTGCCAGGAGTGTTATGCCGTCAAAAGTGTGTTCGTGTGGAAATAAGATCAATTCGATTTCTCAAAGTCTGAAATGTTTTGACTGCCGGGAGAAACTGAAATGTGAAAAGAAACAGCAGGTCGCTCAAAAACGGTTTGACGAGCGAAAAGCCGCGGGGCTGATTCTACTTCATTCGTGCGTTTCAAATGGACTTCTGGACCCGGCACCTGAAACTTGCCTGTGCCGAAAGCTTGTCACTGAGTCTCAGGCAAAGCGTCTCGTAGAAATCGGCCGTGTTGTGGATTGGGAAACGCGCAACGCCTGTTTTCGAGGCGGTCCCGTAGTTGAGAAAAGCCGTCTGAAGAGTGTGCCAATGTCCACTCTGGGATCTCGCATTGCAATCGAGCGCACAATCGTCCGTGCTGATCTCAGCGAAAAAGAAATCGCCCGAATGAGAGCCGTTGCCGAGGACGACCGCGCCGCTCGCCACACCGAGCAAAAGTACAAGATAGACATCGAGCATGCCATCGCCATCGAGGAACAAAAGAAACTCATAGTCTTCGTGGACGAGGAAGTGTTCGACGAGATGAAGAAACAAAGTTGGGGGCGTCCGGATCGTTTCAGCACGACGGAAGAACGAACGTCGCTCGGACGCGATGTCGGTACAAACCGCGGCCCAATCAATGCCACCGACGAATACGAGGAACCGGACGATGCAACGCCCACAGATGCCGAACACAGAGAACACCCCAGAGACCGAATCCGAGGAAGGTAGCACCGAAAGCGAATCCGTCGAAGAATTGAAGCAGCATAATTCGAAAATCGTGACTTGGCCGAAGCCGCGTAGCCCAGCAAGGAGAATGTTTATGAGCAAATCAGAATTTGGCGGTGTTCCGATCGCCGCATCTTTGGTTAAAGGCCGTTCACTTTTTCGCGTGATTGCTGTTGACCCCGAGAAAGACACTGCCATCCTCGAAGACCAGGTCGGGTTCCGTGTGGAAACTCCGAGAAGTCTGGATCAGTTCTTCGGTGGCACCGTGGAACTTCAACGGGGACAAACCATCAGCGCGGTTGTCACCTCGGGAACTTTTGCTTTCGCGAACGATGCCCGGCCCTCCGGTGGCAGCGTGAGTTTTGCGAGGCGAGCCTTCTATGATGAAAACAATGTTCAATTATTGACGGACGGCGCTCCCGTCACGGCGCAGTTAGATAGCCGAGGCCACTTCAGCATCGTGCTTCAAACATTCGGTGACATCATTCCGGTGACGCCTTTTGAGATGGTGGTCCGCGACTCCGAAAAAAATTATCTGATGGGCAATTGTCGGCTTTTCCGGCGCCGGAACTCATCTTTTCAACAATGACGTTCCGACGCAGGATTCCTGGGCCGCATTCCCACCACAATATTCTGACAGAGGATTCAAGCAGCTACAGGGTGGTTTCGGTCCATCCGCGGCGAATTGCACCGCGACGTTCAGGTTGAGCCAACAAGCCGTGACTTCGGACGGAATCCAAATTGTTCCGTCAGATATTTCGTTGCCGCTCGATGCCAACGGCGACCTTCCGTCCGGCAACTATCTCTATCTGTCAACGGGCTTGTCGCCATTCACGCTGCACGTAGTGACGATCAATCGCGCCAACGGACAACAGGTATCGCGAACGCTTTACTCACTGTCCGAAACGTCACCTGGTATTTGCAATTTAACCGGGCATCTTCAGACGTTCGCGCCCGCGCCCGGCCTTGAGTACAACTACTTTTTGCCACCAGGAATATTCTGGGCCGCGGTTCCGTGGAAGAAAACCTAACATCGAGAAGCCTCGTTCGAGGGGCTTCTTTCGTTTAAGGCTTGACTAGCGTACTACTCTGTAGTAGTATTACTGAGTGCTAGAGTTCATCGAATTGCCGGTCTTCACAAGGCGCTTGACGGCTCTAGCCAAAGAGCATGCCGACGACGTGCTGATAGAAATGCAGAACGATCTGTTAGCAGATCCTAAGCGTGGGAAAGTTGTAAAAGGCATTCCCGGTGTTCGTAAAGCCCGAGCCAACGATCCCGAAAGAGGGAAAGGAAAACGAGGCGGTTTTCGGTATCTGTATTACTATATTGAGCGGGACGGGCAAATCTACCTTCTCATGGTTTTCAGCAAAGACGAGCAGGACGATTTGACGAAGGAACAGAAGAAGACGTTATCCAAACTGATCGTCGAGTTGAGGGACACGAAATGAACGCAGACCTGTTTAATGACATGGTGGCTGGATTTGTCGAAGCCAAGAAGTACCGAGCAGGGCAGAAGGCGAAACTGCGGGTATCTCGACTGGCTTTCGAGCCGATCGAAATGAAGCCCGCGCAAATTCGCCGGATCAGAACTCGCTTGCAGTTAAGCCAGCCGGAGTTTGCGGATTTTCTTTGCACGAGCGTAGGCACTGTTCGAAGTTGGGAACAAGGAAATCGGGTTCCGCAAAGATCGGCTTTACGCCTGCTGGTGATAGCAAAGAGAAGCCGGCATTGTTGCTGCAAAGACAAGCGTAGGGCTGTCTTTTACTGCTTCTCTGCATCTGATCTTTAAATTTGACAGGTCGCTTCGTACACCTTTAAGGTGTGCGGCAACCAATCGCTCAGTCTGCTACGGCTCATCATCACGTTCTCCTCTGACCGAAGTGCTCAGAAGATGCCGGTCCGGCAGACATAACTAGTAGTTGACATCTGTTACACTTTTATGCCACCTTTTCGGTCCTCGTTGGGCATAATAAGACTCCAAGTCGAGTGTTTCCAGTGTGGGGAATTGGTCAAATAGTTGCTTTAATTAGATCGTCTAGGTCTGTCCAGGCATCTAAGCAGTGTAGGGAGGAGGTCACCAATGCTAGCCGCGCCTAAAATCGCGATGAAAGATTTTTCGAATCTTCTGGCAGGTATTCCAAGGGGTGCGTGGGTAGCCTTGTCTAACGACGAGTCTCGGGTGGTATCCTACGCAGCCGAACTACAAGAGGTTTTGCAGAAAGCAAAGGATTTGGGGGAGAAGAATCCGGTGATTCTGCGCGTCCCCGAAGCAGATGCAGCGACGCTATTCTTGTAGACCTAATAGACCACGTACCCAGTCCCGTACACTGAAGCTCCAATTCCGGCCTGCGGCGCTTTTCCGAACGGGCGGACTGCCCGCCGACCTACACTCACCGTCACTCTGCTCAACGGCACGAATCAGCTTTCTTGTTACGGGGTAGTGGATTCTGGGGCAGATCACTGTGTTTTTCCGCGTTCTTTCATGCAGCCGCTGGGCTCGATCCACTGACCGCTCCCACCGAAATGAGTGCTGGGATGGGTAGCACGAACGTTCCGACCCATTTCTGTAATGTCACGATCGATTTGGGAGTCATCAAGATCCCAGTTTTCGCCGGGTTCACAGTCAGGAATGCATCCGCTCGGCTGTGGACTGCTAGGGCAGGCCGGGTTTTTCGAAGCCTTCAAAATAACCTTCGATTACTCCAAAAAGTTGTTTTACGTTGAAATTCCCTAGAGCTTTGTTTCTTCGATTTTGATCCCCGTAGTCATCCACCCTAACTGCTCCGTTCTTTACCGTTGGAAACTCGTCACCTTGAAGGCGCCCGAGTCGAATTGGCTTCGGCGCCTGCTCATCCCTCTTCTCCTAACTGACTCTGAATAGGCCGTACGCCGCTACCCAACCGCTGTTTTGAGCCGTCCTCTAACTTCCACCCTCATTCAGATCGTGGCTCCTAGCGCCTCCCATTGCGTTATTTTCCCGTGATTTTATCGTTGACAATGATTTCGGGTTTCGGTATCGTGGTGTTGGCAGGGATAGCTGTGCTTATGTTGCCTGTCTTGCTTTGGTGTGCGATCGGCGGGTCGGCGTACCGTCGATAAATAAACCCAGCGCGCATCAAGGGACATCCGTCGAAGAGAGACGATCAGAGCCGTAACCATCCGGCACGGCGATCCACCTCTCAATCCTAACCCTTCAATGGGACCTGGAATCCTAACTAATGCGATGACCGAAAAGGTTGTCCAAGGATTCTTATGCCCATTACCGCACGAAAAGCATCGAAGAAATCTGCATCATCCCCCAAGAAAATCGGATTCCGTACGGTTATAGAGCCGCCGATCGGTCTCGATTTGCTGTTCCCACCCAGCCCAACCGAGGAAGCCCACCGAGCGGTGAGCAACCTTGCTATCCAAGGGGGAGCCTCTTCCTTCTGCACTCAGAACACGGCCGAGGGACTGCTGCTCCGCACCAATTTCCACACGAAACAAGATCTCCGGCGATTCGAAAAATTCATGAGGGTTTTGAAGCAGGAAGTCCCGGAGCAGATCCTCAATTTTCTCAGCGCGGACATATTTGCCGCGGCGAGGCATAAAGCCAACATCGTCCTAAAGGACACAAGATATCTCGTTTTCCCTGTGCCAAAGGCGGTGGCGTAATGGCACCGACACCGAAAGCATCGAAGAAATCTGCATCGTCCCCAATAGAAATTAATTCCCCAGGGCGATCGCCTCTTCAGGCAGGCGTATCCACACCTGTCCTTACGCCCGAGAATCTTATTCCAATAGAAGAGTTGGCGAGGCGCCTTCACCAAAGCGAGCAGTGGGTACGTGAGAAGTGTCGCCGCCGCTGCCCGAATCCCATCCCGGTCTATAATTTGGGAAGGCATCTCTTATTTCACTGGCCAGATGTGTCGGAGTGGATTCTCAACGCTCCGCGGCCGATCCATGCACGGCACCATCGGCGAAAGAAGACAATTGCAGATTTGAAAAAGGCAGCTTGAAACTTGTCTGCAATGCTGAGAACGAACAGCAGCGGACGCGAATTAGAAAGGAAGGCATGTATGTCACATAAGACGGATGAAATAGACGGCCTGGTTTTAAATGTGGTCCCGAAAAACCCAGAGACAATTTCCATACGAGAACTCACAGAGCGTTGGAGTTTTCGTCCGGGCACTGTTCGCGGATCTCTTGAGAGGCTATTCAAGGACGGCTATGTCCTCCGGAAGTGGGACGGGAACCAGCGGTTCGGAAAATATCTTTATTCCAGGAGGGGCGCATGAGATCAACGGCTGATTTGATTCAAGAGCTAGACGGCGAAGCTCAGAAGTTCGACAAGATATGCATAGTCGTAGGCTTCGAAAACACCACGACGTTTGTCTTTGACCGGGACCAAGGACGGCAGAGCGCCCTTGACGCGGCAGTCGAGGTGGGCGGAGAGCCCGTAGGCTTGATCGGCCTAAAATTCAATAACGGCAGCGCGACATTTCACGCTCGGCCGCTTCAGGAATATGACGGAGACCCGGCGATGCAGGAGTATCTGAAGGCTCTGGTCAGCGAAGTTGCTCAACGCCTAAAAATAGCGAGTTGGTCACGCAAAGGATGGGTCAACTAATGCGCGCCCACGAGATTTTAGCTCTGTGCGGAATAGAGGCCATAAAGATTCGTCACCGCGAATGGATCGTTCGCATGATTGTGGCCGTGCAGATTCCAGGAATAAAGGAACCCCAATACCGTGCTTATCACGTACGAAGCCAGAGAGCCCGAATAATAGATTCAAGGGAGGATGCGCGCCTTGAGCGGGATTTGGTTTTCCTCAACATCCAGGATGGCTTGCCAATATTTATTAAGACAGAGACATCGAATGGCTTCGAAGAACTATCCACGAAGGATTTCAAACTGGATCGTCCAGCTAAAGTACCGCCACGGTTTCGTGCCTTAGCACGGAGGGCGGCATGAGGAAGCTGACGCCATCACAGAAGTTTCGAGCGACAAACCGCAGACGAGACGGCGCTTCTAGACCTGCTCATGCGCGCAATGTGGATGCCCGCAATTACAGACAATCGATGGAGCGGAGGCGACACCTCTCAGGGAGAATGCGAGGCTGGCGCTTGATAGATCGTCTATTTGGAAAGGGCTTTCCGAATCTCTTGGATTAAACGTGAAAAGTCCCGTGTGACAAAGCATTGTTGCACCGGAAAGGACGAGAACGAAAGCGGCCTAGCGCCGCCCTCGCTTCTTTTCAACGGCCTTGTACCGCGCTTCGACCTTTTCAAGCACGGCCCGCATCTGTTTCATTGAGGCTCGTCCGTAGTGGCGGTCGGTAACATCGCGCGGTGTGTGGCGCATGATGTCGGCCCGAAGGCTGTGCTCGATTCCCAAGTCCTTCATGATCGTGTTCAGCCCACGCCTAAACGCATGGATGCCGTGGAACTTTATGCCAGTGCGGTCGCACGCCGGATGAACTTCGGTCAGAATCAGTTGCTCAAAGATAATAGGTGACTGACTGGATGAAGCCTTGTGAAAGATGAAACCGTCCCCGGAGTTGTGCTTCAGATGTTGATCGAGTTCCTTGGCGACAGTCTTGACGACAGGGACAGGGGCTTTCGAAGATTTAGTCTTTGTGTCTTCGACAATCTGATGATTAGACAACTGTCCGCTTGATGTTCAGCACCCGTTCCTTCCGGTCGTAATCACTCCACTTCAAACCTTTAATCTCTTCGAGCCGCAGGCCAGTCAAGAATGCAATCATGCACGCTGCCCGCATTGTGTGGAACTTCTCGACTTTCAATACCCTCATCAACTGCGCGACTTCCCCCAACGTATAGGCGTGAGTGTCAGCGTCCTCCCCGGTTACGACCATCGCGTCACGGACAGGATTGAAATCAATCAAGCCATCACCCACCGCAGAACGAAACGCACCGCTCAGAAAGTTTCGAACATTGCGATATGCGGAAGTGGCCCGGATATCGTCCCCGTCTGCCGCGATCAGTGCCTTGAACAATTTGTTGATGTCTGGTTTTGAACATTGCGGAGTCGAGTGTCTGGAAGAAGATTCTCGATGACCTTGTAGTCGCGCTTGTAGCCCTTGATAGTGACCTTCCGAACCGGGCGACCGTCTGCGCCGAGACCGGACGCAAGATAGTTCTCCAAATGAGTCTTCCAACTATCCGCCGACAACCCTTCGCGCTTGCCCGCGTTGATCGGTGCGAGCTTCTCTTCGGCCATCGCACGAACCTGCGCGGGCGGTTCGTTGTTGCTCGATGGTCGGAACTCAGCGACAGGGGCGAGCTTCTGATACATGATCTTGCGTACGGTCTGACCGTTCTCCGATACGTTCTCCCGGACCTTCAGGTACCACCACTTCCCAGAGATTCGGATGCTGCCCTTCTGCATGTTATGCCTCCCGATCTATGCCCTGATAGTAGCATGCGGTGGGCATAGCGTGGGATAAACCTTCTTAATCCCGCATTATGTAAGGGTATTATTATGTTGACAGGGGTCTGCAAAACCTCCATTCGTCGGTTCAAATCCGACCCGCGCCTCCAAAGCTTTCCCACGTTTCAATCCTTCATGACGTGCGGAATCCACCGCAACGACCAAGAATTCGTTTCGTGCGGAAGGCGCCACGGCGTGTAAGTATGGCCCGCCGAACGGACAAAGTGGAAATCCAAGTCATTCGACTTACCCCATGAAAGCACATTCCACAATCATTAGAATTTGTTAAGGGCGGTTTGCTAAAGAATTGCGCCTATCGGCACGATGTTCCCAATGTGTGCGCAGTTCCGGGGGCGAATCAGACGCTGTCCGTTCCGCCGGTGTTCCTGAATGAACCAACTGAGTCGCGCGTGCGGCGAGCAACGGACCTATTCTCTTTGTTCACACTAGGAGCAACCTGAAAATGGCGAAAGTGATTCTGGCGGGTGGACCTAGCTTTGCACTCTTTAATCCTTCGCTGCATGTCTCGCTGGGTTTGTTGTATCTGGGAGCGGCGCTGCGCAAGGCCGGGCATGATGTGAAGATTGTGGATTGCCATAAGTTCTGCACCGTCAGTGAATCGACGGGAAAGCTTGTGGTGCAGAAGGAGAGGCTGGAAGCTTGCGACATTCTGGGGGTGTCGTGCGTGACGCCGAATGCGGAGTTCGGCGGGCAACTGGCAGCGGCATGGCCGGCGAAGGTGAAAGTGGCCGGCGGACCGCACGTCACCTACATCATGGAAGGGCCGCACACGAAATTTAAACATCGCGATTATTTTCGCGGGTTCGACTACGTGATGTCCGGCGAGTGCGAAGAGACCTTCGTGCAGTTCTGCGATTATTTTTCAAAAGGGATGTTGAGTTTCCCGATTCCGGGACTTGGGCGGTTTCGAGAGGACGGCACAATTATTTGGACGCCGTCCGGGGTTTTGCCGGACGTCACGAAGATGCCCTTGCCGGCGTACGACCTGTGGGAAGGGAATTATTCCAAGGGAGCGCTGGCGGTGCAGTCGATTTCCGGGAAATCCGTCGATGCCGCGGAACGAACGACAGGCTCGTTGTTCACGGCGAGGGGATGCCCGTACGGCTGTTTTTTCTGCGCGGACGCGCGGACTAAAATGCGCGAAGAAACACTCGACCAGATCGAAGCGGAAGTGAAGGCCCTGGCGGAGATGGGCGTGACGGCGCTGCGAGTCTGGGATGACACGATCACCATCAAGGAAAAACGATGCAAGCAGATGGCCGATATTTTTCACCAGTACGGAATGCTGTGGCGCGGCTGGTCGAGAGTGAACCTGATGAATCAGGGACTCTTCCGCTATTTGGCGGACCGCGGCTGCACGGAGATGGGATTTGGAGTCGAGCACGGATCGGCGCGCATGTTGAGAGCGATGAACAAGGGCACCACGCCGGAGGCCAACGAAAAGGGAATTAGGATTTGTCAGGATTCCGGAATCGTGGCGCGAGCGTATCTGCTGATCGGATTTCCCGGAGAAACCTGGGAGTCGATTGAGGAAATGAGAGTGTGGCTCGACAACGCCCGGCCCGACGCGGCGAGTCTGCATATGTTTCAGCCCTATCCGGGTTCGCAGGTGTGGGGCACCCCGGAGCGCTTTGCAATCACGTTGCCGGAAAACGCGTTTTCACAAATGTGGGAACTGAATGATGACGACCCGAAGACCCTGGTGCTGGATCTGCCCACGATGACCAAAGCGGAACTTTTTCAAGCTCGGACCGAATTGCATGAATGGATCGTGGACAATATTTCGTTGCGGCTTGCGAATCGATAATTCCTGCCGCCACCGAAGTTGTCTGTTTCAAATTTGAGATCCTGGATTATCTTAGATTTGAATTTAGAAACCCTATGGGGTTCTGTCGGGCAAACCTCGGCGCCGGACAGTGAATTGAGTTTACGATCGTCCCTCGCAAGAGCTTCACGGGTAGCGAAGTTTCAGGACCAGGATCGTCAGCGAGAATCCCAACGTCACGACATTGGCGCACAGGACGGGGCGGTTATTCAGGAGCAAACCGTACGCGGCCCACATGGCCGTGCCGAACGTAAAAACGCTCTGCGTTAGCAGCGATATGCCCTCGGTTCTTTTCTCCCGAATAATTTTGATCGCCTGCGGCGCCCAGCAAAGTGTTGTGCATCCCGCGGCGACGCCTCCCACTATTTCGAACCATGCAGCCATGATCGCACTCCCATCCCAAAACGTCTGAAGCCAGCCTCCTGAACCGCGAATCTGAAGGCGCGGATAAATACTAGCGCGACTTGTCGCGGAGCGCCGTGGTCTTCGGTGCCGCAGTTTCCGGGCCGCAGTGGGAATGCCACTATTAGCGGTGCGGCCGTCTGCGGAGAGGCGCCGCCGCATGAATCAAATCGGAGCGCCAAGAACCAAAACGGGACCAGGGGGCGCGCGGCACACGTTCCGGTTTGAATGGACCCCATCCAATGCATTGAACAAAAGCAACTTAACCCCGCACCAGCGACTCTCGTTTGGCCAAAGCAATGCAAATGCTCTCAGGGCGAAGTGTGGAAGTTTGCGGAACTCCCACGCCGGCAAGCTGAGGATTTCCATTGAACACTACATTTAATTGCGGCGAACGGTGGCGGCGTTACCTACGCCGAAGCGGCATAACGACGAGGAGCCCCGGGCTGGTGAGTTTCTCGCTGGCTTTTTTCTTTGTTTGTACTCCGCTGGCAGCCCAGGTAGCCGCTCCGGAAGCGGCACAAATCACGGACCTCACGTCATTGAACATGGAAGATTTGATGAATATCAAGGTGACTTCCGTATCCAAAACGCAGCAGAAGCTTTCGCGCACCGCTTCCGCCGTATTCATCCTCTCGCAGACGGAGATTGTCCGATCGGGCGCCCAGAACATCCCGGATCTCTTGCGTATGGTTCCAGGGGTGGACGTGGCCCAAATCGGCTCGAACACCTGGGCCATCAGCGCCCGCGGACTCAATGACGAGTTTGCCAACGAGTTGCTGGTGCTGGTCGATGGACGCGACGTGTACACGCCGACGTTTGGGGGCGTGCTTTGGGCTCTGCTGGATTTGCCGCTGGAAGACGTCGAGCGGATTGAAGTGATTCGCGGTCCGGGAGGATCGATCTGGGGCGGAAACGCTGTGAATGGAGTCATCAACATCATTACGAAAACGGCGGAGGAAACGCACGGCGGAATGGTCGTCGCCGGCGAGGGCAATCTGAACCAGGGATTCGCAACGGCGCAGTATGGCGGGAGAGCTGGAAAAGACACCGATTTCCGCATTTTTCTAAAGTACTTGAACCAATCCAGCTCGCCAGGCGCGAATGGCCAGGGCTCGGGCGACGCCTGGCATAACTTGCGTGGCGGGTTTCGCTCTGACAGCACTCTTTCTCCCAGCGATAGCTTGATGTTTCAAGGGGATATCTTTACCGGGCGCGAGGGCGAAATCACTTCCTATCTCCCGTCCATCTCTTCGCCCGGGTTGATCATGATTCCGTCGGAAGCCGGAGAATCCGGTGGGTTTTTGCAATCCGTCTGGAAGCACACTAACGCCGCCCGTTCAGAGACAACACTCAGCGCTTCCTACAGCTCGTACAAATCCGATGATGTATTCGGCGCGTTTGCCGAAAATAGAAAAACGCTCGGTGTGGATTTTCAGCACCACGCGACTTGGGGAGCGCGGCAAGACTTTGTTTGGGGACTCGGGTACCAGTATTCGACCTCGCATTCAATGGGAAACCTCACCGTTTCCCTGAATCCCGCGAATCTCGGTACGCAATTGTTCAGTTCCTTTATCCAGGACGGCATCGCGTTGTTACCCGACCAGGTGTATCTGAAGGTAGGCGCCAAGCTGGACATAATACTACACCGGTTTCGCCATCATGCCCAGCGCTCGAGTTACGGTCGAGTTGAGCAAACGGCAGATGCTGTGGGCCGCCGTCTCGCGGGCAGAGCGGACCCCGGCAAGCATCGACACCGCAATCCGCGCCAATTTCGGAAGCTCTGCGGCCCTGGCGGCATCCCAGTCGAGAACAGCCTGGTCGGTAATCCGGGATTTCAGAGTGAGGGCCTGATCGCCTACGAAATGGGGTACCGAACCTCGCTATCCAGCCGTTTGTCGATCGATTTTTCCGCTTATTACAACGACTACAGCACTCAGCAAACGATCGAGCCGGCCGCCGGTTTTTTGGAGAACTCTCCCACCTCCCCTTCACCTCGTGGCGCTCTCCACGTATGAAAACCTTTTGCACGGCGAGGCGCACGGATTAGAGATCGCGGCCAGCTGGAAGCTGACAGACCATTGGTCCATCAGCCCGGCGTATGACTTCGAGCGGTTTCACATGCACTTAAGCCCGGCGAGCCAGGATACCCAAACGGTCGCCGACATTGAGGGGACCGACCCGCATGTCCATGCGAATTTTCGCTCGCATGTCGAATTGTCAAAAGCCCTGCGTGGGATGCATCCGCTTATTTTGTGGACCGCATTGCGATTCAGGCGGTGCCCTCCTACACGCGTCTGGACGCGGAGCTGACGTGGATGTGCCTGGAGAAGCTATCCCTGAGATTAGCCGGGACAAAATCTTCTTCGCGACCGTCATCTTGAATTCATTGAATCCGCAAATGAGACCCACATTGGTCAAGCGGAGTGGTTACGCGATGTTGACCTGGAAATTTTAGAAGGCATGCGGACCGACATTTATTTCGATTCCCGGCAGGTTCTGCAGCGGAGCGGGCGAACGCGTCCGCGCCGCCGCGTTGCAGCGTTTCCACGCCGCTGGACTGCCACGCGGTTCGCTGGTGGTATGGTTCAGTACCGCCGCCTGCGTCTTGGCGGCCGTGCCTGGCGGCAATGTCTTTTTGCCGCTGCCGTTCTGCTGGCAACTTGCTATCCGTTTGCGAATCCTTCCGTTCGCGCCGATCAGGCTCCCACCGAATTTCAAGTCAAGGCCGCCTACCTGTTCAACTTTCTGAAATTCGTGGAATGGCCGGAAGATGCCGCGTCCGATCCTCACGCAAAGTGGGTGATCGGATTTGTGGGAGAAAGTCCGATCGGCGATGAGTTGGCGCACCTGGCCGACGGCAAGAACGTGCTGGGCCGCGAGCTGCAAGTCAGAAAAATTCAGGCTGCCGACAATCTTCATGCCTGCAACATTTTGTTCATCAGCGAATCGGAAAAGAAACGGCTGCCTACCATCCTGCTTTCTTTGCGTGGCTCGAGTGTTCTGACCGTGGCGGACATGGACAATTTCATTGGCATGGGAGGAATGGTTCAGTTTGTGGTGGACGATGCCCGGGTGCGCGTGGCGATCGATGTTACGGCCACCGGCCGGGCGCGGTTGAAGGTCAGTTCCAAGCTGCTGGCGCTGGCACATGTCGTGACGGCAATGGATCGAGGTACGACCAACTGAAATGCAATTGGAACCGTAAACTTTCGCTGCGTAACAAGCTTGTGCTGGTCATCATGATCAACACGGTCGTAGCGTTGTGCGCGGCCGGCATTGGGTTCGCGGAGTATGGCGTGTATCGATTCAAGGAGCTGCGCCTGGAGGACTTGAATGCACTCGCAAACATCCTGGGAACGAACAGCATCGCGCCGCTGGCGTTTAAAGATCCCAGTTCGGCGCAGCGACATTCTGCACGCTCTGGCCGCCAAGCCGCACATTCTGTCGGCTGTCATCTATGACCGCGAAGGAAATCCGTTTGCTCTGTACCACCGGGGCCCGTCGGATGAACCGTATTCCGCTCCGCCCTCTGGAAAGCGACTCCAGCCGGTTTACCTCCAACCGCGTTTTGATCTTTCGAGTCAATCTTTTTTCAAGGGGATAGCGTGGGAGCAGTATTTCTGGAAGGGGACACTCTCGAATACAAGCAGCTTCTCGTGGGCTATTTACTTTTCTTTGCCTGGATCGTTGCGGTCGTCTCTCTGGGGGCGTTCGCCATGGCCGGACGCCTGCAACGCCCTATATCCAGTCCGATTCTGGAGCTGGCGTGGACCACCAAGCTGGTGACCGGTGCACGCGATTATTCCATCCGGGCGGGAAAACATTCGGAGGATGAAGTCGGCGTGCTGATCGACGGCTTTAACCAGATGCTGGAACAAATCCAGAATCGCGATACCGAACTCCGCAACGCCCATGAAGGCCTGGAACGGCGCGTGGATGAACGTACCCTCGAACTGGAGCAGGAAGTTGCGGACCGCCAGCGCGCTCAGGAAGCGCTGCATGAGAGCGAGGAGCGCATCCGTCTGCTCCTGGAATCCACTGCGGAAGCAATTTTTGGAACGGATCGTAACGGCGACTGCACTTTCTGCAATCCAGCCACCCTGCGCGTGCTGGGATACGAAAAGGCGGAATTCTTTCTGGGCAAGTGTATTCATGATGTGATCCACCATTCGCATGTTGATGGAACGCCTTTCCCCAGGTCCGAGTGCGAAATTGCCTTGTCGCTTGAAAAAGGCGTCGGGATGCATTCGGATCAGGATATTTTCTGGCGCGCCGATGGATCCAGCTTCCCGGTGGAGTACTGGGCCTATCCCATCCGCAAGGAGGGCGAACCGGTCGGAGCGGTGGTCACGTTCCTGGACATCACGGAACGCAAGCGATCGCAGGCGGCGCTGTTCGAAGCCAAGGAAGCGGCTGAAGCCGGAAGTCGCGCCAAAAGCGAATTTCTGGCCAACATGAGCCACGAAATTCGCACTCCGATGAACGGCATCATCGGAATGACGGAATTGGCGATGGATACTTCGCTCACTGCGGAACAGCGCGATTATCTCACCCTGGTGAAATCCTCCGCAGATAGCCTGCTGCACATCATCAACGACATTTTGGACTTTTCCAAGATTGAGGCGGGCAAGCTGGAGCTTGACGAAACGGAATTCCGGATTCGCGACTTGTTCCGGGACACCCTGAAAACGCTGGCTCAGCGCGCCGACTCGAAAATTCTGGAGCTGTGCGCGCGCGTTTCGCCCAAAGTGCCAATGGTGTTGATCGGAGATCCCACCCGACTTCGTCAATTGGTTGTGAATCTGGTCGGCAATGCGATTAAGTTCACCGAGCGCGGAAACATCATCGTGGATGCTGAACTCGAATCCGTGTCCGGCAAACAAGTGCGTCTACATATTTCTGTGTCCGATACGGGCATGGGAATTCCTCTCGAAAAACATCAGGTCATCTTTGAATCCTTTGCGCAAGTGGACGGGTCGACGACGCGCCGTTTTGGCGGAACAGGTCTGGGCCTCACGATTTCGCGCCAATTGGCGGAGCTGATGGGTGGCCGCATGTGGGTGGAAAGCGAAGTTGGCAAGGGCAGCATCTTTCACTTTACGTGCAATTTCCAATTGGGAGTCGCACCGCCCTCAGAAGACGAACGGATTGCCATTCAGGCATTGCCCGGCTTAAACGTTCTGGTCGTGGACAACAACACCGTCAATCGCGAAATATTTTCGGAGATGTTGACGAACTGGTGCATGAACCCGGTTCATGCCAGCGGGGGCGCCGTCGCGCTGGAGCAATTGCAAGCTGCACGAAGAGCCGGTCACCCATTTTCGATTGTATTACTCGATGCCTTGATGCCGGAAGTGGATGGCTTCCAGGTTTTGCAGCGCATTCAGGCAGATCCAAAGCTCGCGGGCGCGGTCATCATGCTGCTCTCCGGGAACCGCAATCTGGCGGACCTGGACCGTTGCCGCGAACTGGGCGTGAAAGAATGCCTCACCAAACCGGTGGGGCAATCGGAGTTGCTCGATGCCATCCTAATCGCGTTGGGACTCGGCGCAGCGGAGCAGCGATCGGTGGAATCAACGCTTCCCGCTTCAGAAGAGCACAACGGGCAGCTTCTCAACATTTTGCTGGCTGAAGACAATCCCGTGAATCAGAAGCTGGCAATCCGCCTGCTTGAAAGAGCCGGCCATCACGTTACCGTGGCATGGAACGGCCGCGAGGCTCTCAGAGCGTGGGAAAACGCCCCAACCCCGGAGTTCGACCTTCTGTTGATGGACATTCAGATGCCGGAAATGGACGGCATGGAGGCGACCGCAGCCATTCGCGAGATCGAAAAAAAATCCGGGAAGCATATTCCGATTCTGGCTATGACCGCGCACGCCATGCGTGGAGATAAGGAAAAATGCCTCGCCAGCGGGATGGACGGATACGTATCCAAGCCAATCAGCCCTGCCAGCCTATTCGCGGAAATTGAGCGGTGTCTGGCAACACCGGATCGGAGGGTTCCAGTTCCGCAAAGTCCTGAGGAACTGAGCGAACTAGTTGATCGCGCTTCACTACTCGAACGCGTCGAGGGTGACCGGGAACTGCTCGCTGAAATGGTCCATCTTTTTGAGGAAGACGCGCCCAAGCTGCTGCAGGCCATGCGCGAGGCGCTGGAACGCGGCGATCTGGCCTTCCTGGAACGCTCCGCGCACTCGCTGAAGGGCGCGGCGGGCAACCTATCCGCGAAGCCAGTGGTCGCCGCCGCGATGCAACTGGAAATAGATGCCCAAAAAAAGGACGCGCAATCTGCAAAAGCCAGTCTCATGGAAATGGAACGTTTGATCAGGCTGCTGCTGCCCGCGCTGGCCGCGCTCTGCCATGGAGTAACCAAATGAGAATATTAATTGCTGACGACGAACCCGTATCCAGGAGCATGCTTCAGGCGCTGCTCATGAAAGTGGGGGTACGACGTGATCTCCGTCGAGGATGGAGACAGTGCATCGGAAAAGCTGCAGGCCGCGGACGCCCCGCGACTGGCCCTGCTCGACTGGAGATGCCTGGACAGAACGGAGTGGATGTCTGCCGCGGCCTAAGGAAATTGCGGCCCGACCCTTACACCTACATTCTTCTGCTGACGGCGAAAGACGCCAAGGAAAGTGTTGTGGAGGGCCTTGAATCCGGAGCGGACGATTATCTGACCAAGCCGTTCAACCTGCAGGAATTGAAGGCCAGGATTCGAGTGGGAACTGCGCGTGCTCGATTTGGAAGACAAACTGGTACAAGCCCGGGAAGCCATGCGCTTCAAAGCCATGCACGACACGCTCACGGGCGTCTGGAACCGCGGAGCCATCCTCGAAACGCTGGAACGGGAAATCGTGGCGCGCCCGGCGCGAAGGCATTTCGCTCGGCGTGCTGATTGCGGATCTGGACCATTTCAAGTCCGTCAACGATGTCTACGGGCATCTCGCGGGAGATGCCGTTCTTCGCGAAGTCACCAGACGAATGCAGACGGATATCCGGCCGTATGACGCCGTGGGCCGCTACGGCGGCGAAGAATTTTTGTTCTTATTACCGGGGTGCGATGCCAACGAAACACGCAACAAAGCCGAACGGCTGCGAAAGGTGATTTCTCAGGCGCCCGTTTCGACTCCTGCTGGAGATGCTGAAGGTCACGATGAGTATTGGCGGAGTGGCCACGGTGGATTGGCCGCAGAGACGCTCCAAATCAAATGCTGCAAATGGCCGATTTGGCTCTGTACCGTGCGAAAGAGGAAGGGCGGAATCGCACCATCATCGCGGGAGCTGCGGAGCACGACGAGACGCATCACTCCCCGTTGGAGTTTTCCTCGCACGGGCCGCAAAAGCCCTGACCAAATTTAACAGTCGCGATTCCGTCAGGAATTGGAACGGGCGGCGAAACTTTGCAGCGCTTCACTCCCCACAACCTCGACCCGCTGCACTCCGCCCCAGCGGATGTGATCCTGCTCGAAGCGGTTTTGAATCCGGCGACGCAATTCGCGCGCCGCATCATCCTGCCGTCCCGGAACAGTGCGAAGCTGCAGCCGCAGCACGGCTCCCGCCGGCCCAGCGATTCCACTCCCAGCGCGCGGGGTCCGTCCACCAGCACCGGTGACCAGGACGCATCTGCCCGAAGCTCAGCGCACACGCGCTCCATTGCGGCAAGCGCCGTATCAGAGGAAGTCTCCTGCGGAATGGAAATGTCCACGAACACCTGTCCCCAGTCCCTGCTGAGATTGGAGACCCGGGAAATTTCTCCGTTGGGAATCGTCACGACCGCGCCCTGAACGTCACGGACCACGGTGCGGCGCAGAGTCAAATGCTCGACGCGGCCGATGGCCGTTCCGATCCGTACGATTTCCCCCACCACGAACTGGTCCTCGATGATGATGAAAAATCCGTTGATCAGATCGCGAACGAGGTGTTGCGCGCCGAAGCCGATGGCCAGGCTGGCCAGGCCGGCGGCCGCGGCGATTGGCGTTACATTGAAGCCGAATTCCGGCAAGGCGGTGAGGATTGCGCCGATTACGATAACGGCGGTTCCCGCGCTGTACAGCAGTCCCGACAGGGTTTTCACATGCTGCTCGCGCATTCGCGCGATGCGGCCCAGGCCTTCGGCGCCGGCGGCGGGAATCAGCCGGCGCGTCAAGGATCGCAGCAGCCGGTTGAGGATCAGGGCGATCAGTAAGATCGTGCCGATGCGAATTCCTCGCGCGGCTGCAATATCCGTCCATCGGAAGACGTTTGGGTTCATACTATCGGCACCAGATTATAGCATTCTGAGTCCCACATCTTCCGGATGGCTGGCGGAGATGTGGTTCTGGGAGGATCCGATGAAAACCGGGCGTAGATCCTTTCTTTTGAGTCTTTCGGCTGCCGCGGCGGCGCTCGCCGCAGTGCGGGCTCTCTGGCGGATGAAAAGTTTCAGTCCCGTGATCCCAGCGCCGCTATCCATCAGATACCGGACGCGAGTGGCCCGACGGCGACGGATGGCCTGCCCATTCCTCCACGTGCGAATCCCAAGGTGCAACTGAAGGAAGATCAGAAAAACCTCAGGCGCGATGTCGAGCGCCTCGTCCAGTTGGCCAAGGATTTAAAGGACGAATCAGACAAGACTCCGGAAACGGACGTCTTGTCCCTTTCGCTGGTTAAGAAAGCGGAAGACATCGAAAAGCTGGCCCGCCAGATCAGGGATCGAATCCGCGCAAGCTGAAGATTACCGCTCAGTATTCAGGTTTCCTGTTTCATGGCAAAGACCGCGATTTGCTGTCTCTGCGGATTCCTTGTCCATAGTTTGTGACCGCCGTCACCTGTCGGCGTGATGGCGATCATCGCCCGAATTGCCCCGCTGCCTTATCTATGTAGTCGAGAGAAACGAGAAATAGAGAGAGCCGGGAACGTCTTGACCGTGTTGACGGAAGCGGAAATGTACCGGTCCGGAGCACTTGGCAGCGGGGGTGATTTCATGCAAGGCCACATCCTGTTCGCCGGCGAAATGGACTCCGCCGCGGCGCAACGGGCGCATATCGTACTCGCTCGTCCGCCAGTAGAGCCGCTGCACGAAGTTTTTGCGGAAGCCATGCTGGATGATACTTCCGCGCATCAGCGCCGCAGCCCGTTTGACTGGATTGCCGCGATCGGCGTGCACTTCGCTATTCTGGCTGTCCTGCTGGTTTTGCCGCTCTATTTCACGGCAGGTCTGGATTCCCACAAGCTAAACCTGACGTTTCTCGCTCCGCCGGCCATGCCAGCGGGTCCGCCGCCCGCGCCCCTGACTTCCACGGCCGCCCCGCGTCCATCCCACGTTTTGCCGGTGCGTGTTTTGAACCCCGGTCAGCTGACGGCGCCGTCGTTCATACCAAGGGCCATAGCGATCCTTCCAGCGGGCGCATCGGCGCCCCCGGACGAAGCTTTGCTGGGAGTTCCCGGTGGAATTCCCGGAGGACAAGTCGGCGGAGTTCTTGGCGGCATCCTCGGAGGAATGGCAAAAGGAGTACCGGCGCCGGTGCCGGTGGTGGCCGGTCCGAAAGTACCCGTTCGTGTTGGCGGCGACGTGAAGCAGCCAAGGCTCCTCTTCGGGCCCGAACCCGACTATCCGGTCCTGGCCCGACAGTCTCGGCTCTCGGGCGTGGTGATCGTCGAAGCGGTGATCGACGAACACGGCGTTGTGAGGAGCATGCACGCGGTCAGCGGACACCCATTGCTGATTCCGGCGGCATTGAACGCGGTTTCAAAGCGGAGATATGAGCCGACCATCCTGGACGGGGAACCGACGCCAATCGACTTGAGAGTGGAGATCAGCTTCCGATTTTCATGAACCGCGATTTACCGGCGAACTGCAGGGAATCGCCGGCGAGATCGGCAGGGAACCTTGCGCTGGATTCGTCACTCTACTCTCAGCGGCAACGTCACCAGAACAGTGGTTCCCGCCCCGGCTATTGATTCAATCGCTACGGTTCCGGCGAATTGCCGAACTCGTTCGCGCAAACCTCGTAAGCCCACGCCTCCGCCATTCGCTTGGATTCGTGCCAACTGCTCCGGGTTCATACCTTCTCCAGCATCTCGTACTTCTACCGTCAGGTTTTCAGCGTTGCGCGAGATTTGAATCTGCGCCGTGCTGCTGCCGGAATGGCGGTGAATATTGGTCAAGCACTCCTGCACGATGCGAAACGCGGTCAACTCCAACTCGCGGGACGGCCGTTCAAAGCCGCTGTCGATGGTGATCTCCACATCAAGTCCGGCGCGCTGTTTCAAACCCTGCGCGTACCAATCGAGCGCCGCCCGCAAACCAATCTCGTCGAGTAACGGCGGGTGCAGCAGGTAGGATGTGGTCCGAATTTCTCGATTCAGTTCCTGAGCGTGCTTGCTGCTCTCCTCGGCCAGCGCGAGGAGAGCCGGATTGACACCGGTTGCTTCCTTCACGATCTGCGACAGATTCATCAGAAGCATGGCGATCGTCTGGCCCGCGCTGTCGTGCAGCTCACGAGCGATATGTCTGCGCTCCTCGTCCTGCATCTCCATCAAGCGGACCGATAATTCCCGAAGCTGTTCCGACTGGACCAGCACATCAGCGTTACGCTGTTCCAGCTCGATGGTACGGTCTCGCACCTGATTTTCGAGCGTTTCGGCAAGCACGCGGTAGCGTTCCTGGCTTTGCCTGAGTTCCGCTTCCGCTCGTTTGCGCTCGCTGATGTCCCTGGTTGAGCCGGCCACTTCCTGGACGTGGCCCTCGCGATCGAAGACAGGCCGAAAAATATATTCATAATAGCCGCCTGCGCCGGTCGGACTTGTATAAGGCGTCTCGTCCGTCAAGCCTGCTTTGGTGTCGATCACTTGTTGAATCTGCCCCTGCAGGCGTTCCGCCAGTTCGTCGGGATACTTGAGGTCATAGAAGTTTTTACCGACGGCGTCTTCCAGCTTTAATCCCCAGAGGTCCAGAAGCGCCTGATTGACATAAATGAACCTGCCGTCTTGATCGAAAATATAGGCGAAGTCAGTAATCGTGGACAGCGTGGTATCGAACAGCCGCGACTGTTGTTCCAGGCGGCGGCGTAGTTCTTCCGTCTTTCGCTCGGAAATTTTGCGCTCGGTGACATCGATCACCACCCCCGGAAAATATCGGGGTTTTCCCTCGGCATCCCGCTCGATTTTTCCTCGCGCCGTGACCCAGGACGTAGTTCCGTCCCGGCGAACCACCCGGTAATCGATCTCGTATTTGTCGTTGGAATCCTGGATCGCTTGCTTCACGGCGGCGGCCACTCCGGCCCTGTCGTCGGGATGGATGGCCTGCAGGTAATGCCCGATTGGTCCGCCGGCGGCGTCTTCCGGGCTCATTCCGAACAATCGCGCCAGATTGTCATCCGCGATCACTCGATCGTTGACGATATCCCACGTCCATGTCGCAATTTCATTCGCCAAGAGGATGGAATACAAACGCTGATTTGCGTCCAGGAGCGGCGACCCAGAGGCGGCTTTTGAATCAACGAAGACAGAACTATTCAGTGGTTGCCGTCGATCGCTCATAGGGTGGTATTTGGCCCGGAATTATAGCATCAATGTTTTGAGCGTCTATCGGGTTTAGAAAAGCTTCGGGGAGAGCTTATTGAGGGATAAATCCGAAAGCATGGTGCGGCTGGGGAGATTCGAACTCCCGACCTCGTGCTTCGGAGGCACGCGCTCTATCCATCTGAGCTACAGCCGCGCACTTCCTTTATATCACGCGTTTCTGTTTGCGCGCATGCTTGTGCTCAGGTTTCGAACCGCCGCTCGCCGTTACTCAATGCTGTCCGCGATGACCGAGCGTCCGCTTACCTTGATGTCGATTGAGATAGGCGGGCGCAAACTGCTGCCTTGTACGATCTCTCCGCGAACCCATGTATTGCCGCCTAACGCGCCTACCTTGAGCGGATCGTACACCGTTCCATCGCAGGGACTCACGACCATGGGATGGGTGGCGTGAAATCCATACTGTGACGCTAGTTTGGCGAGATCCGTAACGAACGCCAGGCTACAGCGGCCGTCCGGCCCCTGCAGCGAAAATGCCCATAGCGCGCCGCCCGGCAGACGTATCACCATGGCGTCGATGTTTTCCCGGGTGATCGGCTTTACGAACGTGAATTTCTTCGCAGCCCATGGCTTGGATAGTTCCTCGACCGTTCCAGCAACCGTCGGACCATCGCGAACCGGCTCCAGCACTTTGGGAACTGGAGCTTCGGGCATGCTCGGGTTGGTAACGTCCGTAGCGGATGCCGGCGCGTCCGCCGAGTGCGGCTTGCTCCGCGCCCACCACGCGATTGACGCAATAATTAGCACCAGCAACGCCGCCGCGCCTCCGATTTGCAACAGCCGCTGCCAATCCATATCCCGTGACAACCGAGATCGTTGGGCGCGGGGCTGGTTAACGCCCGGAATTTGCGGCATTTCAGGGTGAAACGGATCGAACTTACGATCCGCGGGCTTCTGTTCCGCGGATTTTTGTTCCACGGGTTCCATGGGGACTTGCTCTGAGGCATTCGAGGTTGATTTGACAGGCATTGCGGTTAGAATTTGCGCATTCGGATTACGGTGCCGTTTTGTTCGTGCTTCACTTCATCCATGAGTTTGCTGATCAGCAAAATTCCGCGGCCGTGATCCGCATGTAAATTGGAATCGTCGGTCGCCGAGGGCAGAGAGTTGGGATCGAAACCGTTGCCTGGGTCCCGAACCACAATCTGGATCCCCGAAGTCCGGTCGCCGGTTACGGCGCATTCTATTTTCATCGCCGGGTCGGCTTTGCAACCGTGGAGAATGGCGTTGGCCAGAGCTTCGCGTAACGCCATTTCAATCTCGAATTCCTTGCCCGCCGCATAATCGAGTTCACCGACCAGGCGCATCACCCAACTCACCACGGGCGAAATGGCGGCTACGTCGGCTGGTAGGGAAACCTCGAAGTGCATAGAAGGGGACCGGTTAGCGTCCGAATTTTCCGAATTCACGTTGATCGTCATATTTAGCTCCGGGGCGTATCTTCCCGCCGCCGGCCGATGCTATCAGAAAGGCAGATACGGAGTCCTCGTCAACTTGAAGAACCAGCTGCTAGGCACATTTTGGACCGGAGCAGACGGCGACACAAGGAGAGGGAGAACGTCGCGTTTCGCATAGGTACTGACCGCGACCTGACGGGTGTGTGCGGACGAAACGAGGTGGAGGATGATTTTTGTCTAAACAGCCAGTATTGACTTGCCGGGAAACCACTTAGAGATTAGCATGGACACGCCTTGCCGCCGAGATGATGATGGTGGGGCAATCGCACCTTGGGATGCGAGGAGGGTCATCCGTATGCGCAAGTTCTTCATTCTATGCGCGGCGCTGCTTTGTTTATCCATTGCGGCGTCAGCACAGGATAGTACCGCGGCGTTCGATGCCAGTAGTCCCGCCAGTGAGCCAGCCGCCCCTGCGTCACTACTTCCGCCGGATCGTGAACCGTGGCAGCTTGGCGTCGGGTTTCAATACTTGCAATTCAAACCGTTCGGTCAATCGTTTCACAACTTTGGTTACCGGGCCGGCGTGACTCGTTACTTCAGCAACTGGTTTGGTGTGGAAGGTGAAACGAACGTCGGATTCGGCCATCTGTCGAGCAATCCCAGCCAGGTTGCCAAGTCATTTTTTATCGGAGGTGGACCACACATCTCCCTCCATAACTCAAACCATCTTGAGCCCTGGGTACATGCCCTCGTCGGTTGGGAACATTTCCGTTTTACCCAAACCACGACCTTGGGAACCAGTTCCCACGCCGCATTTTTGGCCGGGGCCGGCATAGATTATAAAATCGCCGCTGGGCGCTTGTATTGGCGAGTGCAGGGCGACTATATTGGGGCAAAATTCGGAATGTCGATTGAGCCGAACTATTCCTTTGGAACTGGTTTGATTTTGAATTTTTAGCGGAATCCACAATCCGTAGCTCATTGGCCGGTATTTGGCGGGAAACTTGCGCCCAATGCCGGCTTTTTCATTTTTTATCCAGGTGAATTACCCGAATTTAATTGGGTTGAGGGAAATCGGCAGAGCGCATTGTGGCGTTAGGCTGCGGCGCCGTGGCACTTCTTGTATTTCTTCCCGCTGCCGCACGGGCAAGGATCGTTTCGGCCCACCTTGGCGCCGGTGCGGACGGGCTTGGGCTGCTCGGCTTGGGCGGCCGCTCCGGCCTGCAGCTGCATTTCCTGCTGTTGTCGGCGCTGGCGGCGCTCGATTTCTCGCGCTTCGTCCTCGGGGCGCGCGGGCTGCACCAGGAACAGGTAGCGAACCGTTTCCGTGTCGATGCGGCCCATCATGTCTTCGAAAAGGGTGAATGCCTCTTTTTTGAATTCGACCAGCGGATCTTTTTGCCCGTATCCCCGCAGGCCGATGCCTTCCTTCAAGTGGTCCAGCGTCAGCAGGTGGTCCTTCCATTGGGTGTCGACGATGTCCAGAATGATTCGCCGCTCCAGCCAGCGCATCATCTGCTCGCCAAACAGTTTTTCCTTTTCGGCGTAGCGTTCCTTCACCCGCTCGACCAGCTTGTCCGGCAAGTTCCGCATGGATTCATCGTGCCGGCGTCGATCCCGGCGGCTTTCACGTCAATGCCGTACTGATTCTGCACTTCGGCGGCAAACTGCGTGACGTTCCATTTCTCAGGATGCTCGTTCGCCGGGCAATAGGTTTCCACCTGCTCGCGGGCAATGTCCTCCGCGACGCTCAGCGCGTAGATCTTTTTGTTCTTTACCCTCGAGCGCGGAGCGGCGAATCGAATAAATCGTCTCGCGCTGCTTGTTCATTACGTCGTCATATTCGAGCAGGTGTTTGCGAGCCTCGAAGTTCTGCGCTTCCACGGCCATCTGGGCGTTTTCGATCCGGCGTGAAATCAGCTTGGATTCGATCGGGATACCTTCGGTCATTCCCAGCCGGTACATCAGCGCCTTTACGCGCTCGCCGCCGAATACGCGCAGCAGGTCGTCCTCCAGCGAAAGAAAGAAGCGGGACGATCCGGGATCTCCCTGGCGTCCGGCGCGGCCGCGAAGCTGGTTATCGATACGCCGCGCTTCGTGGCGTTCCGTGCCCAGAATGTGCAGCCCCCCGAGGGCGATTACCTCGTCGTGTTCCGCCTTGCATTGCTGCGCGAACTGGTCGTAGATCGGCTTCCACTGTTCCGCGGGGACCTGAAAAATTTTACCTTCCTGCTGGAACAAAACCATGTTGGCGGCCGGGCTGCTCTCCGCGCCGTCTCCGCCGATCACGGCAGGCGCCGCGGTATAGGGAATCGCCAGCTTTTCGCGCAGGCAATGCTCCCGGGTCATCGCTTCCGGATTGCCTCCGAGCAGAATGTCCGTTCCGCGGCCCGCCATGTTGGTGGAAACCGTGACCGCGCCCTTGCGCCCGGCCTGCGAGATCACTTTCGCTTCGCGTTCATGCTGCTTGGCATTCAGTACCTGATGCGGAATGCCGGCCTTTTTCAGCAGGTTCGCCAGGTGCTCCGACTTCTCAATGGAGATCGTGCCCACCAGCACCGGCTGGCCCGATTCGTGTATTTGCCGGAGACCATGCGCGTAGGTATTGTCTTCCTGCATGATTCCATTGACCACCGCCTCATATTTTTCCGCGCCGGTCCGGTAGACTACGTCGGAAAACTCCTCGCGGCGCAGCACGCGATTGGTCGGAATCAGGGAAACATCGAGCTTGTAGATTTTGTTGAACTCAGTCGCTTCGGTTTCCGCGGTTCCGGTCATGCCGGAGAGTTTCTTATACATGCGGAAGTAATTCTGGAAGGTAATCGTCGCCAGCGTCTGGTTTTCGCGCTCGATCTTCACGCCTTCCTTGGCCTCAACCGCCTGGTGCAAGCCGTCGGACCAGCGCCGCCCGGGCATTTCGCGGCCGGTAAATTCGTCGATGATGATCACTTCGCCGTTTTTAACCACATATTCGACGTCGCGCTTATAAAGGGTGTGGGCGCGGAGTCCCTGATAGACGTGGTGAATGGTTTCGAGGTGCTGCGGGTCGTACATGTTGCCGAGGCCCAGCAGCTTTTCGGTCTTGCTCACGCCTTCTTCAGTCAGCGTAGCCGTCTTGTGTTTTTCCTCGACGATGTAATCGATATCCTGAATCAATTTCGGAATAATTTTGTCGATGCGGTAATACTTGTCGGTGGATTCCTCGGCGGGACCGGAGATGATCAGCGGCGTGCGGGCCTCGTCAATCAAGATGGAGTCCACTTCGTCGACGACCGAGAAAGTGATGCCCGCGCTGCACGCAGTCGGCCAGATCGAATTTCATGTTATCGCGCAGGTAATCGAAGCCAAACTCGTTGTTCGTGCCGTAGGTGATGTCCGCGCCGTACGCCGCGCGCCGTTCCACGTCGCTCAGATCGTGCACGATCACGCCCACCGTCAGGCCCAGAGCGCCGTAGATCGGGCTCATCCATTCCGCGTCGCGTCGCGCCAGGTAATCGTTCACCGTCACGATGTGCACGCCGCGTCCCGTGAGGGCGTTCAAGACCGCGGGGAGCGTGGCCACCAGCGTCTTTCCTTCGCCGGTCTTCATTTCGGCGATTTTGCCTTCATTCAGCACGATGCCGCCAATCAACTGCACGTCGAAGTGGCGCATGCCCAGCTTGCGGCGACCCACTTCGCGCACCAACGCGAACGTGGGTACCACAGCGGGTTCCAGCGCTTCCTTGCAGAGCTCCTTGAATTGGGGATCGTCCAGCGGGAGGTCGCCCAGTTTTGACTGGACCTGGGTGCGGAGTTGCTGAATCTTCTCCAGAATATCGGCATCGCTCAGCTTCTCAAACTCCGGCGACAGCGCGTTGATCGCGGTGACCAGCGGCTGGATCACCTTCAGGTCGCGCTCATGTTTGGTGCCGATGAACCGGGCAAACCACCCGGTCGATCATGGTATCGACTCGCATCACGATCCTTCAGCGCTCTTTGGAATAGACGTCCTGCTCCAGCGGCGGGCGCAGATGCCCTGCGCTTGAGATGCAGGCACACTGCCTGCGGCCATCCCAGGCGCATGCTCAAAAACTCATTGTACCCTGTCCTGCAATCACCGTGCAAAGAGAGCGCGAGAGGTTTGCGACAGTATCGATGACGGAATACAGCCCTTTTGTGATTTTCTTGAAGGGGAACGAACAAATCGAAGGGACTCCCGAGGTAGGTCTTGCATCTCCAGAGTCCCCCCTGCTGCTTAGTAGCGAGCGAAACAGCTGAACCTGAAAGCAACGGCTGTTTTAGCGTTGGCCGAACGTGTAGCCGACGGAAACCGAGAATGCGGGCACCCAATTCCGGCCAAATTGATCGGTCAGGTTGCGCACGTAGTGGATATCAAATTGCGGTTGCACGAAAATATTGCCCTTGGCGTACAGCTTCAACCCTGCCGCGCCGTGCACTTGAAAATGATTGGCGTTGATTCCCGCGGCGAAGCTGGAGGAGCAATTGATGCCGGTAATGGAGCAATTCTGGGTCTGATACAGGGCAATTCTGGCCCCGCCGACACCGCCTTCGACAAACGGCACGATGCGGCTGTCCGCTCCCGACACTGGTTCGTAGACGACGTTGAAATCGTAGAACGACGGGCGCATGTTCAGCGAGGCCGCCGGCAGAAAAGGCGCCTGGGCGAAGCGAAACATGTATTCGGCGTTGATTCCGAGGTGAGGTTTGAACATGAAATCCGCGCCGATTAATCCAAACGCCCCGCCGATCGTTGGCCCCGGCTCGCAATTGCCCGTGAAGTCATCGAAGAGATTGCCCGACGGGCATACGGCGGTAGAGTTGTTGGTTGTTCCCACGGAATCCCACGCACTGCCAACGCCAAAATACGCATTCACTCCCTGAGCGCTGGCCTGTTTTACACCGGCCAGCAGGAGCAGCATGAGAAGTGGAACTGCGCGAATCGTGAGCTTTAACAAGGGACGTCTCCTTTTGCGTGATGCAATTTATTGCTGGCCCAAAATATAGTCTCGAGGTTTGCGCGTAACCGCCCTGGATCGGCTTTCTGAATGGCCTGCCGAATCTGAGCCAACCGGGCTTATTTCCGTGCCCGGGCGTTGCTCATCGTAATTTCCGGACACGGCCATCAAAAATCTCAGTGGGAAATCTTAATCGTCGGCTCTCGGCATGTGCCCTCGGTTCGGTCTTCAAGACGGAGCGCTGCAAACCGCACACTCCATAGATGACGGCGAGCACGCAAGGGTTGTGCAAAAATTCCGAGGTGATTCCGGCGCTGGCTGGCCGCTAAGAATCCCCACTGACTTGTACAAAGCCGGATGTCCGAAGAGGATGAACATAATCGCTGATTTCCTGATTTCGGCGGCATCGTCCCCTTACAGGGATCCCCCCGGTGGAAATCAGGCAAATACCTTACGGACATCTTCGGACCAGGTGCGGCACCATACAGCGAGGGTCGCCACATGGTGTTTAAAACCCGATTGCGGGAAAAAAGTCGCACCTCGTGCCCGCTTCGGAGGGCAACTGCCGGCTTCGTGGAAGTTAGAACGACTCCTCGATGCGGTGTTTTTGGTGCCCATTCGGCTAATGTTCGTTCGAGTGGTGGATATCTTGATATTTCAATGCGCGAACGTAACAAACCGACGTAAAATGTTGCCTTCAGTAGGTAATTCGATTTTGTTTTTCCCGGCCGCCCACACCCAACCCGGTGCGGCCCATTCCCGGGACTGACAGTCGAGGAGTGTCGATGCGTACGGCCCTGAAAATGGTCCTGCCCCTCATCGTGAGCGTTGCGGTGGTGTCCGGGCTTTTCGCCTGGTATCAGGTGCGGACGGAGCGGCGCATCCTTAGGAGCGACTTATCCCGTCGAGCCGAAATCCTGGGGGAAGCGCTGCAGGATAGCGCGGAGCCCCTGCTCGATCGCGCCCCCAACAAAAACCTGCAGAAGCTGGTGGAGCGCTTTGGTGAGCGCGAGCACCTGAAGGGCGTCGCCGTGTACGACGCGGCGGGAAAGTTGCTGGCCATCACACCGGGAATCGCCAATGAATTTCAGGATTGGCCGGCGATTGTGAAAGATTCCGCCAGACGCGATAAGGAGGAAGACGCATTTGTGCGCGAGAAGCGCACCGACGGCAACGGGAACCAGGAACAGGTGACCGTCCATATTCAGGCCTGCGCGTTGCATCGCGACAATCAAGTCGCCGGCGCCCTGGCGCTGTTCCACGATACCAATTACATCGACGTCCAGGTAACGCATACGCTGCGGGATTCTCTGGTGAATGCCCTGGTCCAGACTTTACTCATCACTGGTCTGGCGCTGGTCCTGGTGCGATGGACCTTCATGCGTCCGTTGAGACGTACCGCGCATTGGCTGCGTACCATGCGTACCGGGGGCGCGACCGGAGCGAAGTCACCTCCTGGATTGCCGCGCGGCCAGGGCGAAATTTTCGACCAGATCCATCAGGAAGTGACTCACTTGGCGCGCGATCTGACCACCGCGCGAGCCACCGCTGAGGAAGAAGCGCGGTTGCGCGAAACGGGCGCGTCGTTATGGACGGCCGAGCGTTTGCGCGTAAGTTTGCAGCGTAAATTGCATGACATGCCGCTGTTTGTGGTCTCCAACCGCGAGCCGTACATGCACGTCGCCAACGGAAAAGATAAGCCCATCAATGTGATTGTTCCCGCGAGTGGGCTGGTAACCGCGCTCGAACCGGTCTTGCTGGCCTGCAATGGGACTTGGGTCGCCAGCGGGTTCCGGCAACGCGGATCGCGAAGTGGTGGATGCGAACGACCGCTTGCGCGTGCCCCCGGATCATCCGAGTTACACCCTGCGGCGGGTGTGGATGACGGACGAAGAGGACAAAGGATACTACGAGGGATTTTCAAACGAAGGGCTGTGGCCGCTTTGCCACGTCGCACACACGCGCCCGGTGTTCCGTCCCGATGATTGGCTGCAGTATCAACGCATCAATCGCCGCTTTGCCGACGTGGTGCTGCAGGAAATGGAAGGCACGGAATCCCCGATTCTTCTGGCGCAGGATTATCATTTCGCGCTGTTGCCGCGCATGGTTAAGGAAGCGCGTCCCGATGCTCGCGTGGCGATTTTCTGGCACATTCCGTGGCCTAATGCTGAGGTGTTCGGAATCTGCCCGTGGCAGCAAGGAACTGGTTGATGGCCTGCTTGGCGCGGACCTGATCGGCTTCCATATTCAGACGCACTGCAATAATTTCCTGGAGACGGTCGATCGCGCCGCTGGAGGCGCTGACCGAGTGGGATCGCTTTGCCGTGAATCGCCAGGGACATGTGACTCGCGTACGGCCGTATCCGATCAGCGTGGCTTTTCCGGAAAATCCGCCCACGGAAGAGGAAGAACTGCGCAGTGCCGGGATCGGACGCGCGGCGATCTGCGAGGAGTTGGGCATCGAGGCGTCGCTGCTGGGCGTGGGAGTTGATCGCGTGGACTACACCAAAGGTATTCTTGAGCGGTTCCGCGCGATCGAACGATTTCTGGATCAGTATCCCGCATTCCAGCGCCGATTTTCGCTGGTGCAAATCGGCGCGCCCAGCCGCACGGACATTGAGCGCTATAAGAATTTCCTGGATGAAGTGAGTGCCGAAGCCGAACGGATCAATGCCAAGTTTCATGCCGGCCGCTGGAAGCCCATCGTGTTTTTGAAGCGGCATCATTCGCACGAGGAAATCGCCCGTTACTACCGGGCCGCGTCGGTGTGCATGGTGACATCGCTGCATGACGGCATGAACCTGGTGGCCAAGGAATTCGTGGCATCGCGCGTGGATGATCGCGGTGTGCTGATCCTCAGTACTTTTGCGGGAGCGGCGCTGGAGTTGTCCGACGCGCTGCTCGTAAATCCGTATGACGTTTGCCAATTGAGCGAAGCCATCCACTCGGCGCTGGAAATGCCGGAAGCGGAACAGGCTAAACGCATGCACTGGATGCGGCGCACCGTGAAAGATCACAACATCTACCGCTGGGCGGCTAACTTGCTCAGCGATCTCACGGAAATCCGTATCGAAACATCCGAACGCTCGGAGGCGCGTCAGCCGCAATGACCCGAACCCGGAAACCCCGAACCACTCCTCACCTGTTTGCACAGTGGGACCACATCGCAAAACGGATCCGCGGTAAAAAACGGTTGGTTGTATTTCTTGATTTTGACGGCACGCTGGTGCGCATCGCGCCCATGCCCGACGGCGTGCGCCTGGACGAGGGAACCCGCGAGGTCTTGCAAAGCTCGCGGGGAACCGCAACGTGACGGTTGCGATCATCAGTGGAAGGCAACGCTCCGAACTTCAAAAATACATTGGCATCCGCAAAATGAAGTACATGGGTCTTTACGGATGGGAAAATAAAGACAACAGCGGGTCCCTTTCCCAGTCCGCGAAGCGCTGGTTCGCGCGCTCGTCGAGTCTGCTGGCTGAACTGCCCGCCTATCCGGGCGTTTGGATTGAACCGAAGCGCAACAGTTTTTCGGTGCATTTGCTGGGCGCGACCGCGGAAACGCAGCGGCAAATGCGCAGTCGAGGTGAAGAAGCGCGTAATGCCCATGCGTGAAACTTTGAAGGTGATGGCCAACGTTCGCGACCTTGAAGTGGCCCCGGTAGCGCTCGGCGACAAGGGCATGGCGGTACGGAAATTTCTTGATGATCCTGCGCATGCGCGACGCGCTGCCAATTTACTTTGGCGATGATTTTTCGGACGAGCCCGGTTTTGTCGCGGCGCGAAACGGGATTTCGGTTCTGGTTGGTAAGCGCCGGTTGACCCAGGCTCAATTTTGCGTGCGCGGCCCCGCGGAAGTGGCCGCGGCCCTCTCCAGGATGGAAGAAATCGTTCGCTGAACTCTCGCCTGCTTTCGATTCACTTTATTTTTTAACCGGGAAGCGTGAGGGATTCGCTCACGTTGATTTCGGCGGCCTCAAGCCTTTTCACTTTGAGATCCCGAATCTCCAGCGATTTGAATTCGGCGTGATCGATGACTACGCGCCGGATGGCCAAACGTCCGATGGCTAACGCGCCGATTGCGAACGCTCCCACAGCGACAGCGCCGATGGCTGTGGCGATGATCGCCACGCCACGCAGACTGAGACTTTCCGAGCGGCTTGAATCGTTCATAGCTTCGGCTCCTTTGAATTGGCAACGCCCGCCTTTGATCGGGATGCGTATCTGGCGTCCAAAAGAACGGGCGAGCTGACAATCGAAAGTATCGCACAACGCGCCAAGCATTTTTGTCGAGATGCCCGGCTAGCCGGAAACGAAACTTCCAAACTGCGGGAAATGGAATGCTGGATTGCGCCTTTACGGACGGCGTTTATGGCGTGGTGGAAATCGGCGAGGAGATTACAGAGCAACGCCCGTCGGGTTCGTCATCGACGGTGGCGTGGACTTCAACCCCCAGTTGGTCGATGGCCATAGAGTTTTGAGATGTGCTGCAAATACCAAAGAACGCGATCGTCGTATTGCCGCTTCAGCTCTGGCGTAAGGATATTTGCCTGAGCGTTAGGGTCCCGCGTTAAATCGAAGAGCATGCTGTGCGTGGGCGAGTCATACGTGGCATAGAACTTCTGGCCGTCATCGCTGAGAATCCCGTACGCAGCCAGAGAATCCGACGCAAGAAAGATGTCCGGCCTCGGATAGTTCTGAAATTCGTCCGCGTTCTCCATAAATATCGGACGGCCAAACAGGGGGTTTGAATTGATGGGCCGGTGCCCCAGCAAATAATAAAGGGAAGGCGCGATATCGATGAGTGTCGAAATCCGGTCCTCATCAAAAACGTATTTGCTGCGCATGGAGTCCGGCAAATGAATGATCATTGGTACTGCCATCACTTCCGGATAGATGATCGTGGAGTGGCTCGTCCTGCCGAGTTCTCCAGTCGCATCTCCATGGTCGGCGGTCACCAGGATGATGCTGTTGTCATAAAGATGTTTTGAGCGAAGGTATCCCACCAAATCCCCAAAAAAATGATCGGTCTGATGCAGCGTATACGCGATTCGATCATCGAATCCCGGGCGAGACTGCCAGTTTTGCGCCGTGCGCTTGGGAAGGTCGTTGTCCGCGTGAACCTGGACGTTCATGCTTTGCGTGTAAAAGAGGATCGGCGGAGAGTCTGCCGGGCGATGATCGAGGATCTCCTCAAGCTGCCGGATGGTCGAAGAGAGTTCCACCTGCCCCCAGAATTTCTTGTCTGTATCGAGTTGAACCATTTCCTTGGACGGCGCCATCAGTTCGCGAAGAACAGCATCATACGTCACCACCATTTGGTATCCGTCAACGTGCGCCAGTTTCTCCAGACTGTTCACCCTCGCAAACGGTTGCGCGTAGTGGGCATGCAGGAGAAGGGCCCCGGACCAAATTGACGGTTCCGACAGTGAAGTTCCCGCGTAGTCGGTGAAGGCGCGCCGCATGACGATGTTGTCATGGGCGAACGCGTCCAGGTTCGGTGTGAAATCAACTTTGGGATTGTAAGCTCCCACGTAGTCGGGACGCAGAGAGTCAATCACGATGATGAATATATTTGGTTTCGGCCCGGCAGCGGGCGCCAGATGCTCAACCAGATTTACATCCTCGGCGATTACGGCACCCGGGATCTCACTGTATTGCCGTAGAGTCTTGCACGCGGTGTCGCAGGGCTGCGGTGGTTGGTAGCCGAGGATCTGGTGCGTCAACGCAAACGAAGGATTTTCCGCGGAGTAGGCGTTTAGCGCGTGCTGTATCTGAGTTTTATTGGGGCCAATATCCGCGGCCCAAAGCGAATCCGATTGATTCAAAGCGCCATAGACAACACATGTAGCCAACGCTACCGCGGCCACGGTCCTGATGGAGTACTGCTTTTTGATCGAGCGCATGCGGCAAACCGCGATCCCCACGCTGACCCACAGCAAAAGGGCAAAGGCGTGATGGACGATTCCGTTCCAGTCGTCACCAGGGGCCACCGCTAATGGCACGTAAATTACGATCGCAAGCGGAAATACAACCACTGCGAACGACACCCGTTTGTGCTGCTTGTGCGGTTCGGCGTTATCAAGAAGTGGCGACAGCATCCATAAACCACCGAGCACCGAGGTCGCCGCGAACGAAATGGAATAGATCCAGGCCGGAAATCCGCGCAAGCTCAATGAGTTTTCGATAAGCGCCAGGCAGCCGAACGCCAGGCCGACCAAGGCGACTAGCCCAACGACTCCGGAACCAAGGATCACAGGATTCTTGATGTAACGAGACAGAATCGACCGCAGTAGATTAACCAACGAGGCAATCAAAATGCCCACCGTAACATGCTCAACAATCACCCAGAAGATCAGCTCGACATCGTATAACTGAACGAGAAGCAGCCCCGCATGAATTGAACTATAAATGCGCGGGGCGGCAACCGAGACGACAGCGACCAGAAGACTTACAAAAATTGCATCGGAATACGAAATGGAGCTGAAATTATTCGAGGAATCGCTAGCCGAGATGCGAGCGAGAAAATCTTGAGCAGCCATCAGCATCGGAGGAAAGAGGAACGCGACGCTCCAGACCAGCGCGGCCGTATCGTTCCGAACATGCTCCATGGGATTGAAAAAAGTTACTGCCACGGCTACGCTAAATTCGGTGACTGCCCGAAGCGCGATTTCCCGCGCCGGAATACGAAAATCATGAGACAGAAAGAGCGCGCCAACGGCGAGCCACAGAAACAAGCCATTGTGGTGAGCGAAAAATGAAATCCATTTATACGGAGGATTGACGATTACAAAAAGATACGTGAAGGGAATGAACGCCAGAAAACAATAAAGGGAAGCAAGAATACAGTAGGTCCACGCGAAGAGTTTCGAAAACGCCTTCCATGATTTCAAGGTTGTCACGGAGCATAAGCCTGAAGTTGATTTGTTGAGTCGGGTCACGGGTTGAACTGAGCGCGATCGAATCGCCCTAGGTCATTGTATCGTTGGATAAACCTGGCGGAGGGGGGCGTTAACATCTTCGTAGCCAATGAGTTACATGGAGGTGTCGCGGCCGGGCCCGCGGCTTCGTTTTTGTTCGTGTCAGCGCACCAAAGGCCCAAACGGCCGAAAAATTGAGAACTCACTCGTTCCTGCAGAAACTTGCTTTCCCGAAAGCTGGTTCGTAGTGTTTGCCCGGGTAGTGGGCTGATTCTGTGTTGCCGAAAAATGCCGTAGGCACGACAAAACGTTTCCCACAGCGGAAGCTGTGGGAAACGGTGAGTTAATCAAGAAAGCCCCTGCGGGGCGACACAACGGGTTTACCAGTCCAACGATCATTCACCAAGCTTGGCCAACCCTGTGTCGCCCCTGCCGGGTTTTGCGGCTCACCAATGATATGAATTCCTACTGCGTCAGCGGTGGGCTACGTTATTTCGTCCCTTCGGTACCGGCAACACAGAAGTAGCCCACTACCTTCGCCCGGTGCCAGTGGACGTAGGGGACATTCTCGTTCAAAATGAAAGGCTGAAATGCGTAGCACTCGATTTCATACTCACAGGAGCAACTGAATGCCGCCGCCGATGCCCCAGCCTCCAAAACTGCCCATTCAGGGCGTAAAAAATCTCGTCGCCGTCGCCAGCGGAAAAGGTGGCGTGGGGAAAACCACGGTGGCCGTGAACCTGGCGCTCGCGCTGAAACAGTTGGGCGCGTCGGTGGGCCTGCTCGATGCCGATGTTTACGGCCCCAACGTGCCCATCATGCTGGGCACCGACGAGCAGCCACAGGCGCTCAGTGAACGCGAGATTCTTCCGGTCCAGGCGCAGGGCCTGAAGATGATTTCCATGGGACTGCTGAATCCCGGCGACAAGCCGATGATCTGGCGCGGGCCGATGCTGCACAGCGTGATGCAGCAATTCCTGCGCAGCGTGCTGTGGGGCGAACTCGATTATCTGATCATGGATCTTCCGCCGGGTACTGGCGACGTGCAGCTCTCCTGATTCAGATCGGTGCCCGCTGACCGGCGCGGTGCTGGTGACCACGCCTTCCACCGTGGCGCTGGCCGATGTGCGCAAAGCGATGGAGATGTTTCGCCAGGTGAACGTGGAGATTCTGGGCGTCGTGGAGAATATGAGTTTTTTCAGCTGCCCGCATTGCCAGGGAGCGCATCGATGTTTTTGGTCATGGCGAAGGGCGACGTATCGCCGACACCTACGGCGTGCCGCTGCTCGGCGAAATCGAGATCGATCCGCAAATCCGCATCGGCGGCGATACCGGCAAACCAGTGGCCTCGCTGGGCGAGACGCGCCCGGCGCGAAGAGCATCTATGCGATGGCGCGCGCGGTCGCCGCACGTGTGGAAGTGAAGCCCGCCGCGGCGCGTGGTTCCGTTGTCGAGATTGACTGATTTTAGTGAGATAGGCTTCGGCCTGCCGGGTTTAGGGCGTGCGCCGGCGTGAATCTAAACCAACAGGCTGAAGGCTGTCCCACTGGGTTTCTTGTCGTTCACGAATGCGTGTGTTAGCTTCACTTGTTTCAATTCCGTCGAGGTGCGCGCATGATTCGCAGTCATCACGGCCGGACTCCGCAAATTGCGGCTTCGGCTTATATCGATCCGCAGTCCGTGGTCATCGGAGACGTTGTCATTGGCGAGCTTTCCAGCGTTTGGCCGTGCGTCGTGATTCGTGGCGACGTGAACTGGATCCGCATCGGCGCACGCACGAATATCCAGGACGGTTCGATCCTGCATGTGTATAAGGACACGCATCCTCTGCAACTGGCGGACATGGTGACCGTCGGGCACGGCGCGATTTTGCACGGCTGCACCATCGAATCGCGTGTGCTGATCGGAATGGGCGCGATCCTCTTGAACGGAGTGCGGGTGGGTGAAGGCTCGATCATCGCGGCGGGCACTCTGGTGCCGGAAGGAACGGTCGTGCCGCCGGGAAGTTTGTTTATGGGGCATCCGGGAAAATTCCGCCGCGCGCTCACGCCGGAAGATCAGGCTTCAATCGAGGCTTACGCTACGCGGTACGTTGAGTACTCGGAGACGTACAAGAGTGAGGCTGGGAAGGGCTGAGGAAGTTCAAAGGCTCTAGCAGCTTTAACACAGAGAACGAGAGGAAAGCGGGCAGAGGGGCGCAGAGAGAAGCGATGATTTATCCTACGTCACGGATCACGGATCACGAGCCACGAATCACGGCCTCTTCGCCGCCAGTCACGGGATTTTCAATTGTCCGATAAGGGTAAATTTCAAGCTATCAAAGGTGTTCGCGATATTCTGCCGCCGGAGTCCGCGCTGTGGAATCGAGTTGAGCAGACGGCGCGCGATGTTTTTGGTACGTTTGGATTTGCGGAAATCCGTCTGCCGATTTTTGAGCAGACGGAGCTGTTCGCGCGATCGGTGGGTCAGGAGACGGACATTGTTTCCAAGGAAATGTACTCCTTCGTGGACCACGCTGTCCCTCGGCTGTTACTCATGGCCAATGTAATTACGGAATTTCCAGATCCATTGAAGGATGACGAGCTATTTGCACTCTATCAAAAATACGTCTCTGATTTTTCCACGGAATTCGACAGATCGATGGAAATTAAAGAACTACCGGCGTCTCCAGCCAATAAGGTCGTTTCACGGGGTCTCAAGCGAACCGTGAGACCTGGCGGGAATCTCGTTGCAGAATGATTAAGTTGAACTCTGGCCGTCCAGTGCATTAGAGCGACGTACCAAGCAATTAGAGCTGCTGAACTAGGGGACTATCTTAGCCTGCGGCCCGAGGCGACCGCCTCTGTCGTCCGCGCATATATTGAACACGGGATGCAAGTGCTGCCCGGGAATATAAAGTTGTACTACGTGGGACCTATGTTCCGCCGCGAACGGCCGCAGAAGGGCCGCTACCGTCAGTTCTATCAGATTGGAGCGGAAGTCCTCGGCTCGTCCGACGCGCCGGGAATCGACGCCGAAGTGATCGAGATGCTGATGCGCCTCTTTCGAGCGTCTGAAGCTTAAGGGCGCGGTGCTCAACATCAATTCCATCGGCGACAAAAATTGCCGTCCGGCCTACGTCGAACGCTTGCGAGCCGAACTGTGAAAGTGCGCGAGCAATTGGGCAGGACAGCCAGCGGCGCATCGAAACGAATCCGTTGCGCGTGCTGGACTCCAAACTGGAAAATGAGCAAGCGTCATCGAGATACTGCCGCGCATTGCGGACATCTCTGCGACGACTGCCGGCGCATTACGACGAAGTGAAACGCCAGCTCGGCCTGCGCGGTATCGCGTATCAGGAAAACTGGCGCCTGGTGCGCGGACTCGACTACTACATGCGCACGACCTTTGAAATTACGGCGCCGGGCCTGGGTTCGCAGAATGCGGTTTGCGGCGGCGGGCGCTATGATGGTCTGGTGGAATTGCTGGGCGGCCCGGCCACCACGAAAGGCATCGGCTTCGCCATCGGCACGGACCGCCTGATGCTATCGTTGCAAGAAGCAGGAGAGGGCGAGGCGCGGGCGGGCTCGATGTGTATCTCGCGTGGTTCGGAGCGGCGGCGCAGACTGCGGCCGATTGCACTCGCGCGGCGCCTGCGCGATGCAGGTTTGGTTGTCGAGTTGCCCGCGGTCGAAATGAAATTCGGAAATCGCTGGGCCTCGCGGATCGATTGAAGGCGCGCCACGCGGTGATCATCGGCGACGATGAGCTGGCAGCCGGAATTTTTACCGTGAAGCGGCTCTCTGACGGAACGCAGCAAAAGCTGGCCGAGGCCGAGCTGTTTACGCATCTTACGCCCCGCAGACGCGGGTTAACTGGCACAGGCTTCAGCCTGTGGGGGTTTAGTTTACTGGAAGACTCGAAGTCCTCTTGACGAATCCTCGCAGGCTGAAGCCTGCGCCACGCAGGCACTGGAATAGCTGAAGGAAAATGAAAATCTCTGATTGAAGCAACGCGGAAGGGAAGAATACTTCGTGCTCGATTCACTTGGAACACTGCAACGCACTCACTACAGCGGAAACCTGCGCGCCGCGGACGCCGACAAGGAAATAGTCCTCATGGGCTGGGTCCACAAGCGGCGCGACCTCGGCAACTTGATTTTTATCGATCTGCGCGACCGCTCAGGCCTGGCGCAAATTGTCTTTAACAAGGAACTGCACGCCCCAAGCGCATGCGCGCGCCGAGGAATTACGCTCGGAATTCGTGGTCGCGGTAACCGGACGCGTGGTGAAGCGGCAGAAAGCGAATCCCGATCTCACTTCGGGCGAAGTGGAGATGATCGCCAGCGAACTGCGCATTTTGAACACGGCCAAGACGCCGCCCTTCGTGGTCGAAGATAATTTGACCGCCAAGGAAGAGAACCGCCTGCGCTACCGCTATCTGGATCTGCGGCGCACCCAGCCGCGTAATAATCTGGCGCTGCGCCACAAAGTGATCCTCGAAATCCGCAAGGCCATGGACGAAATGGGTTTTTATGAAATCGAAACGCCCATGCTCACGCGCTCCACGCCCGAAGGCGCGCGCGACTACCTGGTGCCCAGCCGCGTGCATCCCGGCCACTTTTATGCGCTGCCGCAATCTCCGCAGATTTTCAAACAGATTCTGATGATCGCTGGGATGGACCGCTACTTCCAAATCGTCAAATGTTTTCGCGACGAGGATCTGCGCGCCGACCGTCAGCCCGAATTCACGCAGCTGGATCTGGAAATTTCGTTTCCCACGCAGGACACGGTATTCGGCGTGATCGAGAACGTGATGGTGCGCGCCTGCGCCGTGGCCGGAATCACCGTAAAAGGCCCATTCCGTCGCATGGATTACAAGGACGCGATCCGCCGCTACGGCTCGGACAAGCCCGACCTTCGCTTCGCAATGGAATTGCAAGACGTGACCGAACATTTTGCCGTGGCGCGCGAGACGCTCCGCGTTGAAGGAAACGTGCAAGCGCTGGTCGCGCCGGGCGCGGCTACTTTCTCTCGAAGCAGCTCGACGAACTTGCCGAAAAGGCCAAATCGCAGGGCGCGCGCGGTGTGTACACGTTCAAAGTCACGGCCGAGGGAGTCGCTTCGCCGCTGGAAAAAAATCTTGGCGCAGAGACTTTGAAGAAAATCGTCGCGAGCGTGGGCGCCAACCCCGGCGACCTGATCGTCGCCGTCACCGCCAAGGAACAGATTCCCGGCACGGATGCCGCGGCGCTGATCGCCGGCCAATTGCGTCTGCTGCTCGCGGACCAGTTGAAATTAATCCCCGATAGACCGCTGGGAATTCGTATGGATTACCGGCTTCGCGCTGTTCGAGTGGAGTTCCACGGAAAAAGCGGTGGTCAGCGCGCAGCATCCCTTCACCGGAATCGTCGAGGAGGACGTCGCGAAACTCGAGGATCCTTCGGACGAAGTGCGCTTATCGATGCGCTCCAAAGGCTATGACCTGGTGCTGAACGGCGTGGAACTCGGTTCCGGCAGCATCCGAATCCACCAGCAGGAAGTACAGGACCGCGTGTTCAAGATGCTCGGGCTCAGCGAGGAACAGCGGCGCGACCGCTTCGGCTTCTTCCTCGATGCGCTGACGTACGGAACGCCTCCGCACGGCGGCATCGCCCTGGGCCTCGATCGCGTGACGGCGCTGCTCGCGGGAGAAAAATCGATCCGCGAGGTCATCGCCTTCCCGAAAACGGCGAAAGCGCAGGATTTGATGGCCGACGCACCCTCAACGGTGGACACGGATCAACTGGACTTGCTGGGCATTCAGCTCAAGCCCCGTCCTCTTGAGAATTCATGACGCGTATACGCATACTTGCCGAGCACGTCGCGAACAAGATCGCCGCCGGCGAAGTCGTCGAGCGGCCCGCGTCCGTCGTCAAGGAGTTG
>CAVOIX010000062.1:0-103918 GCA_963695945.1 uncultured Acidobacteriota bacterium | reverse complement strand
CTGGTACTCCAGGCTCGATCCCGGTTCCGCCCCACCGTGCGTTTCGGCCGCCGCGCCGCCGCCACGAAAAAACTGGCCGAAGAGATCCCGGAAGCTTGGGCTCGCGCCACCCGCGCCTTGGCCGCCGCCGCCGAAATCAAACCCTCCAAAATCAAATTGAACGTCGCCGCCATTCGGCGGTGGTGGCATTCCGCCCGCGCCAGGAGTTTCAAAACCGAATTGATCGTACATCTGCCGTTTTTTGGCGTCGGACAGAACATCGTACGCTTCCTGCACCTGCTTGAATTTTTCTTCCGAAGATTTGTCCCCGGGATTCAGATCCGGATGATACTTGCGCGCAAGTTTTCTGTAAGCCTGGCGAATCTCTTTCTGCACGGCCTTGCGGGGGACGCCCAGGAGTTCGTAGTAATCTTGTTTAGTGGTCGTTGCCATATTTGGTGACCGGAGAACGGTGATTAGTAACTGGTGATTCGTGACTCGTGATTAGCGATTCGTGAACGAAGTTCGCGACTGACAACTTCCGACTCGCCCTGATTCACGGCTCTCAAATCTCAAATCCCTTCTTGTGATCCGTGTTCATCTGTACGAATTCTTGGTTGCAACCGCTCGCGCCTGTCGCAACTACAATTTCGCCCAGTTCGCGTTGATGGCGGCTAGTTCCTGCTGTTCGCGCTGGTGTTCGTCGCGCCGCCGCCGCCGCTCTTCATCCAGCTTGCCGCCCATCGCTGCCTCTTTTTGATTGGCGCGGTCGATCCAGCGATCGATCCACGCGGTGCGGGCTTCCACACTGGGCACGTCGGAGCGAAAACGAATGAACGCTCCACTGATATCGACTGCCCTTGGAGGAAAGTCAGCGGGCGGAGCCTGTTGCGTCTCGTAAAATAATCGCTTCCAGTCCGCCGTGGGTGTTTCCGAAAGCACGATTTGAATCATGAACAAATCTTCCCGCAATTTTTGGATCGCCTGTGGCGGTCCAGTCCGCTTCATGCTTTCGTACGTCGTCAACGCTGGCTCCTGTAAATTCGTTGGAAGAATTCAGGCCGTGTAGCGCCCGCCTTCCATGGAGCAGGCTTCAGCCTGTGGGGGTAGGTTGCCGTGATGGCGATCCCGCTCGAACCAACCCCCAAAACACCGAAGCCTGCGCCACGACATGTTCTTAGTTCGGCTTCTTCGTTTCATCGACGTCCACGTACTCGGCGTCGATCACTTCACCTTCCGGTTTGGAAGACGGCCCGCTGCTGGCTCCGCCGGAGGCTCCGTCCGAAGGCCCGGCTCCCGGCGCAGCTCCCGCCGCCTGTGCGGTCTTATAGAGTACCTCGGCCAGTTTGTGCGAAGCGTTTTCCAGCTGCTGCGTCGCTGATTGGATTTGCTCGAGAATCCCTCCGGCCAGCGCGGATTTCGCGGCCGCAACCGCCTCTTCCACCGGCTTCGTGTCCGTTTCGGAAAGCTTGTCGCGATTGTCGGCGATCAGCTTTTCCACCTGATACACGCGGTTGTCGAGAATATTGCGGGCCTCGATTTCCGCGAGTTTCTTTTTGTCGTCCTCCGCGTGAGCTTCGGCATCGGACCGCATCTTCTCCGCTTCTTCCTTGCTGAGGCCGGTGGAAGCGGTGATGGTGATCTTCTGCTCCTTGTTCGTCGCGCGGTCTTTCGCGGAGACGTTCAGGATGCCGTTGGCGTCGATGTCAAAAGTGACTTCGACCTGCGGCAATCCTCGCGGAGCCGGCGGAATTCCCATCAGATGGAATTTCCCGAGCGTGCGATTGTCCGGGGCCATCTTGCGTTCGCCCTGCAGCACGTGAATCTCAACCGACGGCTGGTTGTCCGCCGCGGTCGAAAACACTTCCGACTTGCGCGTCGGAATCGTGGTATTGCGCGGAATGAGCACGGTCATCACGCCGCCCAGTGTTTCCACGCCCAACGACAGCGGAGTCACGTCCAGCAGCAGGATGTCCTTCACTTCGCCGCCCAGCACGCCGCCCTGAATCGCCGCGCCCACCGCCACCACTTCGTCGGGGTTGACGCCCTTGTGCGGTTCCTTGCCGCCGAACAGATCTTTCACGATCTGCAGCACGCGCGGGATACGCGTCGAGCCGCCGACCAGCACCACTTCGTCAATTTTGTCCGGTGTGATGCCGGCATCCGAAAGCGCCTGCTTGGTCGGCCCAATCGTGCGCTGCAGGATGTCTTCCATCAACTGCTCGAGCTTCGCGCGCGTCAGCTTCAGTTGCAGGTGCTTCGGCCCCGAAGCGTCTGCCGTCAAGAATGGCAGGTTGATGTCGGTCTCCTGCATCTGCGACAGCTCGATCTTGGCTTTCTCCGCAGCTTCCTTCAAACGCTGCACGGCCATGCGATCCTTGCTGACGTCGATGCCCTGATCTTTCTTGAATTCCGCGATCAGCCAATCGACCACCTGATTGTCAACGTCATCGCCGCCCAGGTGCGTGTCGCCGGCAGTGGCCTTCACTTCGACCACGCCCTCGCCCACTTCCAGGATGGAAATGTCAAACGTGCCGCCGCCCAGGTCATAGACCGCGATCGTCTCGTCCTTCTTCTTGTCAAGTCCGTAAGCCAAAGCCGCAGCCGTCGGCTCGTTGATAATACGCAGAACTTCCAGCCCCGCGACTTCGCCCGCCTGTTTGGTGGCTTGCCGCTGGCTGTCATTGAAATAGGCTGGGACGGTGATGACCGCCTTGGTGACCTTCTCGCCGAGGAAATCCTCCGCGGCAGTCTTCAGCTTTTGCAAGATCATCGCGGACAATTCCGGCGGGGTGTAGGCCTTGCCAAAAATCTCCACGCGCGCGTCATCATGCGGTCCTTTGACAACCTTATACGGTACGCGCTTGGTTTCGTCCTGCACCTCATCGTACCGATGACCCATGAATCGCTTGATCGAATACACGGTGTTTTCCGGGTTGGTCACTGCCTGGCGTTTGGCCACCTGGCCAACCAGCCGCTCGCCGGTCTTGGTGATGGCCACGACCGAAGGGGTCGTGCGCCCGCCTTCCTGGTTCGGGATGACCACCGGCTCGCCGCCTTGCATCACAGCCACCACCGAATTGGTGGTCCCCAGATCAATTCCAATAATTTTACTCATAACTGACTCCCCTCCTCGATAACTCGCCCGGTGAATCCGGCATAAGTGCCGCAGACTGCTGCAGTATATACATTGAGTGTGTCGTTGTCAAGTATTTTGATAGCTGTATATCCTGTGTGTTTACATTCAATTGCGAGCATTTTCACTTCCGATCCAGCCTTCCCGTCCCGCCAATCGGCTGATCTCCTGGATCGTTGGGAAATCCCCCGGACACGGCTGTCTGCCATATGATGAGCGCCCCACAGTCAAGGATTCGCCGCCGCTGCCTGTTAACAAAATGCGTCGACCGGATAACCTGACGTTCCGTTCGCACGTCTATGAGTGCAGAAGCACCCGCTTTAGGGTTAGAATGCGTTGTTCATCAAATCCCAAGGAGATCGTCGAGTGAAATCGCGTTCGGTTCCGCAGATTGCGTTTTTTGTGTTCATCGTGCTGGGCGTGCTGGCCTCGGCGGCCTTCGCGGGGCAGCAGACGAAAGCTCCGGCATCGGCCAGCGTGAAACCCGCAGCAGCGGCCGTCAACCCGACGTTCGTGAAAGCGATCGGAAACCCGAACGCGCCGATCACCATGGAAGTGTTTGGCGATTTCCAGTGCCCGGCGTGCCGCGGATTTTTTGAAGGCACCACCAAGCAGGTCATCGATGATTACGTGATTCCTGGCAAGGTCTATCTGGTGCACCGCGATTTCCCGCTGGACATGCATCCTTATGCCCGGCAAGCCGCGCGACTTGCCAACGCCGCCGCGGAATTTGGCAAGTTTGAGGCCATGGAGCGCGCGCTCTACGACCACCAGGATGACTGGTCAAACAAGGGAAACATCGACGAGGTCATCGCCTCTTACTTTCCCGCCGTGGAATTAAAGAAAATCGAGACATTTGAATCTTCGCACATGAGCGAGATCAACGCTTCCATCGAACGCGACCGCGCGATGGGCAATCAGCGCAATGTCAACCAGACACCCACCGTTTACATCACCTCGCATGGCAAGACCGAAGCCCTTCCCGGCGGCGGCGTGGATTACAAGCTGCTGAAAAGCTATTTTGACTACCTGCTGCGCCAATAAATATGGCCACTACCGCTATTCCGTCAGAGACCACTCCTCGCACCGCGAGTTGGCCGCGTACTCTGCTGGCCATTGGACGGATCGCTCTGGGCCTGATCTTCGTGATCGCGGCGTACACCAAACTTCATTTTGACGGCGCCTGGCACTTCGGCGATTACCACTTCTTTTTTGCCATGGCCATTGATTCCTACAAACTGGTGCCTACGACGATCGCCGAATTCATGGCGCGCAGCCTGCCGTGGGTGGAATTAGGGTTGGGCTTGCTGCTGATTTCGGGCCTCGCGCTGCGCTGGGCCGGCTTGTTCGCCAGCGGCTTGATGACCGTGTTCATCGTGGCGATGGTTCACGCGTACGTTCTGAAACTGGAAATCATGTGCGGCTGCTTTGGAAACAACGAGAAAGTCGGCCCGCTCACCCTGATTCGCGACAGCAGCCTGCTGGTTCTGGCCCTGGCCGTCACCATCGGAGCATTTCTAATTAAGAAACGGCGGGACACAGTATCCTCCTGATCCGCGCGATCGTATCCCCGCTTTGCGCTAGAATAAAACACCCATGGTAGAGCTGCCGCCGATTACGCTGCGTTTGCGCGGCCGCAAGGTTGTCGGGCGAGTCGCTTTCTCACTCCTGCTGCTGGCCTCCATCGCGATCGGCGGCGTGGCCGGATTGCTGTTCGTTTATTCCAGCGATCTCCCGCAAATTCACGCGCTTGAGGATTTTCAGCCTGACGTAGTCACCGAACTCTACGCTGACGACGGCCAGATCATCGGCAACTTCGCGCTGCAGCGCCGCGTACTGCTCACCTACGAGCAGTATCCGCAGATCCTGAAAGACGCCATTCTCACCACGGAAGATCAGCATTTCGAGGAACACTGGGGCGTCGATTTCACGCGCGTGGCCGGGGCTGCTTACAAGGACCTGATTTCGCATCGCGTGGTGGAGGGCGCCAGTACCATCACCATGCAGTTGGCCGGAACGCTTTTTCTGGACCGCTCCGATCGCCGCATGGGCCGCAAGGTGCAGGAAGCCCTGCTGGCCCTGCAAATCGAGCGGCACTATTCCAAGCAGCAGATTTTCACGATGTATTGCAACCAGATTTACCTGTCTCACGGCAATTACGGATTTGAAGCCGCTTCCGAATATTATTTTGGCAAAACCGTGGGCCGGTTGAACGTCCAGGAAGCGGCGCTACTCGCGGGATTAATCCGCGGTCCAAGCTATTCGCCGATCCTGCATCCGCAACGCGCGCTGGCGCGCCGCAATCTGGTGCTGGAGCTGATGGCGCACAACGGGAAAATCACCGAAGCCCAGGCGCGGCAGGCCATCGCGCAGCCGCTCGGCCTGCACCCGCAGGCGCCGAGGAATACGCTGGCGCCCTATTTTGTGGAGGAGATCCGCAAATATCTGGAAAGCACCTACGGCACGGAAATGGTGCACCAGCGCGGCCTGCGCGTGTACACCACGCTCAACGTGGCCATGCAGCAAGCCGCCAACCACGCGATTCGCGATGGTCTGCACGCCTATGACCGGCGGCACGGCTGGCGCGGCAAGTTGGACAACATCCTGGTCGACAAGAGCGACACGCTGGACTCGTACGAAGATGACGACTGGCGCTGGCCGATCAACAAAGGTGATTACGTGCAGGGCCTGGTCACGGCCGTTGACTCGAAAGCAGCCGCTATTAAACTCGGACCGCTGCACGCATTGCTCACGCCGGCCGATTTTGCATGGACCGGCCACAAGTCTCCTACCGATCTGTTGAAGCCCGGCGATCTCGTGCAGGTGAATATCAAGGATCTCAACGGCACAGTCGCGCACGTGCAACTGGAACAGAATGTCGGCCCGCAAGCAGCCATCGTGGGTATCGACAATCCGACCGGTGAGATCAAGGCCATGGTCGGCGGCTACAGCTTCGACGAATCAAAATTCAATCGCGCCACGCAGGCCCAGCGGCAGGTCGGTTCGTCCTTCAAGATCTATGTCTATTCCGCGGCAGTCGAGCAGGGCTTCACGCCATTTGACACCATTCTGGACGCGCCCTTCACCACCATGAGCGGCGGCCAGCCGTATTCGCCTCACAACTACGACGAAAAATTTGAGGGTGTGATTACCCTGCGCCGCGCCCTGGACGGTTCGCGCAACGTGCCCGCCGTGAAGCTGGCTGAAAAAGTCGGCATGAACAGCGTGATTGACATGGCCAGGCGCTTTGGTATCACCAGCCCTTTGCCGCCATACCTGCCGATCACGCTGGGCGCCGCCGATCTGAATCTGCTGGAGCACACTTCGGCATTCACGGTGTTTCCGGATGACGGCATCCGCATCGATCCGCACATGATTCGCCGGGTGACCACCTATGACGGCGCGCTTCTGGAGCAAGCCCACCCCCTCGTTCACGATGTCGTGGAACCGGACGTTGCACGCACCATGACCGCTATGCTCCAGGATGTTGTCGAGCGTGGCACGGGAACTCCCGCGCGCGTTCTGGGTCGCCCCGCGGCGGGCAAGACCGGAACCACCAACGATTTTACCGACGCCTGGTTCATCGGCTTCACACCCGAAATCACCGCCGGCGTGTGGGTTGGCAACGACGACAAATCCGTATCGCTTGGCAAGCCTGAAACCGGCGCCATCGCCGCGCTGCCCATCTGGCTGGAATTCATGCAAGGCGCGCTGGAAGGCAAGCCCATCCAGGCATTTCAAAATGTGGTATCCCTGGATAAAGTGGCGCTGACGAAAAATGTGAAGGTGGATACTCCGGACACCGCTCCGACCGAAGCCGGCGAAAGTCCGACTGCGCCGGCCGCCGCTCCGGAAAACAATCCGACCGTGCCGGAAGTCCGGCCGCCCGGAGAAGCGCCGGCCAAAGCCGTTCCCCCAGCAAAAAATGTTCCCGTGGCGCCAAGCCCGCACGGCTAGCCGTAGCACAGCGACTCTTCGCTGTGCAGTTTTGTAAGCTGCATGTTTCGGTCAACTCGAATCGACGACGGCAAAAACCGCACAGCGAAGAGTCGCTGTGCTACCTCAATGCGCAGCCCCTAGCCCGGCCTGAAGTTTCTTGACCAGCTCTTTCGCAGGCCCGGCGAACGCGCCATTCGGCGCCAGCCGCAGATATTCCTGAAATTCGGCCAGCGCGTCCGGGCCATCCCGCAGTCGCAGAAGTACATTTCCCAGCAACAGATGCGCTTCAGGAAACTCAGGTTGAAGCGAGATGGCCTTGTCCGCCTCCGCCTTGGCTTCCGGAAACCGGTTTAGCGCGAAGTAAGTTCGCCCGAGATCATAGTGGCCTTGTGAAGCGCCCGGAAGTAACTCCAGCCCCCGCAGCAGTGGTTTTTCGGCTTCCGCGAATTTTTTTTCCTCGATCAGGCAAGCTCCCAGGGCCAGATAGGCGGAGTCCAGCTTATCGTTAAAGGACGCGGCCTTGTTCAGTTCCGATTCGGCCTCGCTCCATTTGCCCAAATCCATGAATGCTGTGCCCAGCAGCAAATGCGCCTGTGCATAGGCTGGAGCGATTTGAATCGCTTTGGAAAGCGGCTTGACGCTGTTGGCCGGCTTGTTCTTGTCAATCAGCAGACTGCGCCCTTTTTCGGCTTCCGTTCGCGCCGCCTCGGGCAAGTTCAGTTCATCCGCCGAAACGATTTCCGACGAATGAGACTCGGAGGGGCGAGACACCGCGTGCAGCGTCAATCGAATGGAAGCGCGCGAGGTGGACTCCAGATCCACCTCGGAGCTGGCATCCCGAAATCCGGAGACATGAACGGTGACGATGTAACGGGCCCGCTGTGGGAGACCTACGTCAAATCGCCCGCGCGAATCCGTCACGATCTGAGCGGCCATGCCTCCCTTTGCAAATTCAATCTTCACCAGTACGCCGTCGCCGAAGGGCGCGCCGTTGGCCTGCTCCACGAGTCCATGAAGCTCGCATGCCTGCGAAATATTCGGCCCCTGCGCGCGAGCGGCGCCGGCGGCTAAAAGAACTAAAAATAAAACAAATGGAAAATAAAGACGGATGGCAGAGATGGATTTCATGGCGCGCTTTTCGAGGGATGTTCCGGGCTGCGAAAATCGAGAATCGGGGCGAGGAGGCCGGCGAGCGGCCTCCTCGCGCGAGTCAGTTTAGAAGTTGAAGGCCACGTGGAAGCGGGCACTGAACGGTTCCACGAACCCGGTGGTTAGATTTTGCCCTGCAGCGTTGAAGGGATACGGATAGTATCCCGGCTTCTTGTAGTCAAGGCTCGTGACTCCAAAGGTGACGTCGGGGAACTGATCGATCAGGAGATTCCTCCGGGTGTCGGCAATATTCAGCATATCGACGGCGAAGTGTAGCGACTTGGTCTCGCTGATTCGCCAGGGATAATCCAGATGCACATCCACCGTGCCCGTGACTGGCCCACGTCCCAGATCCCCTCGGCCGAATAGTGGAACCTCTCCGGTGTTCACGTAGAGCTGTTGGGCTGCCAATGTGGTGAGCGGAAGACCGGATTGAATCTTTACTCCCGGCGTGACGACCAGACCCTTCAGGAAAGTCTTGTCGAAAACATAGGTGGGATAGACGTTCACAATGTGCAAGCGATCCGCGTTAAGGGGTCCGGGAGTCAACTGGAAGCCCAGTTCGCCCAGCACGCCGGGAGTGTAATCATAAAGCGAACTGATCCCCGGATCGTTCTGTCCATTGTCGTTCCGGAAGGCTCCTTCGAAATTGCCGCGAAGCCGCGCGATCCGCCAATTCGAGATAAGCGACCAGTTGTGACTTAGCGACTTATTGACTTCGATTTCGATGGCCTGATAGTTGCGCGAGGGATCCGGGTATCCGTCGGGATTTCCATCCGCGCCAGCTTCACCGCCGAACAAGGCGTTGGGGTCAACGACGAAGGCAGGAAAATCCGTTGTCCCGCAGGCAGGCTGGCCTGTGCCACCACAGGCCGGGTTGGCTACCGACCAGGTGGAGCTTTCATTGACCGACGGATAGCAGACGCTGCCCAGGTAGCCGTTATTATTAGCGGCTTGCAGCGAGGTTTGGACATTCAGGGCCACATAGGGCGTGGCTACGCCGTTTGAGTCCATGCACTGGCTTGGCAGCGGGGTGGTCTTGGAATTAAACAGCGCGCCTTGAGAGAAGACGAATGGATTTGGATTTACCGTGGCGTCTAATTTTGCATTGGGGTTGCCGATAAAGTAGGTTCCCCCGACGTTCGCGAGGCCTTGCTCGATCGAAATCGCGTTGTAATCTTCGATGATGCGCTTTACCCGGCGGTCGATATAGCGCACGGAGGCCGTAATTCCCCCACGAAATTCGTGTTCCGCGCCGACCACGAACTCGTCGTTGTATTCCATTCGAGTTCCCGTAGCGAATGGGGAGTGGTGCCCGCCCCCGGAAACGAGAAGTACGCTCGGATTCACAGCGACTCCGCCGGTGGCCTGGTTGAGGACGTTCTGGGGATCGAATTCGACGGTGTTGTTTTGATTCAGCGTTACCAGATCCGAAGGGCTCGCAGGGCCGCATACCCCGGCGCTGCAGTTCGGGGAGACCGGAGCATAGTAAAGGTTCTCAACTTCGTTCTGATGGTTGAGTTCGCGGATCGCCGCATCCAGAGGCATCACCCACGCATAACGGCCAAAGTTCGCGTAGATCTTCGATTTGCGATCGCCTTTGGGGTCTACCGTGAAACCAATGCGTGGATTCCACTGGTCGTTGATCAGTTGCGACACACCGCCGGAGTTCAGCCGTTGCTGTTCCCACCGTACACCAAGGCTGAGCGTAGCGTACTTACTCATTTCCCACTCATCGTTCACGTACGCGGCGTGGTACTTGCTGGTGTTCATGCTGGTGAAGCCGCTGAATTGACCGCGCGCCAGGTGCAAGTCCACCTGCTGAGGCGTCCCATAGCCCGGTATATTCATATACGGGCACAATGTGCAGCCTGCCGGAGCCAGTTCAAGATTGAAGGCGACCTCGGTGTTCTGGCCGGCCACAGACGCTTCGTTAGGGCCAAAGTAATGTCCTCCCGATACGTTGGTGACATCAATGGGAAACGCCCCGCCGCTATAGTTCAGTGAATCGTCATAGGTCGGAAAAGCCCAGTTGTAGCCAGCACTGAAAGTGTGCTGCTGACCCAGAATTCTAACTGTCTTGTGGACGTCGAATTGAATTCCCTTGGAATTCGAGTCGTACGTCTCCACCGTTCCGAAGCCTTGCGCCCGGAACTGCCCACGCTGGCCGGGCAGCCCCTTGGTCTGCGTCACGTCTGTAACCTCAGGAATATTGACCGGGACTTCCGAAAACCGGTTCCAGTTCATCGTGAACGCCGCGTCCACCACCAGACTCGAACCGAACGTGCCGTCATACCGTACGGCCAGGTTTCGCGATCCGAAAGACTGCGCTGTGTTTGCCGAGGTGTTATCGATGTTTAACGTCGACCAAGGTGCGAGACTACTGTGAGTTGGATCGCCGAAGACCGACGCTTCAATCGAGTGATTGGCGTTTATCTGCCAGGTCAACTTGGCGCTGTAGTCCCATATGGTGTCCTTGCGGTCGACTTGCCCGCCGCTCGCGGCGAAAAGGCCCGATGTGGGCACGGGCTCAACGAAATTGTCGTTCCAGGTGGGATTGAAGGCGCCAAAGAAGAACAAGTGGTTCTTCAGAAATCCGAGCGGAACATATCCGCCAAGTTCGAAGTCGCCTTCGTACGCCTGAGGCGCGATTTCGCGTCCAAGCTGGTTATGGGTCCCAAAATCATCGTTGTTCAAATAAGCGGCGCTCATCCCTCGTGACTGGAAATACCCACCCGCCACGCCATGAAATGCGTTGCCTCCGGATTTCGTCACCATGTTGATGACGCCACCGGTGGTATGGCCGTATTGCGGGCCGAACGCAGCGGTGTTGACCTGCACCTCTTTTACAAAGGAGGCGTTAATTCCAACCCCGATCCCTCCGTAGGTTCGCTGGTAAACGCCCAGACCTCCAAAGGCCGCGTCATTTAGCAGCACCCCGTCCGCGATGTAGGCATTTTCCAGGCCCGATCCCCCGGAGATGGCTGGATTCATGGTGCCGGAACCCAGACCTGAGGCGACGCCCGGACTCACGTAGAAGACGCTGGTGATGCTGCGGGCGAGAGGCAAATTATTGTATTCAGTATCGGTAATATCGGCGGTCACAGCCGTGCTCTGGCTTTCCACCGAAACGGCCGACGCCACGACCTCCACTGTCTGAGTGACCGCGCCCAGTTCGAGCGCCACTTTGATGGTGCTGGTCTTGTTGATCCCAACGTCGACCTTCTGTACGGTCGTGGCTTTGAAGCCATCTTTGGAAACCTTCACATCATAGAGTCCGGGAATCAATCCCGGAAAATTGAATTCGCCTTGCTCGTTGGTCGTGCGTTGCTGACCACCCGTGGGTCCCGCGATGGCGACGCTCGCTCCTTGAATGATCGCCCCGGTGGGGTCCGTCACTACGCCGCCTAAGGTTCCGCGAACGCTGGCCTGGTCCTGAGCCAGCAGCGAGATGCAAAAGAAACCTGACAAAAACAAAAGGAAAATTGAAGACACACGAATAGTTTTCATACTCATCCTTCCTTTTTTGCCAAAGCTTCATGGCTAGGCGGGTAGTTTTGGGAACGTAACTTGAGAAGTTCCAGGAAGAAAGTGAAAGTTTTGGATTGGCTCGATCAAACTTTTCAATCTTCCGAATGAGCGGGAGTCTTGACAGGCTTGCGCGTGGTGCACGTGGTTGAACCGTTCGAATCGCCGGTGTCAGAGGATCACAACACCCCTGAGCCGCCGACGTACTCCGACAAGCCCCCATACCACTTCACTTTCTTCGTCGCGGGTCGCGGCTTCAAGGACCGCTAGACTTGCACCGATAAAATCCCCTGGCAAGTGCCAAGACGCGCGACGGAAGACTGAACGTGGGCGGATTCTATGATTGTAATTTTTTAATTTCAATATGTAATAAACTGTAGGGGAATTCCTTATCGCCGGGACGGTCCGCGGACGGAAGATGTGGGAAATCTTGCACATCCGAACCCTGTGCCGCCCCAGGCGCCCTTCAATGGTATATTTTAGTAATGTTTAGCAATTGGTTAGATATTAGCGGGTTCCGGCGGGCGCCATGCGCGATTTCCCCTTGGCTTCGAGGTCCGCGGCCTTGGCCGCGTCGCCCGCTTTCCGGTAGTAGCCGGCGAGCGCCAGATACAACGGGCCGTTTTCGTCGTTCGTGCGCTGCGCGGACTCCACCAGGGAAATGGCCTGCCGCAGCTCCCCGGTCTGGCTAAAGCTCTCCGCGATTCGCAGCAGGGTATCGGGGTCGGTCTGGTCGGTGATTCCCACATCTTTGTACAGGCTCAAAATCGCGGCATAGTCTTTGCGCGCGTAGTAGGCATCCACCAGGCGCGATCGGGAAATTTCGTCGGAATGATTGCGGCTGAGCGCGCGCCGGAACCAGGCTCTGGATTCGTCCTGCTTGCCGAGGCTGAGCAGGCAAAGGGCCCGCTCGCGGTCCGGAACACCGCTGCTGGAATCTTTTTCTATGCTGGAATCGGTAAGGTCCCAAACGTCGCGCGCCGCCGCCTCGGGAGTGACGGAGAACAGTAAAGTGGAGAACGCGCTCTGCGGCGCGCCGGGCTGATCGATGGCGATGCTCAACATGTAATTGCCCGTGGGCTGGCCTGCGAGCGTCAACTTCTTCCCGCTGACCATGGACCCGGAAGGATCAAACTGCTGCTTGGCGATGTCTTCGCTGACTTTGAGCGCTCCTCCGGGCACCGCGGGCCGCCCCACTGCATATTCCACGGTCATTTTTTGATCCGCATAATTGGCCGGATCCTGGGGCCGGGCCCAAATCTGATAGGCCACCTGCATGGGCTCGTCCTGGGCCAGTGTTAGAGGATTGGTGCCCAGGGGAACAAACTTCAAGCCGCCGAGAGTGAAGGGAGTTTCGGGAGGCGTGCCGGGATCGACAGGCTTGACTGAGGCAAACGGCAGGACGCCGGAAATGACCACCGCCGTGCCGCTGATTTCCGGAATGATCACATCCTTGGAGGCCTGCAGGGCTTTCTTGTGCTCCCAATCCGTCAGGATAAATTCCAGGTGAAATTTGCCGGGCGGTAGCGGTAGGGAACCTTCGTATCCGATGCGGCTGTGTTTGACATCCTCAAGCTGCTCTTGGGCGACCGCGTCGGTAATTCTTTTTTCCTGGGTGAAGATCAGCTGATTGTTGTGGTCGGAATCGAAGACCTTCACCTGCGCTTCCAGGTTGAACGCAAAGCGCCCATCGGAACGCTGCGCGAGCGACGCGTCGGACGGCTGCCGGAAGCGCATAGCGTAGTCGACCCGCGTCACTCCGCGGGAATCGCGCAGCGGCAAGGTGGCCACATCCAGGTTTTGCCCTGGAATGAGCAGACGGGCCGTGACATTTTCCACCAGGGCGCGCCGGCGGTCGAGGTCCTGCTTCGTAAATGGATTGTCGGCCAGTCCCTTGATCGTGGCCAGCATGGCGTCCGATTGCAGGCTTGGCCGATCCTCGGTCGGATCGATCGGTTCATTGGGAATCAGGCTTTGCGACAGGTGCGCCACCAAAGGACCGACTGAATTCTGAATGGCCTGAATCGATCCCTGCCGGTCATTGATGTATTCCGTTCCGGTGACCAGCTTGTCCGGCCCGTCGACGAATGGGCTGTAGAACCGGAAGTCGCCGAATCCCTCGTGCTTGTAAAACATGATGTAAAAAAACGGCGGTAACGACGGATGGTTAAAAGAATAGAACCAGATTTCGATCGGAAACAGGTTGGCGGCGTTGTAGTGCACTTCTTTCTGTTGCGGAGGGCCGAGAGTGATGTAGGCTCGGCCGCGATCGGTTCTCCATCCTTCCTCATTGGCCCCGGCGCCAAAATGGGCGTTGGCGTACGATATGCGCTGGTAGATTTCATCCTTGTAGGTGTTCTCCGGGGACCCTGGGTCGGGATTGCGGATTTCCCAAAAACTCTGAATGAATTGATCCCGCGCATCGTTGGTAGGCAACTTCAGAAAGGCGTTTTTTTCTTCCCGCGTGATGATGTAGGCCACGTCCCGCTCCAGCCATTCCTGGTAGCTTTTTTCAAGTTTTTGTTTCTCGGGCTTCTTTTTTTGGGCGGCTGCGGGCGGCGGGGCTGCAAAAAGCAGGGCAAGACTCAAGCCCAGAGTCAGAAGGAAAACGATTCCCCCGGAGTTGCGGATCGCGATCTGAAAGCGGCGCATTCGGGTCAGGTGCCCCATGAGCTTTTCCGAACAAGGCGAATAGTAACAATGGAGCGAGCAAATTACCAAATTTCTCTTTGCCGGTACGGATCGCACCGCGACACAGCCGCGGCCCCAATATCCCCGTTGGCGGCACAGACTTCAGTCTGTGGAAATTCGGGCGGATCCGAACCACGCGCGTCTGCCACACAAGCCACAGACTGAAGTCTGGGCTAGCGCTTCTCGCGAAACGGATCCCATCCCCCTGGCCGCAATGGTTTGGTCTGTCCGTTAGCTCCGCGCACAAGAACCTCCCGGCGGCGCGTGATTTCGCCGATCATCGTCATGGGGCTGCCCTTCAAGGTACGCGGCAGGCGCGCGGCAAGTTTCTTCGGCACGGTGAAGAGAAGCTCATAATCCTCGCCGCCGTTCAGGGCCAGTTCAAGCGCATCCAGCCTCATCCCCCGCAGGTCCGAGGGAATTTGGACCACCGGAACTTTGGCTGCCCAAATAATCGCTCCAACTCCGCTCGCCTCGCAAATGTGTCCCAAGTCAGTCGAAAGGCCGTCAGAAATATCGATCATGGATGAGGCGATGCGGCCAGCACCCAGCCACTCACCCAATTCCAGTCGCGGCTCCGGGTAAAAATGCTTTCTGGCCAAACCGGCCCAGCGTTTTTGCTCATGCGGGTCGCGCCGCGTCAGCCGCAATCCCAACTCGGCCTCTCCCAGCGCACCACTCACGAACAGCAAGTCCCCCGGTTTGGCGCCCGATCTCAAAACTGCTTTGCCCTGGTCGACTTCACCAAGTACGGTGAGGCTAGCCACGAACAAGGGGTACTGGGTGGTATCCCCTCCGGCCAGCGCCAGATCGAAACGGCCGGCCGCACGCGCCATCCCGTCAAGAAAGCTGTCCAGCCATTTCCCAGTGAGTGCTGCCGGGAGTCCGACGGTGAGAAAGAAACACCGCGTCCGCGCTCCCATTGCGGCAATATCGCTCGTGGCGCGGGCCAGCGCCTTATATCCCACGGCCTCGGCCGGATGCGCTTTCCGAAGGAAATGCACGTTTTCGAGGAACGCGTCCGTGGTGATGACCCACTCGGCGCCGCGCTTTGGGCGCAGAACCGCTGCATCGTCACCTATTCCGACGCGCAATCCCTTTCCGGTGCATGCGAATCGCCGGCGTACCCGTCCGATCAGTTTATCTTCGCTGGCCATTTTCGAGACGTCCGTACAGTTGTGCGAAAGCGCCCTACCATGTTCCCATAAGGGACATATTAGGGTATGGTTCGCGATCACGTAAGACTTTCGAGCGGCGGAGTTGGAAAACTTAGGGATTGACTCTGTCTCAGTCTGAAACTAGACTCGGGTCGGGTATGGTTTCATCTTAAGATGCTTCCGGTTCCATCGGTTATGTAATTGTTATGCGTCGCCCAGGGGCAGAACGGGCACCGCTCCCTCGAAAGTGAAACTGGATTTTGTTTTTAAGTTCAGACTATGAAGCCTGAAGCGTATACGATTTTTGTCGCCTCCAGCCGGAACGGTAGCTTGCGAAAAGTCAAGCTTCCGGGCTATCTGCTTCATTTGGTCGCTATTTTGGCAATCGTCGGAGGCGTGACGGTCATCGCCGCGGTCGGTTCCTACACGCGAATGCTTTGGAAGGTCGGCAACTACAATGCGCTTCGCCGCCAGCAGGATACCCTCAAGCACAATTACGAGAAGCTGCAGTCCAGCGTAAAAGATACCAACGAGCGAATGAATTCGCTGCAATCGCTGGCCACCGAAGTGGCCATGACTTACGGTTTCATGCGCTTCCGGCAGAGCCCATTTGGCGTGAACGAGACTCGCCAGGCATCGACGGACGACTTCGAGCAGTCCGTGGCGCAGTTCAATTTCCTTCAACACAATGTCGGGCAGGCTGCGCTGCCCACGGGGACACTGCCACTGCTTTCCTCGGCAGGTTTGGCGGACCTTAACTCCACGCCGACTCTTTGGCCGGTCATCGGACATCTGACCGGCACGTTCGGTGAACGCATGGACCCGTTCAGCGGTGAAGGCGCATTCCACACGGGAGTTGATATTTCTTCGCAATACGGCGACGCGGTGCGCGCGTCCGCGGATGGAGTCGTGGTCGAGGCCGAAGAGCGAGCGGGATATGGCCGCCTGGTAGTCGTCGATCACGGATTTGGTCTGGCGACTTATTACGGCCATCTTTCCAGCTTTAACGTAATTCCCGGCCAGCAAATTCGTCGCGGTGACACCATCGGCAATGTCGGCGTCAGCGGGCGATCGACCGGTCCCCACGTGCACTACGAAGTCCGTATCAACGGCGCGCCGGTCAATCCGATGCGCTACCTGCGCCAGGCTTCCGTAGCGCCATCGACCTCCGCCGCAGACTGATCCGCATTCTTGTGGTTCGTTCCAACCTTGTACCTTCGAAAAATTTTCGTCGATTCATCGGCTGCAGGTTTGAGTGGCACAGGCTTCAGCCTGTGGAATTTGGGTCCGGCAACGGCCAACACTGATCGGCTGCTCTTCACGGACGGCGTGCTCTTCAAAGATCAGACTGAAAATCCTGTGCCGCTCAGTGCGGTTTCTGGTTCTCGCTCAGTTTGAAAACGTCCGGGGTCAACTCCAGCAAAATTCGAACGCGTTCCGCCGACTGCGTGACTTCCGCGCTGGATAAGAGCGTCTGCAGTATGGCGAGCGATGCCGGATTCATGGACTGCGTTAGCTTGGGATTCTGAAGCCCGGCGCTGCCGAACATGCGCATCACTTCCATCGTGGATTTCAGCTGCAGCGCGTCCGTGCTGGTGTCACATTCCCCTTCGAGCGAAACGCGCAGGTTGTCGCCTTCCGGCCGCGCGGCCAAAGTGATCCATTTCACTGATCGCGCCATGCTCAGCAACTGCGCGGCGGGCGCGCCCGGGCGAGTCCCAACGGCGGGCCGGTCCGGAATCGGCGGCACCGGCGTGATCATAAACGCGGCGGCGCCGTCCAGCCGCGCCGCTCGATCGCGGGCCGGATCGGCGGCGGATTTGTCCGCGGGGGCCGCGAACAGAGGAGCGATGCTGGAGCCCGCGACCAGCGCGATACGATGGTCGTCCAAAAACGTGATGGACTCCGTGCCCATTCGCCCGCCGCCGATTCGATCTTTCGCCACTCCGTCATTCCCGACTCGATCGTTCGATGTGAACAAATACACCTCATGCCCCTGCTGACGATCGACCTTGCCTTTGCGTGTGGCGTAGTCGCGAATTTTGGCCCGGTCAAAGCGGCCTTCGGCAATCACCACACTTTTTCTTTCCTCCTGACCGGCTGGCGTGGGCCACGAGGCAACCACTACGCGGTCCAGGTCTTTTTCAAAATCAAATCCCGTGGAGCTCACGAAATCCGCATAGTCCTTATTGGGTATGGCGATGGGGCCTTTGGCCGGCCGGCGCTGATAGAAAGAAGAAGCACGCAGGGTGGCAATGTCCAGATAGACGAGGGTCGGCGCTCCCGCCGGAAGCACTCCCAGCAATTCAGGAGCGGAGGAAGCATGCGCGGTGGCGCTGTGGCGGAGCGGTCCATAGAGCGCGAAAGCGCCGGCGATCACGCAGGCAGCCACGCCAGCAGCAACAAATGGATTCTTTCGGGATCGTTGCATTCGCGCTCCCTCCGCGCTAATTCTCTCACTCCCGGTAGGGCCGCGCTACGTGTATTCCGTCGGGATGGCCCGTGCTCACAAAGCGTCGCGGCGGTCTAATTCGGCCGTGACAGTCGGCGAACTTCAATGCGTGCCGAGACGCCCTTAATCTTGCGAAAAAGATTTCTTTCCGGCTCCCGCCCGGAAGGTGTAGAATAAAATTTCCAGCACGGTCTCGAAGTTCCAACGCGGATGGGGGCTCTGTAAAGGGCTCATCGGCAGGTTGTCGAGGTTTGCACAGGTCTTCCACAGGGGGCCCTTGCAATTCAAGTACCCTTTTGTTATATTTCCTCGGTTTGCGCCGTGCTGGCGTAGCTCAGTTGGTAGAGCATCTGATTTGTAATCAGAGGGTCGGGGGTTCAAATCCCTCCGCCAGCTCTGCCAGAATTTTTCGAGTCAGGGGACGAATTCCAATTGAAATGCGGGAGGCGGGTTCCTGCATCGCGAATCAAGTGTAAGTGTATTTGTGTCCCTAGAACTTCGCTGATGTAGTGTGGCCTTCGTTGTCTTAGGATTTCCCCCGTGCGGACGGGTGGGTGAGTGGCTAAAACCAGCAGACTGTAAATCTGCCGCTCCTTGCGGGCTACGGAGGTTCGAATCCTCCCCCGTCCACCATCTAGTTCGCACCGCTCGAAGCGAGTGCTTGCAGCGACGCTGGAGTGCCCTGAAGCGCGAACCGGATGCGATCGCGATTTTTTGGGGCGACTCAGCGCGACGTCTCAAGTGCCAGGAATCATCGGCGATTCGAGTCTGCGAAAATTCGGAAAGCCCGGCCGACGTGGTGAATTCCGGCGAAGGCGATGGTTTTGGGCTTAGCAGTTGCGGCATGCGGCAAACAGAACTCGCCTGGGTAGCTCAGTTGGTAGAGCGCGTCCTTGGTAAGGACGAGGTCACCGGTTCAATCCCGGTCCCAGGCTCCAGAAAGGCTGCGTTCGGCTTTAGCTGAACGCTTGGTGACGTGAATCCCGCAGAGGTTTGCAGGCAGGGCGGGGGTAACTCAACGGTAGAGTCTCGCTCTTCCAAGGCGATGGTTGCGGGTTCAAATCCGGTCCCCCGCTCCATCGATTTGGATCCGGTTGCGGACGTAGAGCTCGCACTAACGAGGTCTTGAAGCAGATGGCGAAGGAAAAATTCGAGCGCAACAAGCCGCACGTGAATATCGGGACGATCGGACACATCGATCACGGCAAAACGACGCTGACGGCGGCGATCACCAAGGTGCTGTGCAAGCACAACCCCAAGGTGGCGTTCCGCGCGTTTGATTCGATCGACAACGCGCCGGAAGAGCGCGAGCGCGGCATCACCATCGCGGTGTCGCACGTGGAGTACGAGACGGCCAACCGGCACTACGCGCACATCGATTGCCCGGGCCACGCGGACTACGTGAAGAACATGATCACGGGCGCGGCGCAGATGGACGGCGCGATTCTGGTGGTGGCGGCGACGGACGGACCGATGCCGCAGACGCGCGAGCACATTCTGTTGGCGCGGCAGGTGGGCGTGCCGTCGATCGTGGTGTTCATGAACAAGTGCGACGCGGTGGAAGATCCCGAACTGCTGGAGTTGGTCGAGCTGGAAGTGCGCGAACTGCTGAAGCTGTATCAGTTTCCCGGGCGACACGATTCCGGTGGTGCGCGGGATCGGCGCTGGGAGCGCTGAACGGGGAAGAGAAGTGGGAAAAGCAGATTGATGCGCTGATGGAAGCGGTGGACAAGAACATTCCGCAGCCGGTGCGCGATGTGGACAAGCCGTTTGCCATGCCGATCGAAGATATTTTCTCGATTTCAGGACGCGGCACGGTGGTCACGGGACGCGTGGAGCGCGGCAAGGTAAAGGTCGGCGAGGAAGTGGAAATCGTGGGTTTCCGACCGACGATGAAGCGCGTGGTGACCGGCATCGAAATGTTCCGCAAGCTGCTGGATGAGGGCATGGCGGGAGACAACGTGGGACTGCTGCTGCGCGGCACGGAAAAAGAAGAAGTGGAGCGCGGGCAGGTGCTGGCCAAGCCGGCCTCGATCACGCCGCACACCAAGTTCAAGGCGGAAGCGTATGTATTGACGAAGGAAGAAGGCGGGCGGCACACGCCGTTCTTCACGGGCTACCGGCCGCAGTTTTACTTCCGGACGACGGACGTGACCGGCGACGTGAAGCTGCCGACGGGCGTGGAGATGGTGATGCCGGGGGATAACGTGAGCGGCGGAAATCAGCCTGATCACGCCGGTAGCGCTGGAGAAGGGGTTGCGCTTCGCGATTCGCGAAGGCGGCCACACGGTCGGCGCCGGCGCCGTCACCGAGATTATCGAATAGTTCGGCGGAAGTAGGTCAGGGAGAAACTTATGCGCGAAATCATCACGCTGCAGTGCAACGATTGCAAAAACCGGAACTACACGACCACCAAGAATCGGAAGAAGCATTCCGACCGGATGGAAACGCAAGAAATTCTGCAACGCGTGCCGCAAGCATACCGGCCACAAGGAAGTGAAGTAGCGCAGTGGAGGGGACGGCAGGCGGTTATGGAACTTAGGGGAGTAGGTTCAACGGTAGACCATCGGTCTCCAAAACCGAGAGTGGGGGTTCGAATCCCTCCTCCCCTGCCAGTTTGGCAGCTGGAAGCAGGAGCAGGCTCAATGACGGAGAGAGCAGATGGAACGATGGCGACGCAGGTGAGGAAAATTGAAGACCGATGATACAGAGGGGCGCGATCGGCCACCGAGACATGTCGGGCTTCTTGGCCGCCTCGCGGAACATCCCCAGCGGTGGCGCGAGTTTTCTGCATGAAGTTCGCGTGGAGATGCGCCAGGTGACCTGGCCGACGCGGCGCGAAGTTTTCGATCACCACCTGGGTGGTTATTGTGACCGTGGCGTTTTTCGGGGTATTTTTCTTCTGGCGTGGATAGCGCCGTCAGCTGGCTGTCCAGCACGTCATTCAAACTTTTTAGCGCACTGAGGTATCGGGTGGACATGGAAAAGCAGTGGTACATCATCCACACCTATTCGGGATTTGAGAAGAAGGTGAAGGAAAGCCTGGAAAGCCGCGTGGCCGCGTTCGGGCTGCAGGACAAGATCGGCCGGGTGATGATTCCGACCGAGGACGTGCTGGAAGTGCGCGGCGGCAAAAAAGTAATTTCCTCGCGCATGTTCTATCCCGGCTATGTGCTGGTGGAGATGGACATGGACGACTACACCTGGCACGTCGTGCGCAACACGCCGCGCGTCACCGGATTTGTCGGTTCGGGCGAAACGCCTTCGCCGCTTTCCGAAGCGGAAGTGGAAAACATTCTGCACCGCGTGACGACTTCGGCGGACCGGCCGAAGCCCAAGCTGGTGTTTGAGCGCAACGAGCAGGTGCGCATCGTTGAAGGGCCGTTCGCCAATTTCACCGGCGTGGTGGAAGACGTCAACGCCGATCGCAGCACGCTGAAAATTTCGGTCACGATTTTCGGCCGCTCGACGCCGGTGGAACTGGATTTTGCGCAAGTCGAAAAGATCGCTTAGCTTCGCGCAGCAGCGCGCTTGGCAGCCGCAGAACGTCAGAGGGATCTGCGAGCATGGCCAAGAAAGTACAAGCAACCGTCAAACTGCAATTGCCCGCAGGCAAAGCCACTCCGGCGCCGCCCGTCGGCACCGCGCTCGGTCCGCAGGGCGTGAACATCATGGATTTCGTGCAAGCAGTTCAATGCCAAGACTGCCAAAGAACCCGATGGCATGATCATTCCGGTGTTGGTCACGATCTACAGCGACCGCACGTTCACCTTCATCACCAAGACGCCTCCGGCTTCCGAGCTTGCTGAAGCGCGCCGCCGGCATCGTCAAGGGTTCCGCCGAACCCAATCGCAACAAAGTCGGCAAAGTGACGCGCAAGCAGGTCGAAGAGATCGCCAAGATCAAGCTTGTCGGACTTGAATACCACCAATCTGGACTCCGCCGTGCGCACCGTGATGGGCACGGCGCGCAACATGGGTCTGGAAGTGGAAGGGTAAGGAGAGATGCAATGGCCGAGAAATCGGGAAAAAACATCGACAAGGCGCGCGCAAACGGTCGAAGCGCGTCCGTACAAGCTCGGCGAAGCCGCGGAAGCGATCAAGAAGGCGCACTTCGTCAAATTCGACGAAACCGTGGAGCTGGTCGTCAATCTCGGCGTCGATCCCAAGCATTCCGACCAGATGGTGCGCGGCACCGTGGTGCTGCCGCACGGCCTGGGAAAATCCAAGCGCGTGCTGGTCATCGCCACGCGGCGAAAAGGTTCGCGAAGCGCAGGATGCCGGCGCGGATTTTGTCGGCGGCGAAGACATGGTGCAGAAGATTCAGGAAGGCTGGACCGATTTCGACGCGGTTATCGCCACGCCGGACATGATGCGTTCCGCCGGACGTCTCGGTAAAGTGCTGGGTCCGCGCGGCCTGATGCCCAATCCCGAAGACCGGCACGGTCACGTTTGAAGTCGCCAAGGCCGTCAAGGAAATCAAGGCCGGAAAAGTCGAATTTCGCGTGGACAAGACAGGGAATCATCCACTCGCCGATCGGCAAGATCAGTTTTGATGCGCCCAAGCTCGCGGAAAATGCGCATGCGCTGCATCGGTGCGATTCTGAAGGCCAAGCCGGCGGCGGCCAAGGGCAAATACGTCAAGAAAATCACGCTGACCTCCACCATGGGCCCGGGCATCGGATCGATCTGGCCGAAGTGGACGAAGCGGCTATGCCGCGGCAGCATAAAGCGCGCCGCGAGATTGCGGATCGCAACGAGATTCGGTAGAAAGCGGAGCCGGAAATGAAAAAGCGCAGCGAAAAGCAGGAAGACCTCGACAAATCTGAAGACCGATCTGGCCAAGGTTTCGACCGTGATCCTTTCCACGTTTCAGGGCATCACGGTGGAAGACGACAACAAGCTGCGCCGCGCCGTGCAGCAGGCCGGCGGGCATTATCAGGTGGTGAAAAACACGCTGGCCGAGCGCGCCGGCGCCGGCACGCCCTCGGAGCCCCTGCTGAAGGATCTGACCGGCACCAATTCCATCGCCTACACCGCCACCGATCCGGTTTCGCTCGCCAAGGCGCTCACCAAGATCGCCAAAGACGTTCCGGCCTTTCAGTTTCGCGCCGGGATCGTCGAAGGCCGCGTGCTGTCCATCGCGGAAATTCAGCAGCTGTCGTCGCTGCCGTCCAAGGAAGAATTGATCAGCAAGATCATGTTCCTGGTGAATGCTCCGGCGCAGCGCATCGCTTCGGCGCTGGCGGCGGTCAACCGCAACCTGGCCGTCACGGTCAGCGAAGCGGTCAAGGCCAACAATTCGGATCGGATGCAGCGCAGCTCCGGTCGAAACGGCTCAATAAATTCGAAGAATCTAATTAGCATCTAATGAGGAGAGGACAACAGCAATGGCAAACAAGGTGGAAGCAATCCTGGAAGAAATCAAGGGCCTGACGCTGCTGGAGGCGGCCGACCTGGTCAAGAAAATGGAAGAGACCTTCGGCGTTTCCGCGGCAGCGGCGGCTCCCGTGATGATGGCGGGCGGCGGCGGCGGCAGGTGGCGCGGCTCCGGCGGAAGAGAAGACGGAATTCTCCGTCGTGCTCACCGATGTGGGCGCGAACAAGATCAACGTCATTAAGGCGGTCCGCGAAGTCACCAGCCTGGGCCTGAAAGAAGCCAAGGACCTGGTTGACGGCGCGCCCAAGCCCATCAAGGAAGGCGTGAACAAGGACGAGGCGGCCACCATCAAGAAGAAGTTCGAAGAAGCCGGCGCCAAAGTCGAAGTCAAGTAACGGCTTCTTGCACCAGGTTCGAAGTGACCCAGCAATTCCGGCGCGAGGCGGTATCGCCGGTTATTTTTAAGACGGTACCTGCCGCGCCCTGAGGGGTTTGCTTACGCAAGTTCCAAAACGTGATTTGTTAACCTTGACTCGGTCCCGCCGGGACCCGGGGCGGCAGTGTCTCCCATGCCGCCTGTCGGCGTCTCGGCCCAACCCTGCGCAGTTTATGAGGTCAAAGCATGCAGAATGGAAATGGAAATCATCATATGCGGGAACGCGAGCGGCTGGATTTCTCCAAAATCCAGAGCTCCATCCAGATCCCGAACCTGATCGAGGTTCAGAAGAATTCCTATCAGCGATTTCTTGCAGATGGATTTGCTTCCGTCCGAGCGCGAAGACGGCGGCCTGCAGTCGGTATTCACTTCGGTGTTTCCGATTCAGGATTTCCGCGGCCTGTCGCAGCTGGATTTTGTGGACTATTCGATCGGCAACTGGGAATGCAAGTGCGGCAACCTGAAGGGTCTGCACCACCTGCGCGCCACCTGCCGGAATTGCGGCGCTTCCGTCGTCACCAATCCTTATCAAGACCGGCGACGTGCTCTGCACCAAGTGCGGCACGTTCAACAAGAACACGCCCACCTTTTGCGAAAAGTGCGGCGATCCCGTCGGCATGCAGCTGAAATATGACGTGAACGAGTGCCAGGAGCGCGGCATGACCTATGCCGCCCCACTGAAAGTCACCATCCGTCTGACCATTTACGACAAGGATCCCGGACACCGGCGCGAAAAATATCCGCGACATCAAGGAACAGGAAGTCTTCTTCGGCGATATTCCGCTGATGACCGATAACGGCACCTTTGTCATCAACGGCACCGAGCGCGTCATCGTCAGCCAGTTGCACCGTTCGCCTGGCGTGTTTTACGAATCGGCCAACAACCGCTGCTATTTCCTTGGGAAAATTATTCCCTACCGCGGCTCGTGGGTGGAATTCGAGTACGACACCAAGAACATTCTGTACGTGCGCATCGACCGCAAGCGCAAATTCCTCGGCTCGATTTTCCTGCGCGCCCTGGGCATGAAGTCCAACGAGGAAATTCTGCGCACCTTCTATCAAGTCGAGCGCATCACGCTGCGCGACGGCGATCTGTACTGGAACTTTCCGAAGGCTTGATCGATCGCAAGCTGTCGCACGAAATCAAGAATCCGCAAGAACGATGAAGTGCTGGTCGGCGCGCACAAGCGCATCACCGAAGCCCTCTACAAAGAACTGGTCAAGGCCAAGGTTCCCGCGGCGCACGTCATCCGTCGCCGATCTCGAAGGCGCCTATACGGTCGCCGATCTGGTGAACCGCCAGACCGGCGAAGTGCTGCTCGAAGCCAACAAGCCGCTGACCGCCGAAATCTGGACCGCGCTGGCCGAAGCGGGCATCACCAGCGTCGATGTCTTCTTCCCGGACCGCGACGATGTCGGCGTGGTGCTTTCGCGCACGCTCGACAAGGACGCCATCAGTTCGCCGCGCGAAGCGCTGATCGAAATCTATCGCAAGCTGCGCCCCGGCGATCCTCCGACGCTGGAAACCGCCACCGCTCTTGTTCAACGGCATGTTCTTCGACCCGCGCAAGTACGATTTCAGCAGCGTGGGCCGCTTGAAATTCAACATCAAGTTCGGCCTGGAAACGCCGCTGAACACGCGCACGCTGGACTGCTGCCGACTTTGTCGCCGCCATTCGCTATCTGCTGAAGCTGCGCAAGAACATCGGCACGCGTGGACGACATCGATCACCTGGGCAACCGCCGCGTTCGCGCGGTCGGCGAACTGCTGGAAAACCAGTTCCGCATCGGCCTGGTCCGCATGGAGCGCGCCATCAAGGAAAAGATGTCGGTGTATCAGGAAATGTCCACGGCCATGCCGCATGACTTGGTGAACGCCAAGCCGGTCATGGCCGCCATCCGCGAATTCTTCGGCAGTTCGCAGCTGTCGCAGTTCATGGACCAGACCAATCCGCTGAGCGAAATCACCCACAAGCGCCGCCTGTCGGCTCTTGGGCCGGGCGGTCTGTCGCGCGAGCGCGCCGGATTCGAAGTGCGCGACGTTCACCCCACGCACTACGGCCGCATCTGCCCGATTGAAACGCCGGAAGGTCCGAACATCGGCCTGATCAGCTCGCTTTCCTGCTACGCGCGCATCAACGAATTCGGCTTCATCGAGTCGCCCTACCGCAAGGTCAAGGGCGGCCGCGTGATCGACTACGCGCAGATCGTCAACGCCGGCGACAGCGAATTCAAAGCCGGCGAAATCATCGAGCGCGACAAAGTCGAAGCCGTCAACGAAGAGCTCAAGCGGCGCAAAGTCACGTATCGATGCCCTATTGCTTCTACCTTTCCGCGTGGGAAGAAGACCGCTACGTCGTCGCGCAGGCCAACGTGCCGCTCGACGAACGCGGCCGCATCACCACCGAACTGGTCAACTGCCGGCAGGCCGGAAACTTCGTGCTGAAGACGCGCGACGAAGTCGATTACATCGACGTTTCGCCCAAGCAGCTGGTCTCGGTCGCCGCCAGCTTGATTCCGTTCCTGGAAAATGACGACGCCAACCGCGCATTGATGGGTTCGAACATGCAACGCCAGGCCGTTCCGCTGATTCGCGGAGAAGCTCCGCTGGTCGGCACCGGCATGGAACGCGTTACCGCGCGCGATTCCGGCGCGGTCGTGATCTGCCGCCGCGACGGCATCGTCGATCAGGTTGATTCCGAGCGCATCATCGTGCGCGTGGAATCCGACCACTCCGGCGTGCTCTGCCGCGAAGTCGGCGCGGACATCTACCAGCTCACCAAGTTCAAGCGTTCCAACCAGAATACCTGCATCAACCAGAAGCCGCTGGTGCGCGTGGGCGACCGCGTAAAGCAAGGGCCAGGTGCTGGCCGACGGTCCCTGCACCGATCGCGGCGAACTGGCGCTCGGCCGCAACGTGCTGGTGGCCTTCGTGCCCTGGCGCGGGTACAACTTCGAAGACGCCATCCTGGTCAGCGAAAAGCTGGTCAAAGACGACTACTACACTTCGATCCACATCGAGGAATACGAAATCGAAGCGCGCGACACCAAGCTTGGTCCCGAAGAAATCACGCGCGACATTCCCAACATCAGCGAAATGTTTCTGCGCAACCTCGATGAAAGCGGCGTGATCCGCATCGGCGCGACCGTTCGGCCGGGAGACATCCTGGTCGGCAAGGTCACGCCCAAGGGCGAAACCACGCTGACGCCGGAAGAAAAACTGCTGCGCGCGATCTTCGGCGAAAAAGCCGGCGACGTGCGCGACGCTTCGCTCTACTGCCCGCCGGGCATTGAAGGCACCGTCGTTGACGTGAAAATCTTCTGCCGCAAGGGCGCGGAAAAAGACGAACGCCACAAGGCCATCGAAGCCGCGCAGGTCTTCAAGCTGGAAAAGAACCTGTCGGACGAAATCCGCATCCTCACCGACGAGCGCCTGAAGCGCCTCTCCGTGCTGCTCGACGGCAAAGTATTGACCGCCGATCTGCACGATGAGAAGACCAACAAGCGCCTGATCACCAAGGGCACCGAGCTGACCCGCGACATCATCGAAAAAATCGCCACGCGCAACCTCAAGCGCCTGAGCCTGGCCGATAAGGATCCCCTGCTCATCGAGAAAATCGACGAGATCGAGGAGATGACTTCGCGGCAGATCGACGTGCTGCGGAAAATTACCGAGGAGCGCAAGGAAAAGCTCCGCAAGGGCGACGAACTGCCTCCCGGCGTCATCAAGCTGGTCAAGTGCTACATCGCCATGAAACGCAAACTCTCGGTCGGCGATAAAATGGCCGGCCGCCACGGGAACAAGGGCGTCATCGCGCGCATCGTTCCCGAAGAAGACATGCCGTATCTGCCGGACGGCACGCCCGTGGAAATCGTTCTGAATCCGCTCGGCGTTCCCTCGCGTATGAACGTCGGACAGATTCTCGAAACGCACCTCGGATGGGCGTCGAAAGAGCTGGGCCGCAGCATTGCGCGGTTGCTCGATCAGCACAAGAAAGCCGAAGCGCTGCGCCGCTGGTTCCGCGAAGTGTTTTCCGACACCGCAATCTGGAATACGCTGACCGATCTGGACGACGACACCCTGCTCGAATATGCCGACAGCTTCCGCGAGGGAATTCCGATGGCCACGCCGGTGTTTGACGGCGCGCGCGAAGCCGAAATTCGGCACTTGCTCGAAGTCGCGGGCTTGCCCGAACGCCGGAAAAATCACCCTGTGGGACGGCATGACCGGAGAAGAATTCGCGCCAGGAAGTCACCGTCGGCTACATCTACATGCTGAAGCTGTCGCACTTGGTCGACGACAAAATTCACGCGCGGTCGATTGGACCGTATTCACTCATCACCCAGCAGCCGCTCGGCGGCAAGGCGCAGTTCGGCGGACAGCGCTTCGGCGAAATGGAAGTGTGGGCGCTCGAAGCTTATGGCGCGGCGCACATCCTGCAGGAATTGCTGACCGCGAAGTCGGACGACGTGTACGGCCGCGCGAAAATTTACGAGGCCATCGTCAAGGGCGAGCCGGGCATCGAGCCGGGCGTCCCTGAATCGTTCAACGTCCTGGTCCGCGAGTTGCAGTCGCTGTGCCTGGACGTGGAATTGATGAAGCGGCAAAAAGCCGCACGGAAAAAGCGGCCGCCGACTAGCCGATAATTCGGCTGGCGCGTCGGTTCCTCGGCTCGTCAAGCGGCGCAGATTTCGACAGTGCCGAGGAATGAGAAGAGAGAGAGAGTTGAGAGCACCACGTTCTTAGGTCTTTTCTTCTCCCGGGCACCCGGGAGCGCTTCGGCGAAAGCCGGGGCAGGAGGGACATACCTTGTATCGAAGCAGCCCTTATGATCGCGCCAGTTTGATCGCAGATTTTGATTCCATCCGGATCAGTCTGGCCAGTCCGGAAAAAATCCGGTCCTGGTCGCACGGCGAAGTGACCAAGCCGGAAACCATCAACTACCGAACCTTCAAGCCCGAACGCGACGGCCTGTTCTGCGCCAAAATTTTCGGTCCGGTCACGGACTGGGAATGCCTGTGCGGCAAGTACAAGCGCATGAAGCACCGTGGCGTGATCTGCGACAAGTGCGGCGTGGAAGTCACCCTCAGCAAAGTGCGCCGCGAACGCCTCGGACACATCGAGCTGGCATCGCCCTGCTCGCATGTCTGGTTCTTCAAGGGCCTGCCGTCGCGCATCGGCTACCTGCTGGACATTTCGATGCGCGATCTGGAGCGCATCCTCTATTTCGAGGGTTACGTCGTTACCGATCCTCTGGAAGTTCCCGGGATCAAGGAACGCGAGATGCTCCCTGAGGAAAAATATCGGGAGCTGCAAAAGGATTTCCCGGGCAATTCCGCGCGCAGATGGGCGCGGAAGCCATCAAGGAACTTCTGAAGCGCGTGGACATCGAGAAGCTGTCCGAAGAACTGCGCGAAAAGATGAAGGTCGACCCCAGCCTGCAAAAGCGCATTAAATACGCCAAGCGCCTGAAGGTTGTGGAATCGTTCCGCAAGAGCGGCAACCGCCCGGAATGGATGATTCTCGATGTGCTCCCGGTTCTTCCGCCGGAACTGCGTCCGCTCGTGCCCCTGGATGGCGGCCGTTTCGCTACGTCCGACTTGAACGATCTGTACCGCCGCGTCATCAACCGCAACAACCGCTTGAAGAAGCTGATGGAACTGCACGCGCCGGACGTGATCGTGCGCAACGAAAAGCGCATGCTGCAGGAAGCGGTGGACGCGCTGTTCGATAACGGCCGCCGCGGCCGCGTGCTGCGCGGCACCAACAACCGCCCGCTGAAATCGCTGTCCGATACGCTGAAGGGCAAGCAAGGCCGCTTCCGCCAGAACCTGCTCGGAAAGCGCGTCGACTATTCGGGACGCTCGGTCATCGTCGTCGGCCCCGAACTGAAACTGCACCAGTGCGGACTGCCCAAGAAAATGGCTTTGGAACTTTTCAAGCCGTTCATCTATCACCGCCTGGAAGCGCAGGGCCACTGCACCACCATCAAGCAGGCCAAGGAAATGGTGGAGCAGCAGGAATCGGTGGTCTGGGACATTCTGGAAGAAGTGATTCGCGAGCATCCGGTGCTACTGAACCGCGCTCCCACGCTGCACCGCCTGGGTATTCAGGCGTTCGAACCGGTTCTCGTTGAAGGCAAGGCCATTCGAATTCACCCGCTGGTCTGCACCGCGTTCAACGCGGACTTTGACGGCGACCAGATGGCCGTGCACATTCCGCTGTCGCCCGAAGCGCAGGTGGAAGCTTCCGTCCTGATGCTCTCGGCCAACAACATTCTATCGCCGGCCAATGGATTGCCTCTCGCCGTTCCGACGCAGGACATGGTTCTGGGAATTTACTACTTGACCAAGGCCAAGCCCGGCGCCAAGGGCGAAGGCCGCGCGTTCGGCACGACGGAAGAAGTCGTTCTCGCGCTCGAAGTCCCAGGAAGTCGAACTACTCACTCCGATCCGTCTGCGCTACGAAGGCGAAATGATCGATCTCGCCGCCGCGTATGACGATCAGGACGTGCCGCACGCCGAATCGGTCACCTTAAACGCCAGTTCATCAACACCACCGTCGGCCGCGTGATCTTCAACGATCACCTGCCCAAGGAAATGCCGTTCATTAACGGCCTGATCAAGAAGAAGGGCGTGCAGCAGCTCTGCTACTTCTGCTACCTGCGCTTCGGATTGAAGCGCACCGTGCAGATGCTGGACGAGTTGAAGGAATTGGGCTTCCAGTACGCCACCAAGTCCGGCATCTCCATCGGTATCGATGACATGCTCATCCCCGGCGACAAGTTCACGCTGGTGGACAACACCGAAAAGGAAGTCGTCAAGGTGCAGCAGCAATACCTGGACGGCGCCATCACCAACGGCGAACGCTACAACAAGGTCGTCGCCATCTGGAGCGACATCACCGAAAAAGTCGCCGAGCAGATGTTTAAAGCGATGGAACGCCAGGATAAGGAAGGCGTCATCAACCCGATTTACGTCATGGCCGATTCCGGCGCCCGCGGATCGAAACAGCAGATCCGCCAGCTTTCCGGAATGCGCGGCCTGATGGCCAAGCCCTCGGGCGAAGTCATCGAAACGCCGATCACCTCCAACTTCCGCGAAGGCCTGACCGTGCTGCAGTACTTCATCTCCACGCACGGCGCGCGTAAGGGCCTGGCGGACACCGCGCTGAAGACCGCCGATTCCGGCTACCTCACGCGGCGTCTGGTGGACGTGGCGCAGGACGTAATCATCAGCGAAATTGACTGCGGCACCGCCGACGGAATTTTCGTCGAACCGATTACCGAAGCGGGCGTCGAAGTCGAGCCGCTGCGCGACCGCGTCGTGGGCCGCGTGTCACTCGACAAAATCAAGGACTACGAAGGCAACGTGATCGTTGATGTGAACCAGGAAATCAGCGAAGAGCTTGCCAACCAGATTCAGGCCGCCGGCATTGAGCGCGTCAACATCCGCTCCGTGCTGACGTGCGAATCACGCCGCGGAGCCTGCGCCCGCTGCTACGGACGCAACCTGGCCACCGGCCGCTTCGTGGAACTGGGCGAAGCCGTCGGCGTGATCGCCGCGCAGTCCATCGGCGAACCGGGAACGCAGCTGACCATGCGCACGTTCCACATCGGCGGAACGGCCACGCGAATTACCGAGCAATCGAAACTCGAATCCCGCAACAGCGGCTTCGTTCGCTTCATCGATCTGAACGTGGTGCGCGGTCGCGGCGAACACCTGATTTCCATGAACCGTAACGGCCTCATCGCCATCGTCGATGAAAAGGGCCGCGAAAAGGAGCGCTACCACGTCGTTTACGGCGCGCGCCTCAAAGTTGAGGAAAATCAGCCCGTCAAGCTCGGCGAGCTTCTTGCCGAATGGGATCCGTACACGTTCTCGATCCTCACCGAAGCCGGCGGCACGATCCAGTTCAAGGATCTGCAGCCCGGCGTCACGATCGAGGAGCAGGTCGACGAAGTCACCGGACTTTCGCAGCTGGTGGTCACGCTGCCGCCGGGTGATGAAAAGCACGCGCCGACGATTCAAGTTCGTGACTCCGCTGGCCGCACCAAGAAGAAATACCTCATGCCTTCCCGCGCGCACTTGATGGTGCAGGACGGCGATGAAGTGCAGCCGGGAGACGTGCTGGCGAAAATCCCGCGTGAGACGACCAAGACCAAGGACATCACCGGAGGTTTGCCGCGCGTCGTCGAACTCTTCGAGACGAGGAAACCGCGCGATCCGGCGGTCATCAGCGAAATCGACGGCGTAGTGAAGTACGGCGAAATCAGCAAAGGTCTGCGCAAGATTTACGTCGAATCGGAAGACGGCAAAACGCAGAAGGAATACTCGATCATCCGCGGCGTGCACATCAACGTGCAGGAAGGCGAACACGTCAAGGCGGGCGAACCGCTGATTGACGGTCCGCTCAACCCGCACGATTTGCTGGCCGTCCTGGGCGAAAAATACACGCAGGCGTACCTGGTGAACGCGATTCAGGAGGTCTACCGCCTGCAGGGCGTCAACATCAACGACAAGCACATCGAGACCATCGTCCGCCAGATGATGCGCTGGGTGAAGGTCGAAGACGTAGGCGACACCGCGTTCCTGCTCGACGAACAGGTGGACAAGTTCCGCTTCCGCGAGGAAAACGACCGCGTCATCAGCGAAGGTGGCCGCCCGGCCACGGGGCGCCCGCTGCTCCTCGGAATCACCAAGGCGTCGCTGTCGACCGATTCGTTCATCTCCGCCGCCAGCTTCCAGGAGACCACGCGCGTCCTCACCGAAGCCGCGGTAGCCGGCAAAGTGGATTACCTGCGCGGCCTGAAGGAAAACGTAATCATGGGCCGCCTGATCCCTGCGGGCACCGGCCTCGAGCGGTACCGCAACATTCAGCTGCTCACCGAAATGCCGCCACCGCCTCCGCCCGAGGAGATCATGCCTCCCGCGGAGCTTTCGGCGGAAGAAGCCGCGGCGCTCGACTTCCTGCGCAAGGATGCGGATGCGCTGGCGGAGGGTGGGTCGGATTAGAATCACTTCGACGACTGGTGAAGAAAAATGGGCGGCCGTATTGTGGCCGCCCATTTCCTTTTGTTCCTCCTGTATCAACAGGCTCGAATAGAGCCATTCACTGGAGTGCGAAATGGAAGATGTCGAGTTTCGAATCGAAATCAATTGTCCGGTTGCCTTGACGGCCGATGCGGCAAAAGCGATCGATGCACAATGCAAGCCCAAATGGAAGATCACTCGAATAGCGCTGCAGCGATTGAGGCCGAACGTTTTTGAATGTAAGGTGGGAATCGACGCTCATGACATATCTCAGGAAAATCACGCTGATCTGATCTCCTTTAGGGACACATTTCTTAGTCTCTTGGCGTTGATTGCGGTGGTGCCAGTCAGGCCTCTGATGAAAGGGACCTTCACTTTCCCCCTGGGGAACAAGCGGTTCGCCCAGCTATCACTGGGCCCTATGGATTACACTTTTCCCGAGAAGCCGATTGTATCTTTTCGCCCAATGGTCGAAGGCTTTGGGTTCGACGAAGTCTATCGCACTGCGATTTGGTTCATTTGGCAAGCGATCAATAGCAGTGAACCGGTGCATCGCTTCGCAAATCTTGCTATCACTTACGAGCTTGTTGTCGGAAAGGACTCACCAATCAATGGATCAAGGCCGCCTCGCTGTAATACGTGCGGAGCAAATATCGTGGAGTGTCCGAAGTGCCGACGAGAAGTGAAAGCACCTTTCACGCTTCGGGAAAGGGCCGGGTTCCTGTTTGCCGAACGCGAGTTGTTGGATGACTTTATATATTTCCGCAACCGGATATTTCACGGTGGCGTAGCGGAAGTAATCGCGAAGAATCCACGCGACTTGGTGAAATTGAACACAGATCTAATCGTGAATATCAGAAATTATTTTAGCCGGAAGTTGGGGATAGAAAAGATTGCAGCTCCCGAGATCGGCCCAGCCGTCAACACGCCCGATATCGTCATCACTGTTTTCTTCGAATCGAACGTTTAGAACAGGCGTCCCACGCAGGTGCCGCACGCTTTGAGCGGTTTTTAATTTTCGGGTGGCGGACCCTTTAGTCTCTAAGAGTCCGGGTTTAGAGTTCACTTGATTCCGAAATGCCGGAGAATGGCACGATCTTCCTTCTTTAATTATTGGTAAGACCGAATCTAAATCCCGCCCCTTCGACGATCTCGAAATGTCTCTTTAAGAGTGGTCGGAGATCGGGTGGGCTGCGGGTGTGTCGCCCCTGCGGGGCTTGTATGGTTCTGCATCGTGTTCCCACCACTTCCGTGGTGGGCTACGGTGTTTCGTCCCTGGCGGGACTTGCCATCGTCCAACTTTCCAACGAACGATAGATTTATGGCGAGTCCTTTGGCAGCGCTGTTTAAAAAACATCACGTGGATTACGGGCCTGAATACATTTTTGGTTAGAGGGGGCGGCTGCCGATTGTGCCGCCCCTCCGGGGCTTTGCGTTTCCTCCGGTCGCGCATTCCCACCACTTCCGTGGTGGGCTACGGTGTTTCGTCCCTGGCGGGACTTGCCATCGTCCAACTTTCCAACGAACGATAGATTTATGGCGAGTCCTCTGGCAGCGCTGCTTAAAAAACATCACTTGGATTACGGGCCTGAATACATTTTTGATTAGCGGGGCGTGGGTGCCAATTGTGCCGCCCCTCCGGGGCTCTGCTGTTCCGGGCAATGCGCATTCCCACCACTTCCGTGGTGGGCTACGGTGTTTCGTCCCTGGCGGGACTTCTTCGTTGCGACGGCGCTGAGGCTGTGTAGAGCGGATAACTTGTTCGTGAGCGGTTTTCTGCCTTTGGAATGACAACGACGGTCGAGACGTGATAACTAGTTTCCTTCAAAGTCATTCGTTCCCGGGAAGCCGGAAACGACAACGGGGGCGATTTATGAATCCTTGGCACTCAATTGTTCGGTACCAAGCGGCTGCGTACCGCCAGCGTAGGGACGACCATTATTTCTCCCGCAGGGAACTCCTTGGCATGTTCTCTGCGCTTGGCGCGGGGATGGCATTGGCGCCGCGTTCGTTCGGGCAGGGCATGGGCAAGGGCGCCGAACAAATTTCGGGCCGGCTGCAGGCACAGCCCGCACCCCGCATTATCGACACGCATCATCATTTTTACCCACCGAAATTTACGGCCGAGCTGGTGAAAAGATGGAAGGAGTCGGACACTCAAAAAGCGCTGCGCACGAATTGGACTCCGAAATTCTCCCTGGACCAGATGGACCGCGAGGGCGTGGAGGCCGCCATCGGTTCGCTCACCGCTCCGGGCGTCTGGATGGGCAACAATGAGGAGGGCCGGGCCTGGGCGCGGCAATCGAATGAGTACGGCGCCCAGTTGATCAAGGATTATCCTGGACGCTTCGGAATGTGGGCGGCGATTCCCCTGCCGGACATCGACGGGAGCCTGCGCGAAATCGAATACTCGCTGGACACGTTGAAGCTCGATGGCATCGGCCTCTTGACCAGCTACGAAAATGGGAAGTTGCTGGGCGATGCGAAGTACGCCCCCGTCATGGCGGAACTCAATCGCCGCAAAGCCGTCGTTTTCGTGCATCCGACCGTCACTTGCTGCTCGGATCCGATCCCGCCGCTGAATGAATCGATTATTGAATTTCCGACGGACACCACGCGAACGATTACCAGTCTGATTTATAGCGGCACGTTTGCGCGGTGCCCGAACATCCGGTTCATTTTCTCCCATGGCGGCGGGACGCTGCCGATGATCCTGACGCGCATTTCCGGTTATGCGAATAAAATGACGCCGGAACAGAAAGCGGCGATTATCCCCAATGGATTTGAAGGCGAACTGCAGCGCCAGTATTACGACGTGGCCAGCGTGGCGACGAGCGCGCCGGGTATGGCCGCAGTTTTGAAACTGTTTTCCACAACGCACCTTCTCTTCGGTTCCGATGTGCCTTATTGGACCATAGCGGCAATTGTGGATGGGCTAACCAGCCTGAATCTTCCGGCGCAGGATCTACGAATGATCCAGCGAGATAACGCCTTGACGCTGTTGCCGCGTTTGAGAATGTCTGGCGGGTAGAGAAACGGCGCGGCAGCTGAATCGCAACTCCCACGCGGTCCTGTTTTGCGTGTAACCTTTCGTGTGACTAAATCCTTTCCCTGCATTAACCTGCCGCGATTCGCAAAACGGCTCCCGCGCAGGCGCCGATTCCCGTCGCGGAAGAACCGCAGATCTGGACCCGCGCCGCTCAGTTCTCGTGGATACGGTGGCGTACCAAAGGTCTGGCCTGACACCCAGCCACGCATCTATCCGCCCTCCCTGCAGCATGTTAACAACTTGGCCATCCTTTACAGTCTTTGCATTGCCCGTTGGCTTCATTCCCCCCATAATTTCTGAGCAAGGCAGCCCCCCAATGGTCCCCGCCCAGCCGGAGCTGCCTTCCAGTACAACTAGCTGATGAATAAAGACTCTACGCCGCGCGCGGATGCTGCGGCCGAATCGCCTTCGGCCCATTCTGAACGGGACCAGCTCAGTCGTCGGGAGCGCGGAGTCTGGCGCTCTACGCTGCTGCTGCTCGGCGCGCTGGCAGTGGCGTTTGCCGCGACCAATTGGCAATCCCTGCAGGCCATTCCGCTCAATCTCAAAGCGTTGCCCGTGGGTCTGGTTATCCTGGTTGGTCTGTTCGTTGCCTACGCGTGGTCCAAAACCAACGAAATTGCGGAGTTGCGAGGGCTGGTGCGCGGCATCGAGCAGCGTACCGAGCCCGGTCACAATGTCGAACAACTCGATCAGCTTTTTTCCCTGATTTCGCGATCGCAGCAGGGCTACCGCGACCTGATTGACACGTTCGAAGATCTTCTGTTTTCCGTTACTAACGACGGCCGGATTCTAACGGTCAACCGCAGCTTTGCGGACCTGCTTGGTTTGTCCTTTACCGATGTTGTGGGACGGCGGCTGGATGAATTTTTTGATCTTCCCGAGGCTAGCGACCGCATGGCGCTGGAGCAGTGGCTGCCGCGGTTCATGCAGCGGCGGCGATGGACCGGCGTGGTGCGCGCGCGCGTGAAGCAGACCAACGTGCTGCGCTATTTCGATTGCGTGCTGCATGCCATCGTGCGGGACGACGTGGTGCACGGAATCAGCGGATTTGCGCGGGACGTCACCAAGGAACGCGAAAGCGAAACGCGCTTTACCGAACTTTTCCAGACGTTGCGCGAAGGCGTCTACCTGGCGTCCGCCGATGACCGCATCACGGAAGTCAATCCGGCGCTCGCGCAGATGCTCGGTTTTGAAAATAAGGAAGATTTACTGAATCGCGAAATCTCCTCCCTGTACCAGAAGTCGGCGGATCGCGCGGAGGAGCAGAATCAGCTCGCAAGCCTCGGATTCCTGCGCGCGCACGAAATCACTTTACGGCATCGCCAGGATGGACATGACGTGGTGGCGGTTCATACCACGGCGGCCATCCGCGACCCCACCGGCAAGTTTGTACGCTACCAGGGAACGTTTGTGGACGTCACCGAGCAGCGCGAGATGGAACGGCGCCTGCACCGCGAGCAGGAGTTTGCCGGGCGGCTGATGGACAGTTTCCCGGATCTGGTGATCGCGCTCGATACCGACGGACGATACACCTTTGTCAGCCCGCAGATTACCGAGATTCTGGGATTCCGGCCCGAAGAATTGATCGGGAAGAGAATGGGCGGGCGCACGGATCCAGCGGACCGCGCGGCGATGCTCGAGTTGTTCGATGATTTGATTTACAAGAGGCTTTCCGACGGGCAGATCGAATATCGCACGCAGCATAAGAATGGCGCGTGGCGCGTGTTTCGGGCTTCCGCCCGGCCGCTGCATGATGAGACCGGCAGCATTACCGGAGTGATTGCTTCTGCGCGTGACATCACCGAGCAGCAGCGGCTGCAGCAGCAGGTGATTCAATCGGAGCGTCTGGCGGCCATGGGCCAGATGATTGCCGGCGTCGCCCATGAATTGAACAATCCGCTGACCGCCATCCTCGGCGTTACCGAATTGTTGCGCGACCAGGCTAGTGATGAAACGTCTTGCCGCCAGCTCGATCTGGCCCATCGCCAGGCGCGCCGCGCCGCCCACATCGTGCAAAGCCTGCTTGTTTTCTCACGCCCGTCAACTCCGCGCAGCACGCTGCTGCATTTGCCGGACCTGCTGCAGCGCACCTTGCAGCTCCACGAACATTCTTTGCGTTCCAATCACGTTCACGTGGACCTTGCCGCGCGTCCTGACCTTCCCACGGTTCTGGGCGATTCCAACCAGCTGACGCAGGTGTTTCTGAATCTGATTGTGAATGCCGAGCAGGCCATTCACGAAGTGCGCGAACGCGGAACGCTGCGAATTCGTTTGGGCGTGGTCGGCGACCGCGTGCTGGTGACGTTTCAGGATGACGGCGCCGGAATCCGCCGTGAATTGCTGCCGCGCATTTTCGATCCCTTTTTCACCACCAAGCGGCCTGGACGCGGCACGGGTCTTGGCCTGAGTATTTGCATGGCGATTGTGCGCGAACATAATGGCGATATTTCCGCGCAGCCCGGCCCTGCCGGCGGCTCGGTTTTCACCGTGTCGCTGCCGGTTTGCACGGAGTCAGTAGCCGTCGTCGCCCCTGTAACTTCAGCGAGCAAAGCGGAAGCCCCTGAACCGCCGGCTTCCACGCTTTCCCGCAAGAAAATTCTGGTGGTGGATGACGAAGAAAGCATTCTGGAGCTGGTGACCGACAGCCTGGCGGCTCGCGGATGTTCTGTCGATCGCGCATCCTCGTCGGAAAAGGCCATCGAACTTGCGCTGCGAAATTCTTATGACGTGATTCTGTGCGATTTAAATCTGGAGTCCGTATCCGGCAGAGTCGTATCCGGTTTCGACCTTCACGACAATATTCTGGACCTGCTGTCGAGCCGTTCCGGCCCGCGTCCTACCTTCGTATTCATGACCGGAGACCTCGTCGGCGCCGCAGTCGGCGAACGAGCCGGCCGCGAAGGAAACCACTTCCTGCAGAAACCGTTTCGCATCTCCGAGATGCTCTCCGTTTTGAGCGAATTGCCGTCGCCCGCCGTTCTCCAGCCAAAAAACAGCGCGTCCTGATCCACGCGACCGTGCTCGCAACCGTTGGTTGCATCGTGATGCCGTTTGCTCGCCTTTAAAGCGGGAAACGATCAGGCCCGGGGCAGTGACGGGTCAACGCGCTGCCAAAATTCGGGGAGGGGGTTGAGAAATTCCACGGCGACTTCAAATGTTTTGTTGTCGTCGATGCGGACGCGCACCACGCGGCCGATATTTTCTCCCGGCCTCGCGTCATTGATCACCAGAAGCTCTTGCCCGGTGTGCACCGGCGCGCTCAACTGCAACCGGCCGCCACTCTCGCTTACGTCGACGATGCGTGCTTCGTCGTAAAACGGCTGACCCGCGAGCCCGCGTCCATAAATTCCCACGGTTCCCTCGAGGATCTGGCGGTTGTTGCGTCGACGTTCCCGCCAGCCCGCGGGATGCAGACCGGACTTCGTTGCTTTCGTCTTAGCGCGGTGACTGGCCACGAAATAGAGAATACAGGCGGTTGCGACTGCAGAAAGCGCTCCCAATAAGCTCATCATCGGCACAGGTCCAAGGTTTCCCTGATTGCTCATCATCGAGCGGGCGGTGAAAAAGACATCGAAATCATTTTGCGCTAAAATGCACCGCGTCGCCAGTTCGCTGAAAATTTCATGGGGCGCCGCTGCCGGACAAACCTCATTCCGTCGATTTCGATTCGGATTCGATCTTCTTGATGGGCAACGGTACCATGTTGATTCGATTTACCGGGCGAAGCCGATCGACAAGGAATTTTCCACTCTACCGGATAAAGTCGCACACTCCTGTCCCGCCGGCTCACTGGCTAAAGATGATTGGAGCAAACTTCGCGAGAGGGGCGAGTATACGCATATTCTGTTGACGTTCGTTTTACGCCGAAAGGATGCCACTCAGATAGTCCACTGGTGGGAGAAGTTGTTGGGGTTATGGGGTGCCCGACCGTTCGAGGTTTAAGAAGGGTCGGGGTTTGGATTGGATCCTGCCCAAAACTTCGGGTCAGAGTTTGTGCCCTCATCCACGATCGGGGTGAAGTGTGCACTGTAAACCCGCACTCTTTGAACACCACAAAGGATGCGGCATCCTCCGAAATTAAAATCGTTCAAAGCTCGGGGCACTCGCCCTGGTTACTTCAAAGGTTTCTCTCCCTGCGAATCAATTCCGAAATCCCAAACGTAGCCGCTGATCCCGTCGCCGGTCATTTCGACGAAGGCGTACTCACCGGGTTCGAGGCGCTGGTCGACGGTGTAGCGGAATACGCCGCTGGCCGGCGTCCAGGTCTGAATTTCGATGTCGGTGGCGTTGTGCTTCTCCTGTCCCGTAAACTCAACGCTAACGCTGTCAATGATGCGATGCCCGCCTTTGACTTGTGCGCGCAGCAGACGGAAACGGGGCTCGCGCTGATCGGCAGGACGCATGAAGAACTCAGGCTCGGACGTGGCTAATCGCATAGCCGCGTGCTCTCCGGGAATATACATGGTCCTTTTGCCCGGAATTAACGGCACCCCGCTCAGGATTTTCTCGACTTCGCGGCCCGTTGATGTTTTGATCTCCGCCGTGCTTTGCTTCATCCCACGAACATTTTTGTTGCGGTCCAAAGCGTAGAAGCCGACGGCGTCCGGCAGGAAAAGTCCCGGCTTGATTTCCAGGCTGCGGTCAACGTCAATGTCCTTGGTCAGCTGGGTCAGGTTAGAGGCATGGATTTTGGCCTTCAGCTCCGCATCCTGAGCCACTTGTTGGGTTTCGGCCTTGTGCGTGGCGTCCCAATCGACCAGGGTCGCCGGAATTTCTTCCCATTGGGAGCGCTCCACGCTCCAGTAGCGCACCCGGTCACCCTCCACCGTGTACTCACGAGCCATCTGAAACGTTCCGTCGGAGAGGATCAGCTTCTTGCCCTTGGGAATGGCTGCGGGAATCTGCTTGGTCGCGGCGGGGGATTTAGCGTCGGCGTCCTGTGCTGCAGGCGCGTTTCCGAGGAGGCTGTTCGCGCCATCCGGCAGAACGGCCAGCAGCGCCACCATGACAAGCGTGAAGGAGGCCGAAAATCTCAGGATACCTGCGAATTTTGCGCTTCGTTGCACTGGATTTACGATGCCGAAAGGGTCCAGCTGGTTTTTCCTGCGTCCGAGGATAACGCTCAAACTGGCGGGGCGCAATGGCGGAAGGCAGGGGAGGCTTCAGCCTGTCAGGGTTTGTAATTGCGAGGTCAGGAATCCCGCGGTCGAGCGGAGTGTAGGCGGCCTCAGTGTTCGCAGCGGGGAAACAGGGCGGTCAGCACGCTCAGATCGGTGTTGCTGAATTGCAATCGTTCCGCCTGGCCTCCAGCGGCGCCGGCGGCGCGCACAAGGGAGCCAAGGTGTTTGCTGCGGGCTACGTCGCGAAGGTGGTCGATGCAGATCCCGGTGAGGTTGGAAATTTCATCTTCGGTGAAAATTTTCTGGGTCGATTTCACTGTGATCATTTTCCGGCACCCTTCTCCGTCATCGTCTAATGTGAAGCGAATGATTGGCGCTGACTGTTCGCGCATGCCAGCGGCTGGTAGATGGTAAGGGCCCAAGCGTCACCGCTACATTCCAGCCCGATCAAAATCCGATCACAAATCAGCCACACCATTGCATATTTTCCTGAGCAATCGTCCTGCCGTTTTGAGCGCCGCGGTGCTCGGTGCCAATGCGAATTTGCAAGCGTCACGAATAGCGAGCTTTAGCGGGAGAAATGCGAGTGGGGAACCTCACTGCGGTGGCGTACGAACGGTTCGTCGAAAGCAAAAGTGTGTGATTTTTAGTACGCGGCTACGGAATTCTGTGCACGTTCGGAAGCACTTGGCGCGTCGGCGCCACGAAGAAATTTACGGCTAAAGATTCGCTCCGCCGGCGTGTTCAAACGCGTGCGCCATCTGCAGGACGCGCTCCTCTCCGAACGCCGGTCCGTAGATCTGCAGTCCAACGGGAAGTCCGGCCGCTGTTTTCCCGCACGGCACTGAGATGCCCGGCACGCCCGCCAGCGATCCGGTAACCGTGTAAATATCAGCAAGATACATCTGCAGCGGACTCGCGGTGCGCTCTCCCAACCGAAACGCGGGCACGGGCGAAGTGGGCGTCACAATGGCATCCACTTGCTCGAACGCTTCGCGGAAATCCCGGGCGATCAGGGCGCGGACTTTCTGTCCCTTCAAGTAGTACGCGTCGTAGTAGCCGGCCGAGAGCACGTAGGTCCCCAGTACGATGCGCCGCTTTACCTCGGCGCCAAATCCGCGCCCGCGGGTCTTCTGGTACATTTCGATCAGCGTCGATCCAGGCACGCGTGGACCGTAGCGCACGCCGTCATAGCGCGCCAGATTTGAGCTGGCCTCAGCCGTGGCAATGATGTAGTAAGCCGCAATGGCGTACTCCGTGTTCGGCATGCGGATGGATACGCGGCGGCCACCGAGTTTCTCGAGCAACGCAATTCCCGACTCAATCTTCTTGCGCACCTCAGGATCGATCCCCTCGCCAAAGTAATCATCGGGAATGCCGATGCGCAAACCGTGCAGGGACCTTCCGAGTCCGGCGGCGTAGTCGGGAACTGCAACAGAAGCGGAAGTCGAATCCAGCGGGTCGCGCCCGGCAATCACGGACATGATCGTCAGCGGCATCGCGCACGGTTGCGCGAACGGTCCGATCCGATCCAGCGAAGACGCGTAGGCGATCAGGCCGTACCGCGAAACGCGGCCGTAGCTCGGGATTCAGCGCGGGCACTCCGCAAAAAGGATCCGGGCTGCCGAACCGATCCTCCGGTATCCGTACCGAGCGACGCTACGGCCAGATCAGCCGCGACGGCCGCCGCTGAGCCGCCGCTCGATCCTCCGGGAACATGGTCGGGTGCGACCGGATTGCGCACCGGTCCGTAGGCGGAATTTTCGTTCGAACTGCCCATGGCAAATTCATCGCAATTCGTCTTGCCGAGCACGATCGCGCCGGCGCGCTCAAGCGCTCGTAACCGCGGTGGCATCGTACGGCGGCTTGTAACCTTCCAAAATGCGCGAGCCGCAGGTGGTGGGAACCCCGTGGGTGCTGATGACGTCTTTCACGGCAATGGGCACGCCTGCCAGCGATGGAAGCGCATCCCCCGCCGCAATCGAGGCGTCAATGCGGTCCGCCTGGGCGTAGGCGCGCTCGGGCGAAAGCGCCAGATAGATGTTGAGCTCGGCGTTGCGCTGCTCGATGCGCGCGTAGAACTCCTTCACCAGCTCGCACGCGGAAATTCGCCGCGCATCCAGAGCGGAGCGAACTTCGGGAATCGTCCAGGTGGGAGAGGCGCTCACTTTTCGATCACCCGGGGAACGCGGAAATACGGCGGATCGGGATCGGGCGCGCCCTGCAGGACTTCGGTGATGATATCGGCGCGGACGATAATGTCCTCGCGCAGGGCCGAATCATCGTTGGAAGCCGCGACCACCTGTGTCAGCGGTTCGATACCGGACGTGTCAATCTCATTTAATTTGTCAATGTAGGTGAGGATATCGTCGAGATGGCCGCGGTAGGTATCAACTTCTGCCGGGGACAGCTCCAGATTGGCCAGAGCGGCGACCTTCAATACGTCCTCTCGAGTAATTTTCATTGGTTTTCGAACACCTCGAATTCCGGTGCAAGATTCTAGCATATGGCGGCGGCGAGTCTCGTTCCCGGGCAGCTTCCGCCGCGAGTTACCCTACCGATTTGCGAAAAGACGGGTACTGGGAGCACCAAAGCTAGGCCCTTAGCAAGGCCTGTGAGAGGCCTTCCGGGATGCTAGCAAGATAATGATAACAAGCGGGTTAAGTCGGCCCAACGAGTTCCAGTACCCGAGGGCCAAAAATTTTGAATCTAGCCGCCTATCGGTCATTTTCCGGCGGCATGCTTAAATTGAAATCGCAATCGGACAGCTCGCGCCGTGGAGAAAGACGCCCAACTCCACCGCCAGATGGCAGATCGAATCGGGCGACCCAGGCGGCAAATCATTGCACCAGTTCTTAGGCGTTTCGGAGGTTTCAAAGATAACAAATATGTGTCCGCTGACTGCTGGAATTGAAACGTATCTGGTCTACGGAATTTGCGCGATCCTTTTTGGACTCCTGGCCCTCTCGCTGCGGTACTGGGCAATGACCGCCAAAACTCCGCGCAAAATTTACGCGACGCGATCGGCAAACGGCAATCATCGCATGACGGGAAATAATTCTGCGGACGGCTCCCGCCGCACGGCGACGACGGTCGTACAGCACGGCGGCCTGGTCGATACGTGTTTGGAATATACGGCCCGCGAGAGGGCAATCACCGCAACGCCGGCAAAATCCGCGGCTTCCGCGGCAACACCTGTTGAGATTTCGGTCCTTCCTATCCCAGAAGAGGTGAAAATGGATTCCGCATCGTCCCCGTTCGAGGAGCTTGATCCGCGTGCGTTTGCCCCTAATTCCGAAATCGCGGCGGCTCCGGCGACGGACGCAACGTTACCCGAACTGATTCCAGCGACGCTGGCTATACTGAATCCCTCGGGATCTGGAGATCGCACTCCGAGGCCGCCCGAAGCGATGAATGCTTTCCCAACAATGGGCGCAAACGCGTTCCGCGAGGCAAGCGCTGGATCGAGACATAAGGCGGTACCGACCGACGTGCTGTCGTATTTCGGAATCCCGCAACAGCCCTTTGACGTTACCCCGGATCCCACATTCCTTTATCTAAGCCCATCGCACCAGGAAGCGTTGGCATCGCTCAAGGACGGCATCGAACATTTTCGCGGATTCATGGTGATGGTCGCTGAACCGGGCATGGGCAAGACGACGTTGTTGCATAAATTGATGGAAGAGCTCAGCGAGTCGGCGCGCGTCGTGTTCCTGTTCCAGACGCAATGCAGCTCGCGTGATTTGCTTTGCTACATATTGAATGAACTGGAAGTCGATCATACCGGCATGGATGTCGTGGCCATGCATCGCGCGCTCAATCAGGCGCTACTTGAGGAAATGCTGCGCGGCCGCCGGTTCGTGCTGGTGGTGGACGAAGCGCAAAACCTGCAGGAACCGGTTCTGGAAACGATTCGCCTGCTCTCTGATTTTGAGACCACGCATTCCAAACTCATCCAAATCGTTTTGGCCGGACAACCGCAGCTTGCGGAGACGCTGATGCGGCCCGGGCTCGTGCAACTGCGCCAGCGCATCGCCGTGCTGGCCAGCCTGAAGACGCTGACTCCAGCCGAAACGTCGGCCTACATCGAATTTCGCCTGCGCGCCGCCGGCTGGACCGACAGGCTGCTGTTCTCGAGCGATGCTCTCGACCTGATCGCCGAATCGAGTCAGGGTGTGCCGCGGCGAATTAACAGCCTGTGCTTCAGCTCTTTGCTGCTGGCATTCCATCGCGGCCAGGAATTTGTCGACGCGGAAACTGTAAAGGAATCGATGGGGAAGCTGGACCTGGAGTCCCTCGTGCGGCGTCCCGAGGCGGATGCCGCAGGTCAGAAAAACGGTGCGTCCGTGGAATCTATCGGGATGTCGGAACTCACGCGAGCACTGGCTTCCGCTCTTAGATCGGAACGCCTTGGGGACTACAACGCTGTGAATGCCGCGGACTGCAATCCGAAATCCGATGTGGTGCTGACCGGGAACCTCACGGAAAAAGTGAGAAGCCAGAGCTGGAGCAAACGCCCCGAGTACCGAATCATGGTTACGCTGGAGCGCGATCCGGTCTCAGGGGTTTCGGTAGCGGACCGCTACTATTGCTGCAGCATTTATATGGATGAACCGCAAGCAGCGGGCCTGCAAATCGGCAAGCCGGTGCGGATTAAGATCGAGCAGGATTAACTTCGCAGATCGGAGTGGCGCAGACTTCAGCCTGTGGAATTCTGCTAGGGACGGGACGCCCTAATGGAAATTCGACTTGGGAGAAATTCAAACCCCACAGGCTGAAGCCTGCGCCACTTCCGCGTACGTCTACTTCACAACCAGCGTGAGTGCCAGCGATCGACTCACCCCACTGGCTTGCCCTGTTACGTTGAGCGTATATGTGACCGGTTGCGGGGCGCTGGGATTCGCAGGCGCGGCACCGCAACCATTCAACAGCAGGGCAGTCGCAAAAATCCCCAACGCCGAAACAGTGAATAGAAGCGCGCGGCGCTTCACGCGCAGCGTCGCGAAAACGGCGACGCTGAGGACAATAAAACCGGCCAGGAACAACGTCGATAAAAATTTTTCAGGCTTGGGGAAATCCCCGAAAAGTGACGTGGGCAAAGACGCTGACTGCGCCGTCTTCACGACCGCCGAGATGGGAAACGCGTTGGCGCCATCGAGGGTTGCGGAGGCCGGTGAAATCTGGCATGAGCCGCCCGGTGGCGCTCCCGAACACGCCAGTGAAACCGTTCCAGCGAAAACCACGGGCACGATTTGCAAGTTATAGGTTGCGGTTTGTCCGGAATTCACGGATTGGCTGGTCGACCCTCCCGTGGCCACCGCAAGGTGGAAATCGGCTCCCGTGCCGGCAAGTCCGACGATGCGTGGACTGCCGGCGGCGCCGTCGGTAATGGTCACGGCTCCAGATCGATTTCCTGTAACCGTGGGCGCAAAGGTAACGTTGATGGTGCAGTTCGAGCTGGGGGCCACGACGGAACCGCAAGTGTTCGATTGCGAAAAATCTCCAGTCGCAGTGATGCTTGCGATTGAGAGCGGGTCCAGTCCTGTGTTGGACAGACCTACGCTCATTACCGTGCTTGTCGTTCCGATCAGCTGGGCTGTGAATGTGAGACTGGGCTGCGAAAGTACCGCCACCGGCAAGATTCCGTTTCCCGAAACGGCGGCGCTCTGCGGGCCTCCAGCGTCATCGGTCGAAACGTTGATGAGTCCGGATCGAACGCCGCGAGCCGCCGGCGTGAACGTGACGTGAATCTGGCAAGTTCCGTTGGCGGCGAGTGCACCCAGGCAAGAGTTCGTCTCGGAGAAATCCCCTGTGATCGCGACGCTGCACACGGATACGGCCGCGCCTCCCGTATTGTGCACATTCACGGATTGAGGTGTACTCCCCGCTCCAACAAGCTGGTCGGGGAACGTCAGGCTTGGCGGTGAAAAGGTCAGAACCGACACGCGAGCGAATTCGTAGGCGCCCAAGTCGACCACGGCGGTGCAGTTTCCCTTGCCGCCCAGAATGCGGGGATTGCCGTCAAAATCGGTATCGGGCAGGTTCGGCGCGGCATTGTCTCCGGCGTCGATTGCGGGTGACGCCTGCTGGAGGTGAAAATCACCCGTACCGGAATTCACAAAAAGGGGATCGGCGGAAATGTTTCCCAAAGTACCGGTCAGGCTGGTGATTCCCGAATAATCGGTCCCGTTCTTGAAAACAAGATTGTATTTCCACGTCGGATCGTCGGCCGGCACGCCGAAATCCACTTCCAGTCCGATGGTGTTATTGACGATCAGATTGTTTTCGTAAATTTGCGTCGAAGTCACGCCCCGCCCATCCACTCGAATGCCGACGCTATTGCCGAAAATGGTGTTGTTGACGATGGTGGGCGCCGCGACCGAGGGAAGCGTCATGTTGATCGCGCGGCAGGGATTATTTGCAAATACATTGTTGGCGATCTTCGGTGAGGAGCCATTGATAAAGCTCACGACGCCGGAGAGAAATTGGGCGTCGCAGGAATTGTTCTCAAAGGAGTTCCGCTCGATGTCCGGAGAGGAGACATTTCCTCCAATGGCAGCTCCGTATCCGCCGGAGCTTTCAATATTGTTGACGAAAACATTGCCGGTGATCGTGGGAGAGGCATCCAGGATGTAAATTCCGGCTCCGAATGTAGTGCTGCCGTTTTCGATCGTGAATCCGTTCAAAACGGATGCCAACGTTTCTCCGGTGTCGAAGGTCACGACCGTTCCCAGGTGCTGGCCGTCGAGGATCGTCACGGCGGGTCCTTGCTCGCTCTGTAGGGTAATCGCCTTGCCCTTGAAATCGATGTTTTCCTTGTAGGTTCCGGCAGCCACCAGAATCGTGTCGCCGTTGACAGCCGCAACGATGGCGCTCTGAATCGTTGCCTGGTCCGCCGGGACGTGAATGGTTTGCGCTGCCAGAGGAGCCGCTCCGAGGAGCGCAAAAATTGCGATGGCCCGCAGCAAATCTCGACACGACATGGTTCTCAAACCTCCCAGGAATTTGCACAGCGCGATTTGCGGTCACACCAGGATCCCCGGAGCCTGGAACCCAATCTTTTCAGGTCGCCCGGATAGCGACGGAACCCCTTTGTTCGCGAACTGCGAAGAGTTTAGGGCAAAACAGCTGTCCGAGGAGATGATTGAGAATATTGAAATGACTTGTAAGCCAATACCCTAAAAACTGCTATCGAGGCAGCAGCAAATCCCGCCTGGAACGCTTCTACGCCAGCATTCCCGGTTTCTTCAGATATTGATCCACGATCGTATCCGCCGTGCGATACGTCAGGGCGAGAATCGTCGGCGTGGGATTGGCGGCGCCGCTGTTGGGGAACGTGGAGGCGCCGATTACAAAGAGGTTGGAAACGTCCCAGTGTTGCTGGTGCATGTTGACCGCGCCGCGGTCGGGCGACGTGGCCATGATCGTGCCGCCCTGCACGTGCGTAGACTGGTAGCGCGTGACGTCGTAGTTGAAGTAGCCGGGGAACGGATTCACGTCCTTTGCGCCCATAGCGCGGCCGATTTCCACCATTTTGGCGTTCATGAAGTCGACAATCTTGCGCTCGTTTTCGCGCCAGTCAATGGTCATGCGCAGCAGCGGATCGCCCGCGGGATTTTTGTAGGTGGTGTCGAGATCGAAATAATTGCCGACGTAGGGAATGTGTTCGCCGCCGAATCCGATATTGGCGGTACGGTCATACCACTCCATGGAAGCTTTTTTCCAGGCGGAACCCCAGCGGGGCACTTTTAGCGAGCGCGGAAGATCCCCGAAGGTGGAGATCGGTTGCGTGCCGGTCATGGTGGCGCCGATCACGCCTCCGCGGATAAATCCGACTTTGCTGTGGTCGAAAACGTCGGCGTCGAAATCGGCCATGCGAATACCCGTTCCGCCCGCGCCCATAAAGCGGTTGAGCGGTTTTTCCATGAACACGTTGACGCCGAACTGTAGCTGGTGCGTGAGATTTTTCCCCAGAGTGCCTCTGCCGGTGGACGGGTTGTAGGGCGTGCCAATTCCCGAGAGAAACAAGAGGTGGTTGTTGCCCAGCGTGTAGGTGGCGAGAATCACCAGATCGGCGGGCTGAAAAACTTCTTCGCCGGATTCATCGAAGTACGTGACGCCGCGCGCGCGTTCGCCATTGGGGCCATTTTCGTGCACGATGCGCCGCACGGTGATGCCAGTTTTCAGGGATACGCTTTTCCTGTTTTTAATCACCGGTAAATAAACGCTGGTGGGCTGGGCCTTCGCGCCAATCATGCACGGAGTGCGTTCGCAGAATCCGCAGAAGGCGCAGGGTGGGCGTGTGACGCCGTCGGGATTCGTGTACTCCACACTTGGAATCGCCGTGGCGTTGACGAACGGATGGTAGCCCAACGATTTCACTGTTTCTCCGAAGAGGGTGGGGAAGTACGGCACCTTGGTGGGTCCCATGGGATATTCCGAACTGCGCCGGCCCTCGAAGATGTTACCGCCCTCGATCTTTGTTCCATTCAGGTTTCCGGCTTTTCCGGAAATGCCAACTTCGCGCTCGGAGCGCGCGTAGTACGGCTCAATCTCGTCGTAGGTAATGCCCCAATCCTGAATCGAGTGATCTTCCGGTAACTTCTGTTTGCCGTAACGCTCCACGGTCTTGGAATACATCTCAAAACAGTCGGGCATCAGGCGCGGGTAGACCGCTCCCCAGTGTTCGCCGGTGCCGCCCACACCGGTGCCCGGCAGAAACGCGCCGAATTGACGGATGGGGTGCGAAGGCTCGCTGGCATCATGGCGAATGGCGATGGCATCCGTGGAGGGATCCTGCATCATGTGCATGCGCACGAAAAATTCCAGTTCGTCCATGCCGGTGATGTACTCGGCCTGGCGCGGCCGGCCGCGCTCCAGAATCGTGATGGAGAGCGGCGTGCGTCCGCTTAATTCCTTGGCCATCAGCAGCCCGGTCCAGCCGCTGCCAATGATGAGCACGTCGGTTGACGGCAGCGTCTTCATGATTTCATTCCTTCGTCTTCCGTGGTGTGGACCTTGCGGCCGATGGATTGTTCCAGGCTGATGGGCTTGGGGCGGAATGCTTCGCCGAAGTGTTTGTCGATCTCCGCGTAATTGGTCATGCGCGGGCCGGGAAATCCGACTAGTTGCCAGCCGACCATGTCCATGTTGCCGCCGTGCACAGGATCGCAAAACATTCCCTCGAGGGTGTGCTGGCGCAGCAGGGCGAAGAGATGCGTGTTTTCGATTTGCTCGAGTTTCTTGTCCTGCTCTTCGGGAGCGAGTTTGTCAAAACCTTTGAGGCTCTTCAGACCCGCTCGATAGGTTTCGGCGGGAGTGGCCTTGCCCTGATAGCCGAATTCACGGGGAGCATTTTCGTCGAACGGGCCCTGCGTGTAACGGAAACGGTCGCGTCCGTAGGGGCCGGCGAGCTGCCTGTCGATGTAGATCACCACGCCTGCTTCCTTCGCGCCCGGACCGGAATCGTCGCTGGGAAAGATTCGCGCCGCAGCTGCCGCTACGATCAGCGCCTCTTCCTCGCTAAAAAAGCGCAGAGGAATTTTCAGAGTTTGGGTTGTTTTTTCCTGGGCAAACAGGCGCGAGACGCGGCGATCGAGCGAGTACACCAGCACGCCGCCGACGCTGGCCGCGGAAAGAACCAGAAATTGTCTTCGCTGCATGGGCGGAATTTTATCACAGGAAAAGCCGACCGGGAGCAGCGCAAAAATCGCAGGACACGGCGGCAGCCGCCGAAAACGGTGCTTTCGTGAGCGATGGCTACAGTGAAGCGCTATCTCCGTCGTTCGCGGCGAAGATTAATTGCCAAATAGATGATCACGGCGATATTCAGCAGAAGGATGACGCCTCTCGCAACCGTGGTTCGCCGGGCGAGTTCATAAACTTCCAGGGGAATGAAGGTCCCGGTAACGATCATCGTGAAGTACTCGGCCCAGTGTCTGCGGAGCAGCAAGCCGGTGCCTTCAGTGAGGAACAGCCCCGCATAGAAGAACGTGCCCACGCTCAATTCTTTCAGTTTTTTTTCGTCCAGAATTGAAAGCCGCACTAGCAGCCGCTGAACGAAATGATTTTCCGGGTCCACGCGGAAGGCATTCGCCCAACGATAGACCTCGAGGGACAAATCTTTATTGAGGAGCCTGATGATGCCGATCGCCACGGCGAACAGCACCAATCCTTTGAAGAGTTTAAATACGCCGATCAGATAGAGTACACGAGGATATTTTGCCGTCGGAGACGCCATCGTAAGATGATACACGAGGGGCTGGCGCTCCCCGGATCGGCCAGAAACCTGATTTTGTTCAGTGTGTGCCTTCAGGGAGTGGCGCAGACTTCAGTTTGCTGGTTTCGGTTCTCGCAGGGCCCGAATTCCACAGGCTGAAGCCTGTGCCACTCATTGCGGCTGGCCAAAGGTATTGCAGGCGGCGATCGTGCCCTGATCCAGGCCGGAATTGAACCACTGCATGCGCTGCTGGGAAGTTCCGTGAGTGAAGGATTCGGGGCTGACATGGCCGGTGGCCATCTTCTGCAGGTGATCATCGCCCACCGCCGACGCCGCACCCAGCGCCGATTCCACGTCGCCCTTTTCCAGCAGGCCGCGCTGTTGCGTGGAATGCGCCCAGACGCCGGCAAAGCAATCGGCCTGCAGTTCCATTTTCACGGAGAGCGGATTCACTTCGCGCGAATTGCTTTCCTGAAGCTGGCGCACCTTGGCGTCAATTCCCGTCAGCTTCTGAATGTGATGCCCCAGTTCGTGCGCCAGAACATATGCCTGTGCAAATTGGCCGGGCGCACCGAAGCGGCGATTCAGCTCATCAAAGAAACTCAGGTCAATGTAAACCTTCTCGTCCTCGGGACAATAGAATGGGCCGGTGGCGGACTGCGCGCCGCCGCACCCTGATTGGGTGTAATCACGAAACAGCACCAGCTTGGCGTGATGGTAGGGAGTGCCGGTCTGTTGCGGCAGAATTTTGGTCCAGGTGTTTTGCGCGTCAATGAGGACGAACGATACGAATTCCACCAGTGGCTTTTCGGCGGCATCGCGGGCCGGGTCCGGTTGGCTGACGGTTGTGCCGGAAGCTACGCCGGCGCCGCCGCCCAGCAGGCTGAACAGGTTGGTCCTGAAAACAAAACTGAGAATCGCCAGAACAATAGCGCCGCCAATGCCGATGTGAACGCCGCCAATCTGGAATCCGCCGCCACCGCCTTCATCGCGGCGATCCTCGATGTCTCCGCTTTCTTCACCCGGCGTCCATTTCATAAATTGTGCCCCTGAATTAAAAATGTTTGCGCATGGCCGCGTCCGACACAGCTTCAAGCACGCTAGCATGAACCGCGGAACACGGGCAATACAGGCTGTGCGTGAGTGGCGCAGGCTTCAGCCTGCGGAATTTAGAACCTGCGAGAACCAAAATCCACAGGCTGAAGCCTGCGCCACCAAATGCCTACCTTAATGCGTTGTGGATTTTTCTGTTATTAAGGTTGCGTCGACCAGTTGGGCTGTGGCCGCCAATGTTGTTTGCGCGGCGTTCAAGCCCAGGCGGAAATCCTTTTCGTTGTAGGTGGTATAAAGATCCGTTGGCTGGTGCCATTGGGGATCCCAGCCGTTGCCAATCTGCGGACCGCGCTCGTTCTCCCGGATGCTGATCGCCGGCGCCACGTCCATAAAGGGATTGGAATCCGTGTTGGTCATATGGCTGCCAACGGTGGCGGGATAGTCGGTTGCGTATTTTTCATTCGCCTGCTCGAACGTCCAGGCGAGCGCCTGCGATTGCGTCGCAAATTTTGAATTCAATTGGAATTCAACGTTGATGTCCGCTTCGGGGCGTTGTTCCTTGCTCATGGTGCCGTCTTCGCGTGGCATGCCGTGATCGAACAGCATCATGTCATGCTGGATCGTTCCCAGCCATTTGGGTTCGGGATATTTTCCGGACCCTGGGGGCATTTCCTGCCCTTGAAGATTTTTTCGCTGGTCGACATATGCGGAACTGCCGTTCAGTCCGGTTTCCTCGTTGTTCCACAGGATGAAACGAATCGATCGCTCCGTGCGCACGTCCGGGCTGCTCAATACTCGGGCGACTTCCATCACCAGGGCGGTGCCGGATCCATCGTCGTTGCCGGCTTCACCCCAGCCGATTCCGTCCATGTGCGCGCTGAGGATAAACATTTCATCCGGGTGCGTGGCGCCGATCTTCGTGCAGTAGACTTCTTCGCGTGGCCCCGGCATGGACGGCGGGGAATCGAGCGCGCGCAGCTTCGGGTCCGGCTGGGCGTTCGGATCATTGTTCACGCCGGTGCGAACGCGGAGGCCTTTCGGGTATCCGCCTCCGACGGAAATAGCGCCGGCGGGCGTTGGCGTTCCCGGACCTCCCGCCGTATTGGCCATGGTGCTGCGCGTATCGGGAGATGGTGGCTGGTAGTTGTATTTCAGGCGCTCGATGTTGGTGCAGCCATAGCTTTTGAGCTGTGCTTCGATCCAGTCGATGGCCTGGCGATTGCGTTCTGTCCCCTGGCGGCGGTCGCCGAACTGCGTCAACCCCTTGATGATGGCCTTGTAGCGCTGCAGATCCAGGCGCGCGACCAGTATGTTTACCGGGCCGGCAGCGGATTGCGATTGCGCTTGCTGCGATGCGGCCGCGTTGCCGGATTTCCCGAATCCATAAGGCATGAGGCACATCACAAGAACGAGAGCCGCAATGACCACGAACAACGACCGGACGGGTGAGTGCATGTGGTATTTCTCCTGGCTGCAGATCTTACTTCCGAAACCGGATAGCCTATCTCGAATATTTGTTTCGCCGCGATAATTATAAGGGGTACGGGGAAAATCCCAGGGTCGGTCATCGTGAGCGCTCGCACCGAGGGCTCACGCCGAGGCGAACCAAGGAATCGCGGTTTCCCGCAGTCCGAGGATGGACTCCCGGTCAAAAAACACCTCGGAAGCAATTCCGCTGTCGGTCTGGATTATTGTCGGTCCGGTAGACTTGCCCGGGGCTGGGTCTGTCCTGTGATTGCGCTTTGGGAAAAAACTGCGAAGCCGCCGGACGAGGGTCGGAATGGGATTTTGTATTCCAATCCGGATGACGCATCGCTGTGGGTGCCAAAACGATACAGGATTGGCTATACGTTGAATTTCGGCAACCCAGGGTCGTCGGTTTTGGGGTTGATCCTGGTGCTGATTTTGGCGCCGGTGCTGCGGTCCGCGACGTTGGTCCGTCACCTGCCGAGCTAAGATCCGAAATCATTAAAGCCCGCTAATTGGCCAGGCAGTTGCAACGAATCCGTGTGGAAGTGTGGGCGTGCCACGTTCGTTGACGATCTGTTTCCGCGCATGATTCAGCTCCGAATGATTCTGATGGGCCGAGAGCGAGAATCCTCTTGAGGAGGGAAAACACTTGAAGATCTCCAAGAAGCTGAGTCTTTTCTTCGCTGGCGTGATGGTCGTGTTTTGCATGTTGTGCATCGTTTTGCTGGCGCAAATTCGCGTAGTCACTCGCGGCTATGACGCGCTGCTGGATTCCGAAGTTCGGGAGATGGATGCGGCGCGGGTGGTGCAGGTCGATTTCAAAAAGCAGGTTCAGGAATGGAAGGACATCCTCTTGCGGGGGCACTCTCCCGAAGATCTGAAGAGATACACCGCGCAATTTCATCAGGACGAGGAACTCGTACAATCCGGCGCCGGGACGCTCGCGAATCAGATGGAAGACGTGGAGGCTCGCGGATTGATGCAGCAATTCTTGACGGCTCACCAGATTCTGAGCGGGAAATACCAGGCAGCGTATGAGGTGTACGTCGCCGGGAACGCCGATTTCAAATCAGCTGACCGCATCGTAAGGGGCCAGGATCGCGCGCCCACGGATCTGTTTGACGCCGTGGTGACTCGGCTCAACGCGCGGGTGCAGCAGTCCGTCGCGGCCCAGCGCAGGAAAGTCCGCAAGAGCTTGATTGGAGCGCTGGGCGTGTGCGGAGGGTTGCTGTTGGTGTTGAGCGCGCTGGGAATTGTGACTGTGCGGAGCGTGCTGTCTCGCCTTGCGGGCCTGAAGGCCGTGTCCGAGCATCTGGCGCGCGCGGACGTTGACGGACTGGTGATCGACATCTCCGGATCAGACGAAATTGGGGAATTTGGAGAAAGTATGGCCAGGGTCCATGCGGCGATTCAAGAACTGCTGCAGGATTCCCTCTCGCCTGTAAGTTCGGTACACGGAAGATGAAAGGAGAATCAAATGGGCGCGAAATTAGTGGAGGCGTTTTCCCGGGCGGCACAGGAATTTGGGATTCCCGGCAGAATGAAGTTGGCCATGCTGACTAAAATGTCTTCAGGGCTGGCACAAACCGAGCCAGACTCCCCTCAGAATATCAAAATGTTTGAGGAAGCGTTGCAGCAGCTCAGAAAACAGAGCAAGTAAACCCGCGGTTCCCCTTCTTTCTGACTGGGGCGAGAAATCGCTTAGTAATTGCCGGCTTGCGTGGGATTGGCTTCGCCCATAAGCATTAAACTGCGCTGCGAAAACGGAAGGTAGAGCAGGGCCGCGGTGGCTGCCAGCGCCAGGCCGACGCCAATTTCGTCGACAAGTAAAAACGGCGCCAGCGCCCAGAGCTCATCGAGGGGAAACACAAACGGAAACAGATACAGGAATTTTACAGGCAGTCCGCGATATCCGAAAATAGACGCGGAAAGCAAATAGAGCCGCACCGGTATTCCCACGAGCGCCGTGGCGAGCAGCAGCGCCACCAGCCATTTCGGGTGCGGAACCGCTTGCGACAGCAGCGGCTTTACATACTCCAATCGCGCCAGCGAGACGACGTAAAAACACAGGTACATCACTTGAATCAGCGAAAAGAGAAACTGCACCACGCCGCGCGGGGCGTCCGGAAGGTCGTGCGGATCGCTGAGCACAAAATTGCGAGTTTCGCCGCGGCGTTTCCCGATGAAATTCGGCGCCGGAGCTTCCGGCGGGACCGCGATCGCGCTCGGCGATTCCGCGGCGGGACGAAATCCCCCATGCGGCACAAATTCCACCGACGCGATGAAGCGATAACCACGGCGCGGAATCGTCTGAATGAACCGCGGATTTTCCGCGGAATCGCTAAGCGCCTCGCGCAGTTTGTTTACCGCCGTGTTCAGGCTGTGGTCATAATCGACAAAGGTGTCCACAGGCCAAAGCAGAAGCCGCAATTCTTCCCGGGTCACTACATCACCGGGGCGGGTAACAAGCTGCAACAGCACTTCGAGCGGCTGGCCCTGGATGCGCGGGCGTGATTTGCCGTCTTTGCGCAGCTCGCCTGTGGAGCTATTCACCTCGTACAAGCCGAAGCGAAAAACTGAATTTTGCTTGGTTGGTTCGTGCACGCCGTTCGTCCGTCAGTGAGATGCTGCCCGTATTCTAGAAGATGTCCTCCTGTAACGCCAAAAATTTGTTGCAGTTACGAAATGATCTCGAATGGAACTCAAATTGAGGCGTGGTGTATTGCAGGCCGGGGGCGCTTCGGGCAATCTCCATCGGGCACGGAGGCCGCCATTCGAAAGCGAATACTACGATTGCTCATCTGGGCCCTCGCCGGTCACCTAGTGATTGGATCGTGTGCCGCGGTGGCCGCGGAGCTAAAACCAGAGGCCGCTCGGGGCTTCGATCGGTACGTCCAGCTGACGGAGAGTCGGATGCAGGGCGAACTCGCGCCCGGCGGAATATTTCTCTGGGTCGATCGTCTGCCTGAACCGCAACGCAGCGCGGAGTATGCCCGTTTGCAGCACGGCGAAGTGGTGTCGGAGAGGATGCGGACCGCGGATTCTTCCGGCGCCGTCGCCACGCCCGGCGCCCTCATCCATCATTGGGTGGGAACGGTTTTCATTCCAGGAGCTTCTCTGGCGCAGGTGCTCGCGCTGGTGGAGGATTACGACCGCCATGCCGAGTATTACCAGCCGGATGTCGCCGTATCAAAAAAAGTCTGGCAGCATGGCGACGATTTTAAAGTGCATTATCGCCTCAAGAAAAAGAAAATCATCACCATCATTCTCGATACCGAGTACGACGTACATCGTCAGATTCTCGACGCCAATCGCGCGTACAGCAATTCGATCAGCACGCGAATTGCCCAGGTTGAAAATGCGGGCCGTCCCGATGAGCACGAACTGGCGCCGGGAAACGACGGCGGCTACTTGTGGCGGCTCAATTCTTACTGGCGATACGTCGATTCCGGCCGAGGGGTGTACGTTCAGTGCGAAGCCGTTTCTCTAACGCGCGATATTCCCGCGGGGTTGAACTGGCTCGTCGGATCGTTTGTCGAAAGCATTCCCAGAGAGTCGCTGGATTTCACGTTGGAGTCCACGCGTTCTGCTGTATTGCGCCGGGCATCGCTTACCCGAAAATAGAACGCAACCCATGCTCGCCACAGGAGACTAGCCATGCGAAACGAAGGAACACAAATCGCTACGGCATCGCCGGCTGAAAAACATGCGGCGCCAAATTCAGGGAAACTCCCCGCGTTCAAGGATGCATTCCGGCTGCAGGAAAGTTTCACCGCGGCGGCCGAGAAAAAAACGCTCGCCTGGCTCGCGGCGCGGCTTCCTGCGCGAATGAATTCCGATCATCTGACGCTCATTGGATTCGCGGCGATGTTCCTGGCTGGAGCGAGCTATGCACTGGCGCGCACGCATCGCTGGGGACTGCTCCTTGCGACGTTTTTTCTGGCGCTCAACTGGTTTGGAGACAGCCTGGACGGCACCCTGGCGCGCCTTCGCAACCGGCAGCGGCCTCGCTACGGCTTTTACGTCGATCACATGATTGACACGTTTGGCGGATTGTTCTTGATGGGAGGCCTGGCGGTCTCCGGCTTCATCGACTGGAAGATTGCGCTGGGCATGTATATTGTTTTCCTGATGCTTTCGGTCGAGGTTTATCTGGCGACTTACACGGTGGGAACGTTCCGGCTCTCGTTCGCGAAGTTCGGTCCCACGGAAATTCGCATCCTGCTGGCACTGGGAAATGTAGCGCTGTGGTTTCGCATCAACGCTCACGTTGGCGGCTCGACGTATCGCTTGTTTGACGTAGGCGGCGTCGTGGCCATCGCGGGAATGGCTCTGATGCTGGTTATCTCAACGCTTTTCAACACGGTAAAGCTCTACCGGCAGGAGCCGATCCGCTGAACTCGACCGCGCGGCGGCCCCCGCAGCCTCTGATTTTCCTCCCCAGACTCAAGTGATCCATGTATTTTCGTGTGCAACTCCGCCATGCCTATACTGATGATCCCGGCGCGTGAAATCAGGAAAGGGTGGCATGCCTCTTCGACATCTGTCGCGCAGGGAACTAATCAAGCTCGGCGGCGCCGCGGCACTCACGGAATTGGGCGCGACTCTTTTGCACGGTTGCGGAGTGGGCAACCCCGGCTCCAGTATTCCTTCCACTCCTGCTTCCAGTTGCGGCGGCAAACTGACGGACATCGACCACGTCATTATTTTCATCCAGGAAAATCGCTCTTTCGATCATTATTTCGGCAGCTATCGCGGCGTGCGCGGATTCGCTGACCAGAGCCTCGCATTTCAGCAACCGGATTCGGCGAACACGACCATTCCCCCGATTGGCGTGTTGCAACCGTTCCATCTGGATATTTCCACGAGCAACGCGGCCTGCACGCATGACATTACTCACGACTGGGTTCCGCAGCATCAGAGCTGGAACAACGGCATGATGAACGGCTTCGTCAACTCGCGCCTGCCAATTAACGCCAATGACGCGGTTCTGGCGATGGGTTACTACAATCGCGCCGACCTGCCGTTTTATTACGGGGTCGCCGACGCCTTCACCATCTGTGACAATTATTTTTGCCCGGTGATGGGCCCCACCGATCCAAACCGGCTGTACTCGATGGCCGCGTCCATTGATCCCGATGGCAAGAATGGCGGGCCTCTACTGGAAACTCTCGGACTCAATCGTTCCAGCTTTTTCGGCAAGCTGACCTACACCACCATGCCGGAACAGCTTCAGGCTCGCGGAATTTCCTGGAAGGTTTACACGTCGCCGGACGCGAATCTGCTGAACACACTCTTCTCGGATAACGTTCTTTCGTACTTCAAAAATTTTCAGGATCAAACTTCGCCGCTCTATAAAAATGCATTCTTGCCGCAGTTTCCGGCGGACTTTCTAGCCGACGCGGCTTCCGGCAATTTACCGCAGGTGTCCTGGGTGCTGGCCTCGATCGTCGATTCCGACCATCCTCCCTCCCCGTCACTGTTTGGTGAAGCGACCCTGGCGGGAATGCTGGGCGCGCTGACACTGAATTCCGCGCAGTGGGCCAAGACGGTGATGTTTGTAACGTACGATGAGAACGGCGGATTTTTCGATCACGTTCCGCCGGTTACCGCGCCGCCGGGCACTCCCGGAGAATACCTGACGGCGGCCCCGGTGTTGGACCCATCCGTTGAAGGCGGAATCAGCGGTCCGCTCGGACTCGGTTTCCGCGTACCGATGCTGATCCTTTCTCCGTTCAGCCGCGGCGGTTTTGTCTCATCCGATCTGTTCGATCACACCTCGATCCTGCGGTTTCTGGAAACGAAATTTGGCGCGGAAGTGCCAAATCTGAGCGCATGGCGCCGAGCCACGGTCGGAGACATGACCAGCGCATTCAATTTCGCCTCACCGAACCAGTCGATCCCCAATTTGCCGTCCACCGTTTCCGCAATTCCGCAGATTGTGCAGCAATGCCTGGCCAGCCTAACCGGCACATCGCCGTATCCGCTGCCAACGCCGCAAACCTCGCCCACGCAGGAATCCGGCTCGGGAGCAAAACCCAGCGGTCCGTGCTGAGCGGATGCTTCGGCCGGTCCAAAATCTTTCTCCAACCCCGGCTAGTTTTGTCGAGCGGTTCCAGTGGCGCAGGCTTCAACCTGTGAGTTTTTGTCCTGGCAAAACCGCAGTCCCGCAGGCTGAAGCCCGCGCCACTCAGCATACGCTGGGCCTGTGGTGAGCTTTCCCGTTTTGGTTCCCCTGCCGCTGCCGAGTGCCGGGCTGGTACCCGAATTCGACGACCTATTTGCAGGTCTCATTCTGAGCCTCCGCTGACGGCGCAAGTATGCTCCGATCAATAACATACATGCTTGTCACGGTTCTTGAATTGGTCTGGAACATGCTCTGGATGCAAGGGGGGATTTGTGTCCAGATATCCGTTTCGTTGGCGTTCTCGAGCCGGTCTCATGGCATGGGTGTTTGTCGCCAGTGCGGCATTGCTGGCAGAATCCGCGCCCGCGCAATCTTCCGGGCCCGTGCCATCGCCGCCGGTGGCGCAAGCGTCCGCGTCGCGCGATCTCTCTTCGGTATCGCTCGAAGACCTCATGAACATTGAGGTCACCTCTGTTTCAAAAAAATCGGAAAAAATCTCGCAGGCCGCGGCGGCCATTTTCGTCATCACCCCGGAGGACATTCGGCGTTCGGGTGCGACCAACATTCCGGACTTGTTACGCATGGTGCCTGGACTCGACGTGTCGCAAATCAACGCGAATGACTGGGCGGTGTCGGCTCGCGGTTTCAATCAGCAGTTCTCAAACAAGTTGTTGGTGCTGGTCGACGGGCGCGCCGTTTATACCCCGTTGCTGGGAGGAGTCAACTGGGACACGCAGGATATGCCGCTGGAAGACATTGACCGCATCGAAGTAATTCGCGGTCCCGGCGCAACCGTGTGGGGTGCCAACGCCGTCAACGGTGTGATCAACATCGTCAGCAAAAGCGCCAAAGATACCAAGGGCGGTCTGGTGACGGCGCTCGGCGGCGATCAGGGAAGAGCCCGGGCCACGGGACAATTTGGTGGCAGCCTTCCTGGAGATGGTGGCTATCGAGTTTTTGTGGATTACCTCAATCGAGATTCCTTGCGCGCGGAGGGTGGCGGTTCCGGTGACGATGGGTGGCACCTATTGCACGGCGGCTTCCGGACGGACACCAATATTTCCACGAAAGATTCCCTCACCGTGCAAGGTGATCTCTATACGGGCGAAGAGGGAGCAGCCATCGTGCACTTATTTTCCGTCGATCCGCCGGTGATTGACAATTTGAATGTAGTTTCACAGCTCGCGGGCGGGAATCTTCTCGGGCGGTGGAATCACACCTTTTCGAGCCGCTCCGATACAACCGTGCAATTTTACTTCGATAACTACGAACGCACCGGCCCGGAATCCGACGAAACCCGAAAAACGGTGGATCTGGACTTCAGCCATCATTACGTTTGGGGCGCTCGACAAGATGTAGTCTGGGGTGGGGGATACCGGCGCAGCTGGGATCAGGATGCAGGCACCGTCGATCAGGCATTTAATCCATCGGGTACGCGGCTGCAACTCTTCAATTTTTTCGCGCAAGACACCATCACGCTGCGGCCCGACAGCCTCTTCCTGACCGTGGGCACAAAGGTCGAAAATAGTTATTTCCAGGGATTCGGAATCGAGCCGAGCGTGCGTCTGGCTTGGACGCCTTCGAATTGGCTGACGTTCTGGTCCGCGGTTTCGCGCGCCGAGCGCACCCCGGACCGCCGCGACACTCAACTAGTGGCATCGCTGGCGGCGTTTCCCGATCCCGAGGGATCCAGCACGCCGGTGGAAGTCGTACTCTTCGGCAATCCGCAATTTTTGTCCGAGCATGTCCTGGCCTATGAAGCAGGCTGGCGCGCGCAGCCCAATAGGCGCCTGTCCATCGACCTCTCGGCATTTTTTAACCGTTACGACCATCTGGGAAGTCTGGAGCAGGGCACGAAGGTCTTCCAGCCGAATCCCGTCCCGGCGCGTTTCGTGGTGCCCATCACCTTCGGAAACTTGCTTTATGGCACTACGGAGGGCGGCGAACTCTCCGCGAATCTGAAGCTGGCTGGCCGCTGGACGCTCAGCCCGGGCTACGCCTTTCTGGAAATGCATCTGCATACCAAGCCGTCCAGTAATGACTCTTCGTCCGTCGCGGAATACCAGGGATCGAGCCCGCAGCATCAGGCGCAATTGCGATCGCACGTGGACCTCTCGCATGGTTTCTTCTGGGACGCCGCCGCGTATTTCGTCAGCGCCTTACCGGCCCAGGGTGTGGCCTCTTACACGCGGGTGGATACGCAACTGCGGTGGCAATTGGCGGAGCGCGCGGAGTTCAGCCTGGTGGGTCAGAATCTGGTGCAGGATCACCATTTGGAATCGCTCGATGCCCTGACGCTGGTCAATTCATCGCTGATCAAGCGCAGCGCCTACGCAAAATTCACATGGCGCTTCCCGTAGGATGCGCGCCAGCCTGTTTGCTTTAAATTTCCAAACGCGAGATGAAAAATAACAAGCAAAGCGGCGCCCGCAAATTTCCGTCAGACAGCGAGCCACGAACGGAAATCCGAAAGTCGCGAACTCAACCCCGCAGCACGCCGGGCTCAATATTGTGCTGGCGCGCCAGATCGCTCAATTCATCCAGCTGGCTTTGGGCGTCCTGCACCTCAGCTTCCAGGTTGGCGATTCCCGCCGCCGGAGTCACACCCGCATCAGGCTTGTCCATCGACAGCCCCGGTTGCGTAATTCGGTCCGCCGCCAGTGCGAGGGCATTCTGCTGCCGGCGAAGTGCCTCCGTGCGCTTGTCCAGCTCGGCCTGAAGATAGGCTGCCTCACCGGCATACCACGACGGGTCGTCAAGCCGGGATTCATATGTGACCGAGATGGATTCGGGCGGCGTCGCGGAAGCGCCGGCTGCCGAGGCTCCAGTTGGCGGCGCTTCCTGGCCAACGATCGAGATCAGGCCGCGCGAGCGCAGTTGAGCCATGTCGTCATTGGTCCAGACTTTCTTGGATGGATCTTGGATGCTTTGCTTGGGGCGAGGTTTTTCCGCGGCTTGCAAAGAACAGGTAAACAACAAAGCTAGTACCACCGTGAGCGTGCGCAAGGTTCCTCCTCGGCGGGGACAGACCCATTCTACATCCTTATGATTCCAGTGGATTACTCCTATATTTAGAGTCGGGAGGCCGAGCGGACATTGCCCGCCCGAGGGTGGGCGCTACAACTTAGTTTTTCGCGGCTGTCTCTGCGGTGCGCGGGGCGTACTTTGACTGGATATAGTCGTCCACCAGCTTTCGGAATGCGGCGGATAGCTCGTCGTAATTTCCGTGCAGGGTAACGGATTTTTTGCCGTCGATGTACACGGGGCAGCTGGGTTCTTCGCCGGTGCCGGGAAGGCTGATGCCGATGTTGGCGGCCTTGGATTCGCCGGGGCCGTTGACGATACAGCCCATCACCGCAAGGGTCATTTCCTCGACGCCTTCATATTGCTGCTTCCATTGCGGCATGCTGTCGCGAATGTAATCCTGAATGCGCTCGGCGAGTTCCTGGAAGGTGGTGCTGGTGGTGCGGCCGCAGCCTGGGCAGGCCGTAACGCTGGGCGCGAAGGAGCGCAGCCCGAGCGACTGCAGGAGTTCGCATGCGGCATACACTTCCTCGCGGCGGTCGCCGCCGGGGCGCGGCGTGAGCGAAATGCGAATGGTGTCGCCGATGCCTTCCTGGAGCAAAATTCCCAGCGCCGCCGATGACCATACAACGCCCTTGGTGCCCATGCCCGCCTCCGTCAGACCCAGGTGCAGCGGCTGTTCGGTCTTGCGGGAGAGATCGCGGTACACCCGAATCAGATTTTGCGGCTTGGAGACTTTGCAGGAAATGATGATCTGGTCATGCCGCAGGCCACATTCGAGCGCCAGTTCGGTCGACTCAATCGCGGATTGCACCATGCAGTTGTTGATGATTTCGTCGGAGTCCAGACCGAGGTTGCGGTCGGTATTCTCCTGCATCCTGCGCATCACCAGTTCCTGATTCAGCGATCCGCCGTTGACGCCGATGCGGACCGGCTTGCCGTTGTCGACGGCCACCTTGCAGATGGTGGAGAACTGCTCATCGCGGCGCGCGCCCGCGCCGACGTTGCCGGGATTGATGCGGTACTTGTCCAGCGCCTGCGCGCAATCGGGATATTTGGTGAGCAGAACGTGCCCGTTATAGTGAAAATCGCCGATGATGGGCGCGGTGCAGCCGAGGTCGCGCAGCCGTGCCACAATCTCGGCGACCGTTGCGGCGGATTCCGGCATGTTTACGGTGATGCGAACCAGTTCCGAGCCGGCCTCGGCCAGTTCCTTGCACTGCGCCACGGTCGCGGCGATGTTGGCCGTATCCGTGTTGGTCATGGACTGCACAACCACCGGAGCGCCGCCGCCGACCTGGTATGGGCCGACCTTGACGCCGTAGGTCTTCCGTCGGGTAATAGGGAAAATCTGCATGGTTGCCTGTGCCAGTTAATGATAGCAGGCCTTCAGCGGTCTTCAAATGACCGCGGGCCGATTTTCGCGCCTTGCTCCAGGTGCGCGGTTAAAAATTCGGGACTGCAATGGATTTTTCGCCAGAGTGCTTTGTGCTCAGGCGCGAGCGGTCTGATTTCCGCGCAAGCCGAGTTCATCCGCTACGCCGCGCATGGCGGCGATGCAGAAGGCGATATGCTCCTCGATCGGGATGCCCAACTCCTCCGCGCCCTTGCGTACGTCGTCACGATTCACACCGCGCGCGAAGGCCTTGTCCTTGAGCTTGCGTTTCACCGAATCGGGTTCAACTTCGAAGATGCTTTTGCTGGGTTTGACCAGCGCGCACGCGGTGAGGAATCCCGCCAGCTCATCGCAGGCAAATAAGGTGTGCTCAAGAGAAGTCTCGCGCGGCACATTGCAGTAATCGGCGTGGGTGACGATGGCGCGAATCATCTCTTCCGGGTAGCTGCGCTCGCGCAGGATCGCCGAGCCGCCCGCGGGATGTTCTTCGGTGGGGCTGTGCGCATCGTTGGGCCAACGCTCGTAGTCGAAGTCATGCAGGAGAGCGGTGAGGCTCCACAGATTTTCGTCGGCGCCGGATTTTCGCGCGTAGGCGCGAACGCAGGCTTCGACCGCCAGCGCATGCTTGCGCAGGCTTTCGTTTTGCGTGTATTCGCATAAGAGCTCCCAAGCGTCATTTCTCGTTGGCATCGCGTGCTCCCGAATTTAAAATACAGCGTACAAAATTTATCGCGCCAGTCTGGTGGTTTTGCTCGGCGCAGTCATTCTGCCGGCCGTTTCCGTCTCGCGCACCCAAACAAAATTGGCGGCCCCTCCGAGTCAGGACAAACGGGACGCTGGCGCTAGCAAATTACGAAACGGACCACGCCTGCTTCGAACGTTTCAAACCTGTACTTCCGTACAGGAACGAACCCAGGCGACTGTACTTCCGAGCAGGCACAGGATACCGCAACCACGCGAATCATGGCGGCAAGTTCTGGGTTGAAGCGCCCGAAATAAACCCCTAATGGAATTCCAGATTTGACCGATTTGAATATTTGTGTGGAGAAACTACTTGACACCGGAAGCGGATGCCTCCATTATGTCGGTCGCGCCAGCTGCTGCCTTCCCCACGTACGAAGTCCCTCTCATCCGCATGCCGGAATAGTCTGCGAGGAGCACCCGGTGTCGGACCAAAATAGCACGACAGTAATGAACGTTACGAACGGGAATAAGGTGGCCGTGGACATAGACCTCGACCGCGAAGTAATCCGTTGCAAGACCTGCGGGCTCGTGCAGTATCGCACCCGCACGGGGAATTGCCGCCGGTGTCTGCGCTGTCTGCCTCCGAAGGTGGAATTTTTAATTCCTCCTCCTGAGCCGCAGGAGCTTCCAGGCGACGACCGGCAACTCTTCGAGAAGTGGCCGAACCGCGAGACGGTGGAGAATATTGGTCAACGCATCCGGCAGTTGCGCGAGTCGCGCGGGATGACGCAAAGCCAGCTCCAGGCGCGCTCGCGCGTATCCCGGTCGTACCTGTCCCGGATCGAAAGCGGGCAGATGACGCCCAGCCTCGGAACCTTGGAAAAGATTTCCGAAGCGCTTGGCGTCGGTCTGAACCGTTTCTTCGTTCCGGAAACGAACGGGGAAGCGCTCCTGGAAGATCCATTTATCCAGGGGTTGCGTCCGTTCCTAAGACAGCTCGACTGGGAACAGTGGCAATCGATTCTGAAGCGCCTGGCCGCGATCAGCGACCACGTCTCCAGTGGCAGTGGGATTGTGCGTCCCTTAGCACAGCCCCAGGCCTCTCGAGTGGAACAATTGGCGCGTCGGATGCACCCAGCTGCGATGGGCCACCGGTAGTCGGCGAAAAAGAGATTTCGGTGTGGGATGGGCGCTCACTCTCCCGGCAGGGAGCGTGAGCGCCCTCACGCGCTTATTTCCCGCCGCGAAATTCCTCTGCCAGCAGACCGTAATTTTCAATATCTACAAACTCGTTCCATTTCTGGATGTGTTGCCTCAGGCGTCCCTCGTGGCGCATGCCGATTTTTTCCAGCACCCTTTGCGAGGCCGTGTTTCCAGCGAAGTAGTGCGCGAAGATCCTGTGCAATCGCAGCGTATCAAAACCGAACGCGACGGCGGCGCTTGCGGCCTCCGTGACATATCCATGGTTCCAGAATGGAACACCGATCCAGTATCCAAGCTCCGCATGCTGGTGGGCCGGAGCGACATGCAGCCCTACCGCGCCGCAGAGTTCACGCTCTTGCGCAACGCAGATGGCAAAAACTACGGAGCGGCCGGCGCGGAAATCCTCAATAGCTTTGGCCAGGAAGGTTCGGGCATCCGCCTCCGCATATGGGTGGGGAATCCGCAGCGTCGTAGCGGCAATTTCTCTGGCTCCCGCCAGGCGCACGATGGCTGGAACGTCTTCGGGCCGATGGGGCGAAGCAATAGGCGCGCGGTGCGCAATTCCTGAGGAGCAGTCATGGAATAGTTAGGTTATCTCATATCGGTCTCGGACACACGCAGCGAAAGCCGAAGTTCGGCCTCGATGGATTAACGTCGCGCATGCTTCAGCCTGTGGATTTTGTCCGTGCAAGGACCAAACCCCACAGGCTGAAGGCCTGCGCCACTTTAGGATTGACACTACGGCGTGGTCGCGATATGGATGTGCCAATTCTGATAACTAACGAACGGCTCTGATAAACCATTCACCACGGCAAGTTTTTTCACTACCGATGAAGGCGGGTCCAGCGGACAAAATACTGGAGGTTCCATGAGCAGCGAGGGAATCCGGCGCACCGCATTGACATTCATTTTTTTGCTGATTGCGATTCCATCATTCGCGCATCACGGCGCTTCAGAATATGACATGACGAAGATCGTGTCGCTCAATGGAACGGTAAAGGAACTCCAGTTCGTTAATCCCCATACGTTGCTCACGTTCACCGTGAAAGACGATGCCGGCAAGGCCAGTGAATGGCAGGGTAGCTTCCCAGTCCGAATCTGTTGTCGAGGAGAGGCTGGAGCAGGAGCACGCTGAAGCCCGGCGAGCAGGTGACCGTGATTGGTGCGCCCGCAAAAAACGGGCAGAACGGAATGCAGGTCAAGAAGCTGGTCTTTCCCGATGGCCATGAAATGCCGGGAACCGTCCTGCCGCCGGATTCCTCCAAATGACAATTCAAAGGAGCATCCTTTACGTTTTTGTTGCGTCGCTGGCGTTTGCTTCCGCGTTGTCGGCACAATCCCCAAAAGAGACCCATAAGCCTGAGCGTAAGGGCGATTTGACCGGAGTTTGGTATCCATCCTCGGTGAACACCTTCAACTTCGTCTGGACCGATGCGCAGGGCCAACACTTAAGCACTCTCCCCCTTACTGCCTGGGGAGCGGAAAAATTCAAGGGCAACCACCCGATCGGCGGCAACTACACCGCGCTGACATCCAATGATCCGAATTTTCGTTGCCTTCCGCCCGGAGTGCCGAACGTCTACACGCATGCGTACCCGGTTGAAATCCTCGAAGTCCCCGGACGTACAATCCTGTTCTTTGAGTATGGACACTTCGTGCGCCAGGTGTTCACGGACGGCCGCGAACATGTAAAGGATTCCAATCCGACATGGATGGGCGACTCGATCGGCAAGTGGGAGGGAGACACGCTCGTTGTCGACTCCACGGGTTTCAACGAAAAGACCTGGCTGGACGTCACTGGCCATCCGCACTCCGAGGATCTGCACGTCACCGAACGCCTGCGGCGCGCCGATCACGACACGTTGATGATCGATATCACCATCGACGACCCGCGGGCCTACACCGAGCCATTGACAACAAAGCGGAAATATATTTTGAAGCCCAGCCTGGAACATTATGGAGTACATCTGCGAGGACAATCAGGTCGGGTTCAACGATTTTGAGAAGAAGGTGGGGACGACAGGAGCGACAGCCGCCGAGCCTTCCGTCGAGTCTGGAAATTCCCAATCGATCGTCGGCGATTGGAAGGGAACGATCGCGACTGCGGACGCCCGTTCAGTCCCTGCGGTAGCTTCGTTTGGAGCCGCATCCGGCGGTAGTATTAAGGCGACTGATCCGTCTGCGGCTATGAATTATCAATTTCAGATGGTAACCGTGTCTCCGAACGGAACAATTGCTGCGATCACCGCCGACGGCGTCAATTTTCTTGGAAACATCTCGGCGGACGGGAAGCACATTACGGGAGATATAATCCTGCCAAGCGGAACGGGGCATAAAATCTCAATGAGCCGGCCGTAACGTTATCGATTCGCTGATGCTGCTACCGTTCAGAAGTTCCATCGAGAGGGCGCGTTTCAGGCGATACAGATACGGGCGATGCACTTCGAAGTTGCCGGATTTACGTCACTTCAATCCTGCCTGCGCCAGCATTTCTAGAAACTGGCCGCGGGTGCGCATGTCGATGGATTGCGCCACCAGGTTGCCGCTTCGATCGTACACGAACGTTTTGGGTATTCCTTCGATCTGGAACAGATCGTTCACCTTTCGTCCGGGATCCAGCAGGATGGGATAAGTGATTTTCCGTTCGAATACGAAGGGCTTCACTTTTCCCGCGTCCTCGTCAGAGATGGCCAGAATGACCAGGCCCTGCTTGGCAAATTGCTGATAGAGGACTTCGAGGTCGGGCATTTCCTTGCGGCAAGGCGGGCACCAGGTGGCCCAGAAATTCAACACCACGACCTTGCCGCGCTGGGCCGCCAAGGTCCAGGATTTTCCGTTCAAATCCTGGAGTGTGAAGTCGGCCCGTTCGCGGCGCTGATCGTCGTCTTTCATTTTGGAGAGGGCGGCGGCAAATTGTGGATCGTCCAGCGTTACCTGGACATGTTCGTAGGTTACGAGTTGGGCGAGTTCTATGTAGGGCTGGGGAATCCGGCCTCGCGGCTGGTTGGGAATCGGTTGTTCACGCAGCGCTGCGGCCAGGGTTGCCGCTACCTCCTGCAACATGTCGTGGCCGAAGTCTCCCTCGGTCGAGAGCATGGCCAGGTGATTCGCCAAAGTCAATTTATTGGGAATGCTGGCAATTGCCGAATCTCAATTGCCAGGTTTTTTGTCGACCGTGCCCGAAGGTCATCGGGCCGCGCGCGAAGACCGTCGATCTGGTCAGCGATCGGTTTCTCCAGTTTGCTCCAGGCTGGATTTTTTTCCTGCGAGAGCAGACCGGCGGGCCGAGCTAGAAAGAAAATGGAAGCGCAAAAACAGATGGCCATGGCGGGAAACGCCGCGGTGCTTTTGCTCCCTCTCGCGCTGGGCATCGTCCGCATTTTGGAAGCATCCACAGGGGGATGATAACAGTCTGAAGCGTTGCTGGCCGAAGTGGCGCGGGCTTCATCCTGTCGGAGTTGGTCGGCGCTGGATCATCCTTGCTGCAACCAAATTCCACAGGCTGAAGCCTGCGCCACTCGAACATCGAAAGTTAGGTGATATTCGTCTGCGCGCTCAGCGCGATTTTCCATCCATCGCCCCGATTTAGAAATACACGGAGATTCCAGCTGGTCGGTTTGGCGGCGGGATTGCGTCCCTGAAACGCCTGCATGATCACCACGTTGCCGAACTCATACATTTTCATGGAAAGGACCGAGGATCCGCCGGCGCCGCCATTCTCTCCGTAGAGCTTGCGCTCTTCGGCCAACTCCTCGACGTGTTGTAACTTGGGGATGTCGGCGCGCGGCGTGAGAGTTTCATGGTTCTCGTCGGCATGCGCGGCCCAGTCTTCCGGGTTGGGATGCCATTCGTCGTTTTTCAAACGGAACCACGCGGCCATGGCGCCCGCTTCTACTTCATTCGCAGGTTTGTAGGGCAGCGTCTTACACGGGTTGTCGCAAACCTTGTCGGCCTCGTTCGGAGCGTTTGGCGTGGCCGTATAATCGGGCCGTTCCGCCGGAATTGGAATGTTCAAAAAAACGAATGCCTGCCAGCCCGCGGGATTCTTAATCCATAGATGCGCGAATCGCTGGTTGTGGTGAATGCCCAGCTGGCGCTCGACCTGGCCGAGAAAATCCACAGTGCGAACGTCGAGCGCGCCTTCATTGTCGGCGGCGAATTGGGCCAGCTCTTCGAGGACTTGCGCCTTGGTGTGCAGTTTGCCGTTCGCCTCCACCCACTGGAAACGATCATCCAACAAGGCGGCGACAGTCTTCGCATCGTTTTTTGCCAGGGCATCCGCCAGACTGCGATCGGCCTGCCGGAACGCCTGCGCGTCATCGGCGGCAATCAACGGGCTGGCGGCCGGAGTCAGCAGGAAGGCGCAGAACAGGAGAGTGGGAACGAGGGCAAAGTTCAAAATTCGTTTCATGCTGAGAATCTCCTTGTCGCCGAATGAAGAGTCACCGAAGCCCGAAGAAAGCCGGGTGAAGTCCGGACGAATCACGCCAACCTGACGGCGGACATTTTCGACTACCAAGCCATCCAGGCCGGATGATACCACTGGGTACGGCTACCCCGAACAGAGGGTTTGCGTCGTGGGGATGTCGCTGTGCGGCGGCGATGCCGGGTCCATTTGAAAGCCAAAGTGTATTGCCCAGCTAGTTAATATATTAAACGACGCTAATCTTGATCTGCCGCTCGTATCCGGCAGGCCGCTTGATAATATTCCTCCAGTATGATGGCCACTGGCCAACTCTAGAGCTGAGTTGAATGGAGAACGAGCGTGCGAAAACCCCTTTCCGCGTCGCGTGTGGCGTTGTCTGCAATTTGTGCACTTAGCCTGTTGGGCTTAACTGCTTACGGCCAGGACAGAGATCGCCGGGAAAGAGATGGCGATGGGCGCGCAGATCAACGAATCGAACATCCCAACGGCATCGTGCAGGACTGGAGCCATCGTCACGTGCTCTATCCGCGCGTCGGGCCGATCCGCAATCTGATCGCAGTTCAGAACGATCCGCGAGCGCTTCACAGCTGGCAGGAAGCCTGGCGGCGTGAGTGGCGCCGTGGGCGGTACACCCGGCGCGGCCGAGGACAACAAGTGACCCTGCATCCGGACTGGAGCATCAGCCTGGGAATCGGAACGACGGCCCCAGCGATGTTCCCGGCCAAGTATACTTTCGATTCCAGCGCCACGCCGGACTGCACCGGCGATTTCGTCGCGTACGCGGTGAATGTGGCCGGTGGAGCAGGTCAGCCGAATATTGTGGGTTTTAACAATCTATACAGCGGTACGGTCGGCGGTGTCGGAATCTGCAATGCTCCCGCAAACGGTCGCACCGCGGGCGTGAATGATGACGGCGTTTCGGCTACCACGCTATTTTCATACAACGTTACGGCGGGTGGCGGCATTGTCTCAACCTCTCCCTCGCTTTCGTTGGACGGGAACAAGATCGCCTTCGTTGAAACCGGTTCGGGCGCCGCCCATTTTCACGTTCTGGCCTGGAAGAGCGGGGACGGAGTGGCGACAAATCTGCAAACGGTCACATCGCCGGTGCAAATTACAGGTGGTTTCAACCCAACCGCTCCCACTGCCGGGAGCGGTACGGCGACGGATCTGGTCTTGGGAACTGTGGGCGACACGCTTTCGTCACCTTTTATTGACTACACCCAGGATTTGGCTTACGTCGGAAGCGATGACGGCACGCTGTACCGGATCGCGAATGTTTTCTGCACGGGCGTATCGACCTCTTGCACACCCGGAACGTCGGCTGCGCCGGCTCTGGACGTAACGTGGGGGCTCGGTACCGGCAAGATCTCCACGGGCTGCGGCGGAGCACTGACAGGAGCCGTGGTCGACGGAGGTACCGGGAACATTTTTGTAGGCTGCTCCGACGGTACGCTTTACGGGTTTACTCCAGCCGGGTTGGCCCTCTCGAATTCGCCATTGACGGTCGGAAACGGAGGCGCGACAGGAGGAATTGTCGATACCCCGATGATCGACGCCGTCAACGAATTCGTTTATGTGGCGGCTGGCGCTTCCGTCGGGGGAACCCAGGTGGTGGTTCAGGCCAGCACGATTGATTTGAGTTCGCCGCAGGTGGCGACACTCTCACCCGGCGGAAACCATAATCTCCATGGACCGGTTTTCAACGATTCCTATTTTTCCGGCGTCGGCACTCCGCTTCTTTACGAAGTGGCTGGGGACAGCGGAACCCTTGGCATTAAACTCTACGGCATTGGTTTCTCGGGACACACCATGAACACGGGAACGCCAACCAACGTGGATCCATTCGCAGTAGGTGGAGCGTACGAAATTTCGCCGTTGACGGAGTTCGTCAGCGGAGGCGAGGATCGCTTTTTTGAAAGCTTCCTCAATGCGTCCAGCGGCAATCTGGCGTCATTTCGAATCGATACTGGTTTCCCGGCCGGACTTGAAAGTAGCGCGAGCGCCGGATCCGGCACCACCGGTATCGTAGTGGACAACGCGGCGACCGGCACGAATCAGGCTGACAGCGTGTACTCCCGGCGCTTTAGGCGCAAATACGGCTGTAAAGCTGACGCAGTCAGCGCTTCAATAGCGACTGTCCAGAACAACGACCTGTAAACCGAGTGAGGCGGCTGCCCGTGCGAAATCGCATCGATCTGGCCGGTGGTTTCTCCGTTCGACGAAAATACATTTCGGTCCAGTGGAGTTGAATTGACAAAAAAAAGAACGTTTACCGTTGGCCTCCGCAGCACCGCAACAGAAAGCTCCGCCTCGCTTCGATGATTCCGGATGTGACTGACGGAAAAAAACTTAGAGATTCCTATGAGAGTTTCCAGCGGAATGGAAATTGCTCATGAATATCGGGCCTGTTTTTGATTTTTCCTAGAGCAAACCATGGTGTTTCGAAGTCCGATCATACTCCGCACCGTTTTGGAACTTCCGGATAAGACCTCTTTGGTTGCCCGGAAGCGCGCCTGGAAACGCGGCGTGGGACGGCAGAGATCGAGAATGCGAAAGATACAATGACAATCCCGTCCGCTTCCTTGACAGCCTGGTAGTCTGATTGATTCTCGTCCGATATAATAACTCTGCTGTGGCCTACCCGGCCGACAAAACGATCGTGGAGCTGTTTGAAGCTCAGGTTTCGCGCATCCCGAACGATGAAGCCATGCGGATGGGCGATCGATGTCTGAGCTACGGCCAACTCAACGAACGCGCCAACCAGTTGGCGGCGCGGCTGCGCACTCTAGGCGCGGGTCCCGAGCGGCTGGTCGGGCTGTACATGGAGCAGTCGATCGAAGCCGTGTGCGCCATTCTCGGCGTGCTGAAGTCCGGGGCCGGCTACGTCCCGGTTGATACTGCTTCCACACCGACAGAGCGCCTCGAATTCATCCTTCAGGATATTTCTTCGGGTCGCGGGACCGCTGCGGGGAAGTCCTTGCCGCTTCTCATCACCCAATCGCGCCTGGCGAACAGAGTTTCGCGCGGTGCAGCCGAGGTTGTGATCCTGGATGGCGCCTTCACCCAGATCGAGCAATTTCCGGCGTCCAATCCCTTCCCCGTCGCGTCTCCTCACAATCTGGCCTATTGCATTTACACTTCGGGTTCCACGGGAAAGCCCAAGGGTGTTTTGATCGAGCATCGCAGCCTGGTGAATTACGTATGTTGGGCCAATGAGCAATATTGCCAGGGTGAACGCCTCACCTGGCCGCTGTTTTCCTCGCTGGCTTTTGATTTGACGGTGACCTCGATTTTGCGCCCCTGATTTCCGGTGGCCGGATCGTGATCTACCGCGAGGATCCGGGAGTGCATGGAATGGCGGTGGTAAAAGTCCTTGAAGACCGCGCCGCCGACATCGTGAAGCTCACGCCGTCGCACCTGGCCATGATCAAGGACATGGACCTGGGAGCCACGCGGATCCGCAGGTTGATCGTCGGCGGCGAGAATCTCAAAACCGAGCTGGCGCGCGAGATCGCCCGCAACTTCGGCCGGCCGGTAGAGATTTACAACGAGTATGGCCCGACCGAAGCGACGGTCGGTTGCATGGTTCACCGCTTCGATTCCGAGAAAGATCGTGGGCTCTCTGTGCCCGTCGGAATTCCGGCCGCCAATACCGGGATCTATATTCTCGACGAGCATCTCCGTCCTGCCGGCGCGGGCGTTACCGGCGAGATCTATGTATCCGGCGATGGGGTGGCGCGGGGATACCTGAATCGGGCCGACCTTACCGGGCAGAGATTTCTGCTGGTGGACGATCCACGGCAAAATTCCGCGGACTCCCAATTGTCGTCGCCATCGTCCAAATTGCCGGCTCTGCGCCTGTACAAAACCGGAGACCTGGCGCGCTGGAGCGCCGGCGGACAAATGGAATTCCTGGGACGCGCCGATGATCAGGTGAAAATCGGCGGCATGCGCATCGAACTCGGGGAGATCGAGGTGCGGTTGCGGTCGCTTCCCGGAGTGCACGAGTGTGTTGTGGACGTCCTGCACTCGGAATCGGCGGGCACCGCGACAGGGGAAGCCGGGATGGACCGGTTGGTTGCCTACTATGTGAGCCAGAACCCGCTGACTGTGGCGGAAGTGCGGGCCCATTTGGCGAAGGAACTGCCGGACTACATGGTCCCGCCATACGTGATGTGGCTGGAGAAATTACCGCTCACGGCAAACGGCAAAATCGACCGCAAAGCGCTTCCGAAACCCGCGCGGGAGAATCTGCAGTCCGAGGGAAAATTTGTCAGGCCGCAGACCGCGACGGAAAAAGCCCTGGCGCTGGTCTGGACGGAAATACTGAAGGTCGACACCATCGGAATCCATGACGACTTTTTCGATCTGGGCGGGCATTCGCTGTTGGCCATCCGGGCGGTGTCTCGTATTCGGGACTTATTCGAAGCGAACATCACCTTCCAGACGTTATTCGAAAACCCGACGATTGCCGCCTTGGCAAGAGTTCTTGCCGCCGGCGACGGTTCAGGGTCCGGCGGGCTAGCGGCGGCGCATCGGATTGAGCGTCGCACGCTTCCCGGTTCAGATCCGCTGTCGTTCGGGCAGGAGCAGCTCTGGTACCTGAACCATCTCTCGCCGGGCACGCCCGTCTACAACATGGGCGACGTTGTCGATTTTTACGGGCCGTACCATGCGCCGGCGATGCGCGGGGCCATCCAGGAACTGGTGCGCCGGCATGAAATTCTGCGAACGGAATTTTCACACCGCAGCGGACAACCCGTGCAGAACGTCCTGCGGGAAGTGAATGTTCCACTGGCGGAATTGGATCTCGGCCTTTTACCGCAGCAGGAACGCGAAACCGAATGGACTCGATTGCTGCGCGAGCAGGTGCGCAAGCCGTTTGATTTGTCGCGGGCCCCGCTGTTTCGAGTGACCGTAGTGCACCTGTCGGAGCGCGAGCATCGGCTGCTGATTAACACGCATCATATTCTCGCCGATGAATGGTCCATGGAGATCGTTCACCAGGAACTCCGGCAGCTGTACGAAGCTTTTTCAAGCGGACGTGCATCGCCGCTGCCGGACCTGCCCATCCAATTTTCGGACTTCGCCGTTTGGCAGCGGAAATGGATGACCGGGGATGTGCTGGACAGGCAGATTTCCTTTTGGAAAAAGGAACTAGCCGGCGCTCCAGCGGTCCTTGAACTGCCCACGGACAAGCCGCGGCCCGCCACGCAAAGTTTCCGCGGCGCGACCGAGACGTTTCGGATGCCCTTAACTCGGCTGGAGGCGTTGAAAGCCCTGGCTCGCGAGGAGCAAGCCACGCTATTCATGGTTTTGGAAGCGGCGTTTGCCGCCATGCTGCACCGGTATACCGGTCAGCAGGACTTCGTCATCGGCACGCCGATCTCCGGTCGCACGCAAACGGAAACGGAAAATCTGATCGGGCTATTTCTGAACACGGTGCTGCTGCGTACAAAATTCGACGACCGCCAGAGTTTTCTTTCCCTGGTGAAGCGGGTGCGGGAACGCGCGCTGGGCGCTTACGCCCATCCGGACCTGCCGTTTGAGCGCCTGGTGGCGGAGCTGGCACCGGACCGCGATCCGAGCCGCATGCCGCTGTTCCAGGTGATGTTCATTTTGCACGACGCGCAAGGCGTTTCCCGAGTTTCCAAAGTATCTGGCAACGAAGCATTGGAAACCGGCACTTCGAAGTTCGATTTGACGTTGATTCTTTCCGAAGGCGCCGACGGGCTCGACGGCCTGATGGAGTACAGCACCGACCTGTTCGATGCGTCCACTATCCGGCGCCTGGCCGGCTATTACTCGAGGATTCTGGAAGCGAGCGTAGCCGATCCGCACCAGAACATTTCCGCGCTGCCTATGTTGCCTCCCGCGGAACAGCAGCAGTTGCTGGTGGACTGGAACGATACCTCGGCTGAAATTTCCGCGAGGGATTTGTGCCTGCACGAATTGATCGAACAGCAGGCGGCGCGGACGCCCGACCACGTCGCGCTTATCTTTGATCAGCAGAAGCTGACCTACCGAGAATTAAATCACCGCGCCAATCAACTCGCGCACTTCCTGAAGGGGATGGGCGTTGGGCCAGACGTGCTGGTGGGAATTTACGTTCAGCGATCCCTCGAAATGGTGGTGGGCATGGTCGCGGTGCTGAAGGCCGGCGGGGCATACGTGCCGATCGATCCCAGCTATCCCCGAGCGCGAATCGCTCTGGTCATCGAGGATTCGCATCTGAGGTTTATCCTTGCCACGGATGAACTTCGCGAAGCCCTGCCGGCGAGCCCCGCGCGCATCATTTCCCTGGACGGCGACGCGAAAAGCATTGCCGCACAGAGTTCCGCGCCCGTGCCGGCGACCGCCAACAAAAATAATCTGGCATACGTCATTTACACTTCGGGCTCGACGGGCAAGCCCAAGGGCGTGATGGTGGAGCACCGCAACGTCGTGAATTTCTTCGACGGAATGGATCGAGTCATCGGCGTCGAGCCGGGCATCTGGCTGGCGGTGACCAGCATCTCGTTTGACATTTCGGCGCTCGAACTGCTCTGGACGCTGACGCGCGGATTCCAGGTGGTCATTCACACCGAGGGAAACTCGGACAAGATTCCGGGCGAAATTCTGCGGCACGGCGCAACGCATCTGCAACTAACGCCGTCGCTGCTGCGCGCCCTGGTTGCGGATCCGCAGTCGCTCGCGGCGCTCGGCAAATTGAAAAAGATTCTGGTGGGCGGCGAAGCTCTGCCATCGTCGCTGGCCGCGGCGCTTCGCGAGCGCTTTACCGGCGAGATCCTCAACATGTACGGACCGACCGAAACGGCCATCTGGTCCACGGTATTTCCAGTACAGGACCAACGACAAAACATTCCCATCGGCAAACCCATAGTGAACACGCAGGTCTATGTACTGGATTCCCGGATGCGACTGGTTCCCACCGGTGCCGTCGGCAATCTGCTGATTGGCGGAGACGGCGTGGTCCGCGGATATTTGAACCGCCCTGACTTGACGGCGGAGCGGTTTGTGAGCGACCCGTTCCGCGCGGGCGGCAAGCTGTACCGCACAGGGGATCTGGCGCGATTCCTCTGCGACGGAAATCTGGAGTTCGTGGGCCGCGCGGATTTTCAGGTCAAAATTCGCGGCTTTCGAATCGAACTGGGCGAAATCGAATCCACGCTGGAGCAGCAACCGGGTGTCGAGCAGGCGGTGGTCGTGGCGCGCGAGGATCTCCATGGGGACAAAATCCTGGTGGCCTTCCTGGTCGGCAAATCCGGAAGCGCTGTAAACATGGAATTGTTGCATGGTGCGCTGGAAGCGGCGCTTCCCAACTACATGGTGCCCACGCACTTCGTCCAATTGCCAAGTTTTCCGCTTACCGCGAATGGAAAGATCGATCGCAATGCGCTGCCGGCGATTTCGCCTCAAGCCGATGGCGCCGCTGCGGCGGGCGAAGATCCGCGCGGGGAATCGAGGAAATTCTGGCAAAGGCCTGGGCGGAGGCCCTCGGCGTGAAACACATTTTCCGCCAGGACAATTTTTTCCGCCTGGGCGGACATTCCCTGGCGGCGCTGAAGATCGCGTTCAAGAGCCAGCAGGAATTTCACGTGGATTTCCCGCTGCAAATGTTTGTGCAATACCCCGTCCTGAGCGAGCAGGCCAGGAGGGTGGAAGAGATGGTGGTGGAGCAGGCGGACGCCGGCGTTTTGGAGAGTTTGCTCGCCGAGGTGATCAAGAACAGGAAGAATTAGCGGCGCCGCTGCGTTGACGCACAGCGGCTCCTGAATGATGTGGGTGGTGTGAGGTATAGGACGTCCTTGAGCCTGGCCGACAAACTAGAGAGTCTTACCCCGGAAGAGCGGCGTTCGCTGGCGCTGCGATTGGCGGCGGCCAAGCGGCAAGCCGCCGCGAAGCAAGACACCACCCTGGTCACGGTTCAGCCTGATCCCCAGAATCGCTTTGAGCCGTTTCCACTAACCGACCTTCAGCAAGCCTACTTGATCGGCCGGTCCGAGGGCATCGAACTCGGAAACATTTCCTGCCACGGCTATACGGAAGTGGATATGGAAGACTGGGACCGGGAACGATTCCAGGCGGCGTTGCAGAAATTGATCGAGCGCCACGAAATGCTGCGGTGCATCGTTTTGCCGGAGGGAGTGCAGAAGATTCTGCCATCGCCCCCGCCCTATGAAATCAAAGTCACGGATTTGCGAGGGATGGATCCGGCGGCCGCCGATACGGAACTGAAGAACGTGCGCGCCGGAATGTCTCATCAGGTTCATGCCTCCGATCAGTGGCCGCTGTTTGAATTTCGCGTATCCCGCTTGAACGAAAAAATCAGCCGCCTGCACATCAGCACCGATTTGCTGATCGGCGACGGCCGCAGCTTTGAAATTGTGTTTCGCGAACTGCTGCTGCTCTACCAGCATCCCGAAACAAACTTGCCGCCGCTGGAACTTTCTTTCCGCGACTATCTTTACGCGCTGAACTCCCTGGAGCAAACCGACGCCTATCGCGATTCGCGGGAATACTGGATGGGGCGTATCCCCACGCTGCCGCGCTCGCCGGAACTGCCGTTGGAGAAAAGTCCGGCTTCGGTCACGCGGCCGGCGTTCAAACGCCGCTCCGCTACCATCGATCCCGCGGTGTGGCGCGGGGTAAAAGAAAAAGCGGCGCAATTTCATTCCACTCCCGTGGGCACCTTGCTGGCGGCCTACGCGGAGGTGCTGGCCATCTGGAGCAAGAGTCCTCACTTTGCTCTGAACCTTACGCTGTTCAATCGACTTCCGCTTCATCCGGAATCGAATTCCATTGTCGGCGATTTCACTTCCGTGAATTTGCTGGAGATTGATAACTCCGCGGCGCCCACGTTTGTGGCGCGCATGCAGCGGCAGCAGGAGCGGCTGTGGCAGGATCTGGACCATCGCTACTTCAGCGGAATACAGGTGATGCGCGAGCTGGCGCGCTTTCAGCGCGTCGGGCCAACGGCCATCATGCCGGTGGTATTCACCAGCCTCCTGAATCTTGGCGAGCAGGACGACGGATTAACCTGGTCGAGCCGCCTGGGCCGCAATGTCTACGGCATCACGCAGACGCCGCAGGTGTATCTCGACTTCATGGTTTATGAGGAAAAAGGCGCACTGCAGATCAACTGGGATGCGATCGAAGAACTTTTTTCCACCGGATTGCTGGACGATTTGTTTGCGGCCTACCAGCGATTGTTGCAGGATCTGGCTGCCGACGATTCCGCCTGGCAACGTTCCCTCGCGGAAAACGCGCGCCGCCTGATTCCGGAAGCGCAGATGGAGCTGCGCGATGCCGCCAACAGCACCACAGCCCCGGTGACCGACGATTTACTGCACACTCCGTTTCTGAAGCAGGTGTCCGAGCGCCCTGAACAGCTCGCAGTATGCACCCCCAAACGGCGGCTTACCTATCTGGAGGTCTACCGTTACGCCTGCCGGATTGAAGAGGAATTGCTGCGCTGCGGAGTGAACCCTAACCAGCTTGTCGCGGTGATGATGGAAAAAGGCTGGGAGCAGATCGTCGCGGTGTTGGGAATTCATCTGGCGGGAGCAGCGTACCTTCCCATTGATCCTGAATTGCCGGCGGAACGCCAGCGCTTCCTGCTGGAGCACGCGAAAGTAAACGTGGCCCTGACGCAGACGGTAGTGCGCAGCCGTCTCACTGTCCCTGCGCCGATGAAAGTTTTTGAGGTTGATCAGTTGACGCCGCTGAATACGACCGCGCCCGCCGACCGGCGGCGGCAAAAACCGGAAGACCTGGCGTACGTGATTTACACGTCCGGTTCCACAGGGGTTCCGAAGGGCGTGATGATCGATCACCGCGGGGCGCTGAACACGGTGCTGGACATCAATCAAAGATTTGCGGTCGGCCCTCAAGACCGCATTCTTGCCGTTTCCCGGCTGAGTTTTGATCTATCCGTTTACGACGTATTCGGGTTGCTGGCGGCGGGTGGGACGATCGTAATGCCCGCGGCGGACCTCGCTTATGATGCGAATCATTGGGCGGAGCTGGTTCTTAAGGAGCGAGTCACGATTTGGGACACGGTGCCCGCGCTGCTTCAGTTGCTGGTGGATCAGGCCGGAAAACCGGAACTCCTCGGCGATTCCTTGCGGCTGGCTATGATGAGTGGCGACTGGATCCCGCTGGGCCTCCCGGATCAGATCCGGCGAGTTTTACCGAAAACAAATGTCATTAGTCTGGGCGGAGCGACCGAGGCCTCCATCTGGTCCATTTTATTTCCCATCGGAAAAGTGGATTCCAACTGGAAAAGCATTCCCTACGGCAAGGCCATGCTCAACCAGAGTTTTCACGTGATGAGCCAGGATTTTGTGCCGCGCCCGGTATGGGTGCCGGGACAGCTTTACATCGGCGGCGTCGGACTCGCAAAAGGTTACCTCCATGACGATCAGAAAACCAATGCCAGCTTCGTGATAAATCCGGTGAATGGGGAACGGCTGTACCGCACCGGCGACCTGGGTCGATTCCTGCCCGATGGCAACATCGAATTCCTGGGCCGCGAGGATTTCCAGGTGAAGGTGCAAGGCTACCGGATCGAGTTGGGTGAGATTGAAGCGCGCTTGCAGGAATATCCGGGTGTCGATTTATGCATCGTGATCGTTCGCGAAGACACCCCCGGCGAAAAGCGGCTGGCCGGCTACGTGGTGGCCAAGCAGGGGGTTTCCATCGAGCCGGAGAATGTGAAAGAGCAGCTGCGAGGGAAGCTGCCGGAGTATATGGTGCCGGTATCTATCGTGGTTCTGGACCGTTTCCCGCTGACGCCGAACGGAAAAGTGGATCGCAAGGCTCTTCCCGCGCCGGCGCGCTCGAACGCGGAATTCAATTTCACGGTATCGGCGTCCCGCGATTCGCTTGACCGGCAGCTGATTAAATTGTGGGAAAGGGTTTTGAATGTTCGGCCCATTCAGCTGCGTGACAACTTCTTCGATCTGGGCGGGAATTCCCTGGTGGCCGTGCGCCTGTTTTCGGAAATGCGAACGATATTTGGCCGCAGTTTCCCGCTTTCGGTTTTATTTCAAGCGCCCACGGTTGAAAAGCTGGCGGACATGATCCGCAAGGGCGGATGGTCGCCGAAGTGGACTTCGCTGGTGCCGATTCAGCCGGGAGGAAACAAGCCGCCGTTTTTTTGCGTGCACGGTGGTGGCGGAAACGTCCTGATCTACCGGGAACTGGCGCACCATCTGGGTCCGGATTATCCGTTTTACGGATTGCAGGCCCGCGGACTGGACGGCAGCGCCGAATATCTGACTACCACCGAAGCGATGGCCGAGAATTACCTGCGCGAACTGCGGGAATTGCAGCCCGAGGGGCCCTACTACCTGGGCGGATTTTGCATGGGCGGACAGGTGGCGGCGGAAATGGCGCAAAGGCTGGTTCAGGACGGGCAGAAGGTGAATCTGCTCTTCGTGATCGACACCCACAATTTCAACGGAATTCCGCCGCGATTCACGCTGGCCGAACGAGTGGAAAACTTCGGACAGAAAATCATCTTCCATTCGTCAAACGTGATGCGGCTGGGCGTCAAGGGCCAGGTTGCGTACGTTGTTGAAAAATCAAAAATCGCGCTGCGCAGAGAGATTGAACGCGTGCGCATCAAGATCGTTCACATGTTCAAGCTGAATCCGCATCGCGACGTGACGGCGGGAACCAGGGAAGAATTTATTGAAGACATTAACGATCGCGCATTTCTCGCCTACGTGCCGCGCGTCTATCCCGGCAAGATGACGATCTGCAAACCCAAGAGAAATTATGCATTCCTGCGCGACCCGTTCAACGGCTGGGGCGGGATCGCGGCGGGCGGCCTGGAAATTATCGAGTTACCCTCGGATCCCGGCGGTATTTTCCTCGATCCCTACGTGCAGACTCTGGCGGAGAAACTCAGGGCGCAAATCGATCGGGCGGCGGCTGATAATTCCGCAGTTCTTCCCGATCCGGTTGAGACAGTTCTGAAGTAGTCGAACGTGCAAGCGGTATTTTTATTCGCAGATCGACGCAAATCAACACGGATAAGACCAGGCCAAGGAAAAATTGCTATGCACGCACCGCGCTGGCTTCAGTGATGTTGCTCGAGAGATTGCCCCCCCCAGGCTGCAGACTCTGAATCTGAACCAGCTTTAAGGACTGAAACGATTGCGAGGGCGAGTGCTTCGCTTTGTAATTCTCGCTGGGAATCCCGGTGCGCGCGTAGGATTTTGAGCAGTCCTGGGAGGAAGGTCCGCGCATGTTTCCTTCGAGATAGGCCAGGCCCGGGCAGCGCGTGCAGGTGGCGCCGTGAGTGCACTGGGAGCAGGAAGGCATGTCGCGCAGAGTGATGGAACGAACTTCTTTCAGCTGCGGGGAATCCCGCCAGATATCCACGAACCTAGTGCGCCGCACATTGCCACTGGGCATGGGAAACTGGACGCAGGGATAAACGTCTCCGTAGGGAGAAACATAGCAAGCGGTGTGGCCGGCGCTGCAGGGGAGCATATCGAGCGCTTCTTCGTCGATACTCTGCGGAGGAGCGCAAAATTCTTCCACGTTTCCAACCAGCGCTCCGTCCCGGAAGACTCCCTGTAAAGCTGCGTGGTCGACATTCAGATTCAGGATGGAGCGATCGCCATCCATCATGGGAGTAATCGTCGGGTCCAGAATGAACTTGGCATCGAGTTCGGTGGCAAGCGCTTTCACACTTTGATAGTCGGCGGCATTCTGAACCATCAGCACATTGGCCATGGTTACCAGCAAACCCTGGGCCCGCAGGAATCGCACGGCTTCGATGGACTGGCGGAAGGATCCGGGCATCTTGGTGATGGCGTCATGGACTTCGGCGCGGTGCGAATAAACGCTGATCTGAATGGATTCCACGCCAAGTTCGCGGAGGCGCGCCGCTTCCTTCTCGCGGATTAAAACCCCGTTAGTCTTGAGCTTCACGCAAAACGTGCGTTCGCGGGCGTGCTCCAGGATTTCAAAAAAGTCCCTGCGCATCATGATCTCGCCGCCGCTGATCGTCAGGTAGAACACCCCGGCATCGGCCATCTGGTCGAGCAGTTCCTTGATTTCCGCGGTGGTCATTTCGCCGTGGTCATCGTGATCGAGATAGCAGTGGATGCAGCGCTCGTTGCAGCGATAGGTCAAATCCAGCTGTACGCTCAGAGGGATGTTGAGTTTCAGGGCCTTGGCGGCCATTTCCACGGCCAATCCGCTCATAAGGACTCCTTACGCGCGGCGCCCGATGTGGCCAGCGGTTCATCGGAAAGGAGAAGAATGCCGTGCCCGGCCAGGCTCTCGACCAGCGCCTGAGCATCACGAAGCGCCACTCCCGGGGCGACATCGTATTCAGCGCAGACTTTTTTGGCCACGATCTCCTCGAGCGGAGTCACGCCGTCGGCGGCCTCCCAGATGATGGAGGCCACTTCGTCCAGCGTAAACAGCGTGGAAATGGTGGCGGACATGACCATCGTTTCATCGCCCAGAACGCGCGCCGCGATGGCCTTGCTTCGGGCTACATATCTGTAATTTTTCATATGATCAGCTCCCAAACCGAACTGTCAGGCACGAATGTCAGCCGCCGAACGGGCACGCGGGCGGCGAAATCGAAAGCGGCATCAAAAACCAGATTCACAAATTCGGGATCGCGCGCAAAAAACAGAATGTTGGCGAGCAATCCGCGGACGGCGTCGGATCCCTCGATCGGCTCGATTTTATTTTTTGGACCTTTAGCCAACAGGTACAGAGCTTCGACCGGAGCTTGCAGGTTTTCTCCCACGCGCGCGAGTTCGCCGAAAAACGGCGTGCCCACGGCCGCGTAGCGGCCGTGCTCGCGAGTCACGTACGAAATTTCATCGGTGAGTAGTGCGGCATCCGGCGGGGCCAGCCTGGCAATTGTGGTCTTGCCGGCGCCCGAAACGCCTGAAAACAAAAACGCCCGGCCATTTCGGATGGCGCTGGAAGCGTGCAGCAGGAAACCGCCCTCGCGGGCCAACAGAAGTGTGTGGACAATGCGCAGGACGGAATCGAGCGAGTAAGGATTCAGCGTCTGGCGGATGTGCCCGCGCTCGGTCGAAGGATTCCACTCCGCGCAAAAATCTCCGCGCTGCATAAGCCAGCGGCCGGATTCCCAGGTGACGCGCACATCTTCGTCCCTGGAAATGGTGCCCACGGGAGCCAATTCAATTTCAAAATCGAAGCGCGCGTGATCCGAGGAACTGACATAGCCGGCATAGCGTTCGTGGATTTGCTGAACAAAGCCGGGATTTTCGCAGCGCAGGCGTATGGGAAGCCCGCCAATCTCCACGATCACACTGGAAGTCTGCGTTAAGGTGGTTACGCTTGGCACTTGGCTCTCCCGAGAAAGCGTGGCTCGCCAGAATGCCGCGAACCGCAGATAGAGATAAGTCGCGCGATCGGAAGATTGCAGCGCGCGGGCGATCCATGAGCGCGAAGGTCGCGCAGGGAATCCGACGGTACGATGGTCACGTTCGATCGAAACAAGGCGGCCCAGCAATTGGGAGGAAGCGACCGGAGGGTCGTCATGTCGCAGTCGATCGCCACGCGTGATCAGCAGCAGGTCCTGGCGATGATTTGGGCTCGGCGCCGATTTTCGAGCCACGACCCTATGGACTACAAACCGGCCATTCTGCAAAAAGACCACGATCTCTCCGGGAGAAATGTTTTCCAGGGAGGCGTGGTGAATCGAAACGAAGTCTCCGGGTAGGATGGAGGGCACCATGCTGGTGCCGAAAACGCGCAGGCGCACTTTGCCGAACGTGTGGACAATTTCCTCTGCCAGTCCACAGGCCACCTCGACCGAAGCATTCCCCTGGCGCTCGTATCGCATCTTCAGAGGGCGATCTAGGATGCCTTGGTACTGAAATGGCAGCCAGCTTGGGTGCTGGTCAGCTTACCGCACGCCAGCGCCGAAACTTCGAACACCGACTCGAATCTTAAAGACGGCGCCTTGTACGGTTTCTTTCCCGCCGCTGGCTCGGGTATTTTTTCATTCGAAGTGTTCTTGTCGCTCAACTGTCCCTCCCAAGATTCCATCGTGAGATGGTCGCATTCGCGGTGATTGCCCGGTACGTCCCCTGACCACGGTGGCGACGGCACTGAACCATGACAATATATGTCGGGGTCTACCCGTCAGAGCGCCACTTTATGTACCTATGATGCAGTAAGCGTTAACCCTAGAGGACAACCGAAGGGAAGCGAGTTACGCGCGGGAAATCTTGATTGGCAGGTCAAGGCCCAAGACTCGTCGATCCCCCGGAATAGTTGCGCAATATTAGTTGAGTAACGTAAGTGGCTTTGCGTTTCGCCCTCCGGTCTTCGTTAATCTTTGCTTCAAGGCTGCGGCTGCGGATATAATCGCCGCCGTATACGCCGATGATTTCGGTTGATCCTTTACCGAAAGAGAGCATGCCCTTGCGGCGAACAAAACCGGATAGCGCCAAACCTCAACCAGTGGATTTCCTGTGTAGCGCATGCGCTGCATGCAGAAATTCCGAGCCGCTCCCGAATCGCTGGCCGGGACGGACCCTCTGAGATACGCTTACTTCCTGAGCGCCGCGGGCGCCAAGTCGGGGAAAGCAAAATTTGACGACATGCGATTAGCGATCCAGAACATCCTCCATGATCGGACGCGGTTTTTGGTCACGGCGATGGGCGTCGCATTTGCTGTCTTCTTAATGATTTTTCAAACCAGCTTGCTCATCGGTTTTCTGCGAACGGCCGCCGAAATCATTGATGCCACGGATTCAGATATCTGGATCTCCGCCAGGGGAGTCAGTTGCTTTGATTTTCCGGCAACCTTGGACCGCCGTTTTGCGGAGATCGCCCAGGGAATCACCGGCGTGAAGTCCGCGAACTCGCGTGGCCGTGGCCTTTGCGAATTTCCGCAAGCCCGATGGAGAACATCAAACCATCGTGCTGATTGGAGCGGATCCTGACGTCGGATCGCGGTTTCCGCAGCCCTACCTGCCGAACTCCTATCACTCCCTGGATCCCGAAGCGATTGTCATCGACGCGACCAACACCGAGACGCTGGGCATCGGCGCGATTCCCACTCAGGTCGAGATCAATGGCCGCAGGGCGCACGTTTCGGGGACGGTCCACGGATTCGCCACTTTTCTGGGATCCCCCTACGTGTTCACCTCCTACCGGGACGCGGCGCGATATGCGATGCTTGGCCCCGAGGAAGCTGTCTATCTCCTTCTTCGCGTGTCGAATGGGGCCGATCTCGATTCCGTGAAGAAGCAGCTCGTGGCGCGCCTTCCCGAAGTCGACATCTGGACGCAACAGGAATTTGTGCGCATATCGCGAGTGTACTGGGTTTCGCAGACCGGCGCGGGCGCCGCGATTCTCACAGCGGCCATTCTGGCGTTTCTGATTGGATTGGTGCTGGTATCGCAGACCATCTACGCTACCACCATGGAACATCTGGACGAATTCGCGACACTGAAAGCTCTGGGCGCTTCCACGAACTTCGTAGTTAAGGTGGTGGTAATTCAGTCGCTCGCCTGCTGCATTTCGGGCTGTGTGCTCGGTTTGCTGGCGACGATTCCGATCGTCATGCTGGCGCGACACGCCGTAGCCTGGATCTATACTCCGTGGTGGCTGGCGATCGCTGTGCTCATTCCGTCTTTGCTGATGTGCGTGCTGGCGTCCATCGTTTCGATCCGGACGGCTTTGTCGGTGGAGCCGGCGAGAGTGTTTCGTGTCTGAGTCCATCCTTGCGGTGGAGGGAATCAGCGTGATCCATGGTGTTGGCAGCGCCGCGATGCACGCGCTCTCCGATGTCTCGCTGTCCTTTCCTGCGTCTTCGCTCACCCTGGTCATGGGGCCGTCAGGCAGCGGAAAGACCACCTTGTTATCCGTCCTGGGATGTCTGTTGATGCCGGATAGCGGAGCGGTGCTAGTCAACGGGCAGGATGTGACCACCACGACCGAGTCGCAATGCACGACGATCCGCCGCGAGCAAATCGGTTTCGTGTTTCAGGCCTTCCGTTTGTTTGAGTCGCTAACCGCCTCCGAAAATGCCGCATTGTCCATGGAAATCTCGGGAATCACGGGTCCGCAAAGCCGCCAAAGGGCCGACGAGTGCCTGGAGCGTCTGGGAATGGCCAAGAAAAAACACCTGAAGCCCGGGGAGTTGAGCGGCGGCGAAAAACAAAGAGTGGCCATCGCGCGGGCGTTGATGCAGGACCCGAAAATTCTATTGGCTGACGAGCCCACGGCATCGCTGGATTCAAAAACGGGAGAATTGATCGCCGGAATTTTGCAGGAAGTCGCCGAGGAGCAGCATCGCACGGTGGTGGTCGTTTCTCATGACGAACGGCTCCGTGGCTACGCCGGAACGGTCATCACGTTGCGCGATGGCAAAGTGGAGGGTGGCTGACGTGATGTGGCGGCTCACGAAGTTTGTGATTGCGGCGGGGCTGGTCGTCATCATTCCCGGGCTCTTCTGGCTTGGGAAGATGAGGATTTCCATGCAGGCGGAGGCCAACGCCGCGCCAGAAACTCCCGTTGTCCTGGCCTCGTCCGGACGCGTCGAAGGAAATGGCGAAACCATTTCGGTGGGGGCCGCGGCGGACGGGGTGATTACCAAAGTCTTTGTGACCGACGGACAGGAAGTGCAACAGGGAAGCATTCTGGCATTGATCAGCTGTGACGATTTGAAGGCGGAGATCGACCAGGCCAGGGCTCAGGCGGAAAGCCTGCGCCAAGTCAGAATCCGTTTGCTGCGCGGGCATCGCGATGAAGAGCGCAGGGCGGCCGCGCAGCAAACGGCTGCCGCGCTAGCCGTCCTGGTGCAGGCGCAGGAGCATCTGACGCGAATGGATCTTCTGTACCAAAAAGATTCGGTATCGAAAGAATCGTTCGAGGAGTCTCAGCGCGATTCGGATGTGGCGCAGGCGAATTATGAGAATGCCCGCGCGCAACAGGATCTGATCGATGCGGACCCGCTGCCGGAAGAGAAATCACGCGCGGACCAGGACGTAGTTGCGGCGGAGCACAACATCAGCGTCGTGACGGAAAAATTTGAAAAATGTAACGTCCGGGCGCCCATATCAGGAACGGTTCTGCGAGTGATGACCAGGGCGGGAGAGTCCTACAGCACGTTGTTGCCGCGGCCGCTCTTCAATCTGGTGGACGATTCCACTCGTCGTGTACGGGCGGAGGTGGACGAGCGCGACATCAGCAAGATCAAGATGCAGCAGCACGCGCTGATTACCGCCGATGGATATCCGGGCAGGCAATTCGACGGCCACGTCATTCAGTTGGCGCACATCATGGGACGGAAATCGGTTTTGACCGGCGATCCGGCGGAAAAGGTGGATCGCGACATTCTGGAAGTGGTCGTTGAACTTGAGCCACATGCCAATGTATTGCCCGTGGGCTTGCGAGTTACGGCGCGATTTTTCTAAGGGCTTGATGCAATGCGCGCAGAACGAGGAATGATGCCAACCCTCACCGCCATCCGTGGTATTTCCATCCTGATTGTTTTGATGTGGATCGTCACCGCGGCGCGAGCCGCCGATGATAACGCGCGTTTTTACGGGACCTGGCTGACCACGGTTCCCTATAACGGGCAGATGGTCACCATCGTTTCCGTGCATGACGCGAACGGGTACAAGAATTACGTGCGCACGCCCAGCGGTGACACACCCGCGGGCGAAGGCACCTTTTCAGCGGTGAACGGCAAGTGGAACTCAAACGCCGCGGTACCCAATAACGGCGGTGTATACCATTTCATTAACAATGACCTAGTGATCGCCACCAACGCAGCCGGGCAGACCGTCACCTGGACCCGTGACAAAACTGCGGCGTCCGGCCCGACGCCTGTGGACGCCAACACCGCGGCTCGGAGGACAACAGGCTATATTCCGCCGGCGGGCCGCCCGGGGAACGAGGTTGCGTCCCCAGCCGCGCCGCCGGTAAACCTGCCGCCGTCCGCGCCAGCGCAGCCCAGCTCCAATCCGGCTGATGCCTCTCTCCCACCCGGCGTCAAAGCGGGAATGGAAGCTCTGCAACGCAAGGACTACACCACGGCGTGGAAAGATTTTATGACCGAGGCCAACAAGGGTGACTCCGACGGGGAAGCGGCCGTGGGCTCGATGCTGTTTCAGAAAACGAATCCTCCAGGCACCGGCTTTTACGCGCAATGCGAAAAGTGGTTGCTGGCTTCGGCCAACCAGGGCAACGAGCACGGTATGGACATGCTGGCGCAATATTACTTCAACGAAGGAAGAAACATTGCGGGAGGCATCAATCCTGGAGTGAACAACGCGCCCATTCCTCCTCAGTTGCAGGCGCAGGCTGAGGCGAAATTCAAGCTGGCGCGGCAGTGGTTTGGAAATCAGCGGCTAAGGGAGACATCTACGCGATGGGCAACCTGGCGATCATGCTCGATTCCGGGCTGGGCGGCCCCCGGGATCCTAATCGCGCCGCGCAGCTTCGCGCCGAAGTCCAGAAAGGCCCCGACGCTAATTTTGCCAAGCGCGCCACGGCCGATCCCGGCAACCTCGCAACGACAGCCGCCTGGCAGGCGGGCCATTACGCGGATGCGATCAAAAATGCGCAGGCCAGCGCAGGCAAAGGGGACGCCAGCGCCGAGGCACTGCTCGGACGCGCCTACTATGAAGGCGTGGGCGTGCAGCGCAACTTCGGCACCGCCCGCACCTGGCTCGAAAAGGCCGTCGCCCAGAACAACGGCGACGGAATGTTTTTCCTCGGCCTCATGTACGAGCATGGCTACGGTGTATCACAGGACATTCCGAAATCACTGCAGCTCTTTGATCGCGCCGCGGATCTCGGCCAGCGCTATGCACAGATGGAGGCCAAGGGAATGCGCCTGCAAGGCGAAGCCAACCGCACCGCCGCGCTGGCGCACCGCAACGGCGTGGAAGAAACTGCCTGCGCCACGGCCGGAGGCATCTCGTCCGGATTTGGCGAATGCATGAAGGGCGGAGGCGATATCGATCCTTTTAATCGGCTAGCTATTCCGGGGCCGACGGCGGCCCGGTGGAATGACGCACTGAGTTGCGCTCGCGTATTCTGGGGGACGAAACGGTCGAATAATCTATTTACTTCGGATTCCGACTGACCCATTCACGCCAGAAATGGACGGTGCCCCGGTTCTCGGCGACCCAGTGCGAATGCCAACTCTGTCAGACGGCCACAATGGATCCATATGGACTGGCGCAAAATAGCCCTTTTCTTGGTGTTATCTGCAATAGGAGGCTGGCTAACTGCCGAAGCTTCGTCCAGCCCGCCTTGGGTGCAAGTGCTGGAGTTTCTGGGCGAAACGGCTCTGTTTGTTGCTGGAGTTTTGTACGCTTTTGATCCGCCGGAGTGGGGACGGAAATATCCCCGTCTGCACAAACGGATGATGCTTGGCGCAGTCGCACTTACGCTTCTCGTAGGGGTTTTGTTCCTTCTCATCGGCGAACCTTCCTTGGAAGCTGCTCTTGGACGTAGCAGTCGTCCCGTGCTATTTCTTCTCTATCTCTTCTTTTTCACGGGAGCCGTTTTATTGGTAAGGCGACTCGTCACGGGTAACTGGACCAGACCGTAGCGTACTTCAATGAGTCTCGCAGAAAAGCCGCATTCGGATAATGCGGTCTCGGGAGTTGGGCCGCGAGCTTCAGAGAACCGATCAACACGAGCTTCGCGGTGCCAAAGTCACTCACGCGCAACGTGCGGCCTGAAGAAAGATGGGTCGGCTGAATGCCGATCTTTACAGTTAATTCCCGTCCGCGCGTTCACTGGCGGCCGGGAGCCAAGTGGAAGGGCCTTCTTCCCACTGGTTGTCGGTGAGTTGCTCCACGCCCGTACCGTCGTTGCGCATGACAAAGATTTCACCATAGGGCTGCGGCGCGTCGGTGTAAACGGCCTCATCCTTAAATCCCATCCTCGAACTTGCGAAGGCAATGTACTGGCCGTCGGAAGACCAGGACATGTGAGCATCATTCCCGTGGCCGTTGGTCAGGCGTTTCAGAGCATGTTCCGTCCGGCTTGATCGTGTAAATGTCATACGAACCGCCGGGCTGATAGTCGCCACCCGAGAGGCGAGCGAACATGATGAGGTCGCCTCGAGGCGACCAGAGCGGGAAGTTGTCGTATTCCTTCGTGAGCGTGGTAATCACTTTGGTCTCGAGGTTCATGATGCGCAGCCCGTTGCCTTCCGTGCTGAAGGTGCGGTAGACGAAGCGCTTGCCGTCTGGAGAAAAAGACGGGAAAGCATTGTTGGCCGAGCCGGAGGTGAGTTCTTGGAAACCGGTGCCGTCGGCGTTGACGATCGCCATCTGCGCGCCGCCTTCCACGCGATCGCCAGGTTTCAGAAACTCGGAATGGAAGCCGTCGAAAAACGCAGCGAACATACCGACGCTGAAGATGACCTTATCGCCGGCCGGTGACCAGGCCCCTGCCAGCACATTGCGTGTCTTGTCCTTGTACAGGACTTCAGTCCCGCCTGTTTCGAGCGTTGTCACCGAGAGGGCAGAGACGTCCGATTTGGTCCCGGGGTAGTTGTTGGTCACAAACCGTTTGCCCGAGGGACTGAACGCCGGGAGTATCCCGACTAAGCTCAGTTCGTAATTCGAATTGCGGCTGAACGTTTTACGAACAGGGGAGCGCGCCGGCGGACAACGACGCCAAAATACGACGCGCTTCCCGTCGGGCGACCACGCGGCAGTACGAATATCGCCGCGCGGTCCGCGTTTGCCGCTCGTGTACTAGATGCCCGGCATCCGCCGCCGTCCTTGCGGATGTAGCCGACTTCGCTCGCCTGCGAGCGGAGCCGGATTCATCTTGACACCCGGTCCTGCGCGTAAGTCGGTGGAGCGTCGCGGTGGTGACATCGATGCTAACGAGCCGTGTTGCGCTCCCTGCCTCCGGAGATGAGTCGCGAGCTGCCAACGTCTCTTGCGCGGTCATGCAGTAGGCAACGATGCGCGGTTGTCATTCGTCCATTTCGGGCTTCCGCAGAAATTCCCGGTAGCAGTCAGTTTTTTCAGACCCAGGCCATCGGGATGAACGATGTAGATGTCCGCCAGTTGCAGGCGTTCCCATCGGCCTTCGGCGAAAGGCGGGGTAATTCCGCGGCCGGAAGAGAACGCAATCCACTTTCCGTCCGGCGACCACGATGGTCGGAAGTCTCCGCCCGGTCCTGACGTGAGCTCCTTTGCGTTTTTTTGTGGTGAGGTTCATTATCCAGAGGTTCGAGGTTCCCTTGCCGCGCGTGCTGACGAAGACGAGTTGCTTGCCGTCGGGAGAGAAAGCAGCCTGATCGTCATAGCTCGGTTCGCTGGTGAGGCGCATAAGTTCGCTGCCATCTGGATTTACGCTAAAGAGATCGGCGGATCCGTTGCGGTCGGAGGTGAAGACAAGAGATTTGCCGTCAGGCGCCCAGACCGGATTGTAATCGTTATCAGAAGCAGGAAGCAGCGGGCGCTCATCGCTGCCGTCTGCGGCTGCAATGAAGAGTTGGTGCATATCGCCCGCACCTACGCGGCTGATTCCGAGGCGGCGCGGAGTCAGCGCCTGGGCGGACACGGCTTGGTTGCCGATGACAACGGATGCGAGGACCAACAGAACAGAACGGACGGTTCTCATATCTGCCTCTCTGCCTCCCGTGAAAACGCAAGGCTCCGGGGCCGATTTATTGAGCTAAATAGTATTAGCGGATTTCCTGGGAGGGGCTGGGTGCGAGATGTAACCCTGCATGGCCTGGAAAGAAAGCCGCGCGCGCAACGTAGCACGTCGGTTACCTTAAATCCATGGATTTTCTGATAGCAAAGTCTAACCGGGTGGAGTCCTTGTGAAAGAGTCTACCCGGTCATTTAAAGTTAGTTCCTTGGATTGTGCCCGGGTTGTCGGCAATACGGAAACTATGCAGGCGACCGCAAGGTTAGCGTCTCGGATTCACATCTGTAGACGTTTTTGTAGATATCCCTGCGCTCCTGTCAGGCCACATGGCCCAATCTTCATGCGGATTTCTGCAATAGGTCACCTGGCCTGAAACCAGGCGATCCGCTTCTTAGCTGGTAACCGTTTGAAAAAAATGGTCGGGGCGAGAGGATTTGAACCTCCGGCCTCCTGGTCCCGAACCAGGCGCGCTAGCCAGGCTGCGCTACGCCCCGACGACACGCACTCGGACGCGAAAGAATTGGTCCGAATGGAAGATTCAGAATAGCATAGCTGGCCGTTTGAACCTAGAGCCCTGCATGCTCAACTCGGCCGCTGTGTTATAGTAAATTTCGCGAAGCAGAACATCACCGCTCCGGGCAGATAATTCCTTCAATCAGGAGAGACACGAGCTTTTTTTCGTGCATACCGAGATGGCTTTGATGGAACAGATTCAGAAAGACTTGACCGCGGCAATGATGTCCAAGGACGAGTTGCGGCTGAGCGTGTTGCGCATGGTCAAATCCGCGCTGAAATACAAGGAGATCGAAAAAGTCCGCGCGCTGGAGGATGCCGAGGCCTTTCAGGTCTTACAAACGCTTCTGAAGCAGCGCCGCGAGTCGGTCGAGCAATTTTCCAAGGGCGGACGCCAGGATCTGGCCGACAAGGAAACCAAGGAAATTGCCATTCTCGAAGCTTACTTGCCCGCGGGAGCTTCCGACGCGGACATGAGCGCGGCGATCGAGGCGGCCATTGCGGAAACGGGCGCGAATTCGCCCAAATCGATGGGCGCCGTGATCAAAGCGGCCAAAGTGCGCCTCGAAGGTAAGACGGTGGACGGGAAAATTCTATCGGACCGCGTGAGAGAACGTTTGTCAAAGATGGGATAGAACACGACGAACGTTCGCAAATGTCTCTTGTATCGACATTGTAGCCTGTCCCCGCGTATCCTCCCTGCGTGCCATTGCCTGAAACGATTCCCGTCCGCTACACCGAGGAAGAAGCCGGGTATGTGACCGTGCGGCCGCTCGTCCGGCAGACGTTTCGGTTGAACGAACTGCTCGACATGATCCTGAGCGTTGCGGGAAAGGATTTGCAGCGCGTCCAGCAGCTGCTTCGCTCCGGTACGGTCGTCTATCATTTTTACCGCTATTCTTGGACGGGTATCGACGCCAGCGAAGCGGACTTAGCGGAGGCGCTTAAACAATTTCCCGACGCCGACCCCGCGCGCGCATTCTCCGCGGAAAAATGCACGAACGCTTTGTTTGAATCCGGAGATTCAAATCCCAAACGCTTGCTCGATCTGGATCGCGCGACCGCATCCAAACGGCGGTTATTCCGCGGGAAAAGTTTTTGGGACGGCCTTTTGGAAATTGCCTCCGAGGAGAAGCTGTCGTATCAGGGCTATTCCTACGGACGCCGTGCCGACCTGTATTCCCTGGATCTGGACGGTAAAAATATTTCCCAGATCGCCGACGTCGCGGACCGGCTGGCGCCCGCTAAGTTGCGGCCCATGCTGCGTGTTTTGGACGCAGCCGCGAGTATCCTCTTCGTTTGTCCGCGCAAATAAGTGGCACAGACTTCAGTCTGTGGGAGTGGGGGTTGGACATCGCAAGGATGAAGACTCAGCGGGTCTGATGCGCGACCGCGCTGCATGAACAGTGAGCGCCGACAGCCCATGGATGTTGTGCAACACCGGCGTCAGAAATCCCTCGAACCTCAATCATTTTGGGCCATAATGCCGGACGACTCCTGGAGTGAGCGTTTTTCCTGGCGCATCCTCCTGGCTGCGGATTTTTCCGCGTCGACGCGGCGCGGAAAAGCGGCAGGCTAAAGCTTATTCTACTGGTAGAGCGCGGAGGGTGTTGCTTGGCCACGAAACTTTGGAGTTCTACCGCGCCGCCTGCGGAGTTTCGTCCTTATGTGGACGCGTCCAGCACGATGACCGAGTTCAGCTGGCGCGCGGTAATTCTGGGTGCGTTTTTTGGCATCCTGTTTGGGGCCGTGTCGGTATACGTCGGTTTGCGCGCCGGCCTTACGGTTTCCGCTTCCATTCCGATTTCCGTCCTGTCCATTTCCATTCTGCGCGCGTTCGGCAAATCCACGATTCTTGAAAACAACATCGTGCAGACCACCGGCTCGGCGGGCGAGTCGGTCGCGGCGGGCGTGATTTTCACCTTGCCTGCGCTGATCTTTCTGGGTTTTTCGTTGAACACGGAATACTGGCGCGTGTTTTTTCTTGCACTGATCGGCGGATTCCTCGGCGTACTGTTGATGGTTCCACTGCGGCGGCAATTGATTGTCAAGGAGCACGGCAACCTGACGTTTCCGGAAGGCACGGCGTGCGCGGATGTTCTGGTGGCGGGAGAGCGCGGAGGTTCGTTCGCAGGCCGCGTGTTCTGGGGGCTCGGTCTCGGCGGAATTTATACGTTTTGCATGAACACGCTGGGCATGTGGCCGGGGCAGCCGGAGTATCAGCCGAAATGGCTGCCCGGCGCATCGTTTCGCGCGGCGGTCACGTCGGAATATCTCGGCGTGGGATACATCATCGGCCCGCGTGTATCGGGAACGCTTTTTGCCGGTGGAGTAATTTCGTGGCTGGTGCTGATGCCGGCCATCAAATTTTTTGGGTCACTCTCGCCAACCGTGCCCCTGTATCCGAGCACCATACCGATTCCGCAGATGACGCCCGACCAGCTCTGGGCCAGCTACATTCGACCGATGGGCGCGGGCGCGGTCGCCGCTTCAGGGCTGATCACGCTGATCAAGACGATGCCCACGATTTTTTCAGCGCTCACCGCCGGGCTCGAAGACATGCGCAAGAGCAGGGAAGGCGCGGTCGTCACCGACCGGACCGAGCGCGACCTTTCCATGCGTTTCGTGCTGATTGGTTCCGCGGTGCTGCTGGCGATGATGTGGGCGCTGCTGCGGTTCAAACCGATTCCTGGAGCGCAGACCGGCGCGTTCGCCAACTTGATCGCCGCGATCTTCGTCATCGTTTTCGGTTTCCTGTTTGTGACGGTAGCGTCTCGCATCAGCGGATTGATCGGCAATTCATCCAATCCAATCAGCGGCATGACCATTGCCACGCTGATGGCCACGTGCGCCGTTTTTCTGGTGATTCACTGGACCGCGAACGCTTACGCGGTGCTGGCGCTGACGATTGGCGGCGTGGTTTGCATTGCGGCGGCGATTGCGGGTGCAACTTCGCAGGATTTGAAAACCGGGTACCTGGTCGGCGCGTCGCCCTACCGCCAGCAGATCGCACTCATCATCGGCGTGCTCGTTTCTTCGTTCGCGATTGGCGGCACGCTGATCCTTATGAACATTGGACTCGCGCAGTACAAGCCCATGCAGATTCCTTTGGATATCAACAGCCTGCCGGCCGGCGTTGATCGCCAGGACAACGCGTTTCCGCACGACGGCAAAACGTATGTGCTGGTGAACGCGATCGGGTCTCCGTCTGTCCCTGACGGAAAATATCTGTACGATCCGGCCACGAGCCAGATCGAGATTCAATGGGTGCAGGGAATCGGCAGCGATCAGGCAGCTGCGCCGCAGGCGCGTCTGATGGCTACGGTGATTAGCGGCATACTGAATCAACGCTTACCGTGGCGTCTCGTCTTTCTGGGCGTGTTTCTGGTAATCGCCGTGGAGCTTCTAGGTATCCGCTCGCTTCCATTTGCCGTGGGTTCCTATATTTCGATTGCCACGACGATGGCGATGTTTGCCGGAGGATTGCTGCGCTGGATCGTCGAACGCGGCACGGAACAAAAGGGCGGCGCCGAAAGCGAGGTCAGCCCTGGTTCGCTGTATTCGAGCGGACTGATTGCGGCGGGCGGCGTTTTTGGACTGCTGGCAATCTTCCTGAATCTGTTGCAGGACTCGGAACTGAGCAAACGCCTGCCGCACTGGCTCACCAGCATTTTCTTTCTGCCCTGGCCAGCGAAAATTTTCGCGGTCGGCGAAAAATTCATGCCGCAAGCTAGCCAGTCGCCGTGGCTCGGCGTGGTGATGTTTCTGCTGCTGGCGTCGTCGCTGTACATCTTCGCGCGCAGGAAGCTCGAGTAGCACAGACTTCGTTCTGTGGGGTTTCGTCCTGGCAAGCACGAACCCCCGGGATTGAAGTCCGTGCCACTAAACCCGGAGTGCTACACTCCCGCCCGTGAACGACCACAATCCAACCCGCCGCGAAATCCTGCTGGGCACGGCGGCAGCTTTTTTTCTGAAGGGGGCACTGGTGACCGAGGCTGCGGATTCTTCAAGTTCCATTTGTTTCCTGAGCGCAATCGAAATGGCCCGGCAGATTCGCGCAAAAAAACTCTCGGCGCGCGAAGCGCTGGCCGCGCACATGAAACAGATCGAGCGCGCCAATCCCAAAGTAAACGCGATCGTGACGCTGGTGCCGGAAATGGCCGTTGCCGCCGCCGCGAAAGCCGATGAGATGCAGGCGCGCAACGAAGCCCTGGGACCGCTGCATGGATTGCCCGTCGCACACAAAGATCTGCTCGAAACCCGCGGCATCCGTACAACTTTTGGTTCGCCGCTGTTCAAAGATTATGTCCCTACCGAAGACAACATCGTTGTCGCCCGGATGCGCCGCGCCGGGGCCATCGCCGTTGGAAAGACGAACGTGCCAGAATTCGGTGCGGGATCGCAGACGTTTAACACGATTTTCGGCGCGACGCGCAATCCCTACGATCTGTCCAAGACGTGCGGCGGATCGACCGGCGGGGGCGCGGTCTCGCTCGCTTGCGGACTCGCCCCCATTGTCAGCGGCACCGATACCGGGGGATCGTTGCGCAATCCGGCCGCATTTTGCAATGTCGTCGGGTTCCGGCCCTCCGTCGGCCGCGTCCCCAATCCGAAGGCGCTCTTTGCGTGGTCGACACTCAGCACCTCAGGATGCCTCGGGCGTTCGGTGGCCGATCTTGCGTATGTGCTGAGCGCCATCGCCGGGCCTGATTCCCGCGCGCCTCTTTCCATCAATGAGTCCGGAGATATTTTCGCGCGCCCGCTCGAGCGTAGCTTCAAAGGCGTGCGCGTGGCCTGGTTCAAGGATCTGGGCGGAGTGCCGTTCGACCCGCGAGTGCGCGCCGTGGTGGACGGGCACAGGAAAACATTTGAATCGCTGGGCTGCATCTTGGAGCAAGCCGAGCCGGACTTCGCCAACGCGGAAATCGCCTTTCGCGCGTTGCGCGCTTTGGCTTCGGCGGGTGCGCACGGCCAACAATTGCACGACCATCCGGATGCGTTCAAAGCCACGCTCAAGGGCGAGATCGAAGAGGGAATGCGCCTGACGGGCATGGATGTGGCGCGAGCGGAAACTGCTCACGCCCAACTCTGGCGCAGCTTCCAGGTATTTTTAGAAAAGTACGAATATTTCATCCTGCCCACCACGCAGCTTCCGCCATTCGACGTGAACACGGAATACCCAACGGAGATTGCCGGTGTGAAGTTCACGAGCTACATCGATTGGATGAAATCTTGCTGGTACATTTCCGCCACGGGCAATCCGGCAGCGTCGGTGCCGGGAGGCTTTACGCCGGAGGGACTTCCAGTGGGCGTGCAAATCGTCGGCCGCAACAAAGAGGATTTCAGCGTGCTGCAAATGGCGCACGCATTCGAGCAGGCGACGGGGTTCGGCAAGCAGCGCCCGAGCATCGTGTAGAACACTATGACGCAGCACAGCGACTCTTCGCTGTATGGTTTTGTGAACCGATCGTCAGCCGACTCGCTTTGGCGCTAGCAAAAACGCACAGCAAAGAGTCGTTGTGCTACGCGTTCTCCAGACCCGCCTTGCGCAGACCGTCGATGAGGTGATCGACGAGTCCCGGATCCCAGAATTTCGCGAGCTCTTCGCGCGCCTTCGTGGTGAACTCCGGCCTCAGGGCGAGCAACTCTTTCACAGCGTTGCGCGCCGCTCCCTGTTCGCCGAGCTGCCCATGGGCCACGGCGAGTGACAGGTACGTGCGCCAGAAGCCAGGCATGTTGATTTTCTGCGTGACGTCCAGCGCGGCGCGGTAATCGCTCTTGCGGTAGGCGTCGAAGAACGCAGGGAACCAGTACCATCCGGGATGATGAGGGTTAATCTGTCGGGCCTGTGCCGCCAGGCCGCAACCACGCTCCCAGTCGCCGGCGTACGCAATTAAGAAGCCCAAGTAGGCGCCGCTGTATCCATCCATGGGGTTAAGCGCGATGGAGCGTTCCGCGGAGTTCCGGAAGGCCTGAAACTCCCGCCGGAAAAATTGGGCCGAAGCCAGAGCATGATGGGTAAGGTGATTCGAGGGCGCGGCTTCGACGGCACGGCGCGCCGCTGCGAACGCACGTCCAATTGGGTCGGGTCTGACGTTAATCCCGTGCGCGTATTCTTCCCGGTATAGGAGCGAGAGCACCGCCCAACAATCGGCATTGTTCGGCTCTTGCTGAACGGCCCGTTCCAAGCCAGCCCTCGCCGGCAGGTGCTCCTCCGCGCTGACGCGCTGGAAATGGGCGAAGCTGCGGAGCAACGCTTCATACGGAGTCAACTGTTCGGGATCGCGGCTGCGCAGAGCTTCACTCATCGTGTGCGGCAGAACGCCGCATGGATCGGCGATGGTAGCGACGATCCGCGGTACGATTTCATCCTGCAGCGCGAAGATATCTTCGGGACGAAACGTCCGATGGTAAGTCTCGGCCCACAGGTGGGCGCCGGAGCTGGCGTCGACAAGCTGCACCGCAATGCGCAACACCGAGCCCGCCTGGCGCAGGCTTCCCTCCATCACGTACCGGGCGCCCAGCTGCTTTCCGACGGATCGCGCATCGCCGGCCTCGCTCGCATATCGCTGGGTGGAATCGCTGGCTATGACTCTAAGATACGAGAATCGGGACAGCCCTGTCGCGACCTCCTCGGACAGGCCCTCGGCCATGGCGGAAAGCTCGCCGTTCGCGCCATGATGCTTGAAGGGCAGCACGGCAACTTGAAACTCATGCCGGAGTCGAGCTGCGCCCGACCCGTGGACTGAGGAATCCACGGTCTCGCTAACCACTTTCGGCAGCATTCGCGCGAGATCCCGAAATTCGTTGCTGACGTCGCGCGCGGCCTGGAATCGGTGGCCCGGCTCCTTCTCCAGGCAGCGCCGAATGATGCGCGCCAGATCCGCGGGGAGGTCGGTCCGCAACTCGGTGATGGGTCGCGGCATGTCACGCAAGATCGCCGAGGCCAACTCGGCTGCAGAGTTTCCATGGAAGGGTCGTTGCCCTGCCGCCATCTCGTACAACATTGTGCCCAGCGAGAAGATGTCCGTGCGATGGTCGACTTGACGGCCAGTGATTTGTTCAGGGGAGCGATACGGCGGCGTCCCCATCACAAGACCCGGTTCCGTAAATTCGGCGGAAGCCAGAATCTTGTCTTCGGAGTTCATCGCGCGGAGATCCTTGGCCAGCCCGAAGTCCAGAACCTTGACCCGGCCCTCTTCGGTCAGCATCACGTTGGCGGGTTTCAGGTCGCGATGGACAATGCCCTTTTCGTGTGCGGCGGCCAACGCCTCGGAGATCGCCGTCGCGAAATCCAGGATTCGATAGACGGGGAGGCCGCCTTCGGAAATGAGTCGATTGAGCGCCTGGCCCTCGATCAGTTCCATCGTGAAAAAGTGGACGCCTCCCGCTTCCTCAAACGAATAGAGCGTGACGATATTGGGGTGATTCAGTGCAGCGAGCATCCGCGCCTCGCGTTGGAAACGCGAAAGCTGCGCGGGTTCCTCGACGAACGCGGCGGGCAGAATCTTGATCGCCACATCGCGACCAAGCCGAGTGTCGTTGGCGCGGTAGACTTCGCCCATGCCGCCCGCCCCGATGCGCGCAAGAATTTCATAGGGTCCGAGACGCGAGCCGATGGCCAGTTCCTTTGGAGGGATGGCGGGCCGGGCCATAAAGCTGGTTTGAGCTTCCTCGTGCGCGGCGATCAGTGACTCCACCTCGCGTCGCAGATCCGGCTCGGCGCAGGCCTGATCGAGATAGGCATTCCTCTCGCCGGGAGTCCGTTCCAGGGCGCCAGCGAGTACTTGTTTGACTTCTTGCCAGCGTTCCGGGGTCACGTTTCCGCTGCCCTTTTTAGTTCACGGCGAAGCCAGGCGCGCGCGGTCACCCATTCGCGCTTTACGGTGGCCGGCGAAATACCCAGGACGAGCGCAGCCTCTTCGATGGAAAGACCTCCAAAGAATCTGAGCTCAATGAGACGGGTCTGCCGGGGATCGATAGCGGCCAGTTTTTCGAGAGCGTCATCGAGTGCGACGAGATCGACGCCCTGCTTCTGGGCTGCCGGAATCATCTCCGGATCGAGTGCGAGCATCGGTGCTCCCGCGCCGCGCTTGGCCGCGATGCGTTTGCGCGCGTGATCGACCAATATGTGGCGCATCAGTTGCGCGGCGACGCCAAAGAAGTGAGCGCGGTTTTGCCACGGTGGGGCGCCTTCGCGAACCAGGCGTAAGTATGCTTCATTGACCAGCGCGGCGCTCTCCAGAGTGTGGTCGGGACGTTCGCCTCGCAAATGGCGGCGCGCCTGCCGCCGCAACTCGTTGTAGACCACGGGAATCAGCGCTTCCCGTGCTTCCTCGTTGCCCTGGCCCCAATCGGCGAGCAGCCTGTCTATCCGCGTGGAGGAATCGGCGCTCACTTTGATTCTCCGGTCGGCCAACAACCATCAGACGTTAACCGGAAAGTACAACCGCAGACCGGCAAAGTCAATCAACCCCGGATCGTAAAGAAACCGGCCTGAATCGCGCTCCGCCGCCTCCAAAAAAATCTTCAACCCGGATGAGCCAGTTTACCCCTGGTTCTCGCTTACTAGAGTGAAGGCAGGATGCGGACTCCCACGAGCTGCAAACGCATCGCCTCAAGGAAAAGGAGAACGACAATGAAAATCTTCGCTATCACCAAAAACCTGAATGGCAACGCTATGAAGCTGGTTCTCGGTGTTCTGATCGCCACTTTCGTTTGCGCGGCTGCGGCACAAGCCCAGCCCGCCTTCTCAGGCAAATTCGTACTGCCAAACGAAGTCCGTTGGAATCACCGGGTGCTCCCTGCCGGTGAGTATTTCATCCAGATGGACTCACTATCGGCTTCGGCTGTCGTGCGCTCAACGAGCAACGGCCAGCAGTTCTACACCAACCCGCCGATGATCTCTGAGAGTGAGCGAGGCGCCACTCAGTTGAACATCACGGTTCTCGGGAACGAGCGAATTGTTCGTTCGCTCAACTTGCCCGGTATTAATCGATCCCTGATTTTTGAACCGCTCACCAAGGCGGAACGGGAATCGATCGCGAAGGCAAACCAGAGTGAGACCGTTGCGGTCGTCACCGCCCGGAAGTAAATGCCAGGCATGCGAAAAGCTGCACGAGCACCCACCCGACGGGGATGAACCGCAGAGTTCATCCCCTTTTGCTTGTGAACACGGCTGAATTCTTCTGACCGATCCAAATTAATAGTTCAAAATTTGCACCGGCTTGCCGGACCACTCCGCATAGAGCTGTTCGGTGGTGCGGCCCACGGCGAAGCCCCATGAAAACTGGCGGTAATTTTTGAATTTGTCGGGCACCACGTAACGCTCGACGGCTTCTTCCACCGGCAGGCCGGTCTTGTAATTTTTTTCCGCTTGTTCGGCGAGGTCGTCGAAGCAGGAGCGGATTTCGGCGACGCCTTCCTGGCCCATCACCGGGCCATGGCCTGGAACGAAGAGCGCGTCTTTATCAAAGGTCGCAAATTTGGCCAGTGTGGCGCGCCACCGCGTGGGATAGCCATTGATGTTCACGGGATATTGCCCGCCGGTCAGCAAATCGCCCGTGTAGACGGTATTTTGAGCGGGCACGCGGTAAATCAGGTCGGTGTCCGTGTGGCCGATGAACGCTTCCACCACCACCTTGAGGCCGCCGAGGTCGATCTCGATGGGCATTTTTGCGGGATCGAGGCCGTGATTGGGCAGGGCCAGAACCGCATCGTTTACGGGCTTGAACATGCCGGTCACGCCTTCGACGTCACTCTTGGCATGCTCGCGCTGGCTATCGGTTTTGGCTTCGCGCACGCGTTTTTCCCATGGCTCGAGGAACGTGGCGAGATCTTCGCTCTGCCATTTTGGATAGACCGCGGCCATGCGCGCAGGCACGTCCACATGCGCCCAGATCGGGATTCCCGCGGCGCCGTAGACTGAATTGCCCAGCGTGTGATCGAAGTGCCAGTGCGTGTTGAGCGCCGCGCGGACAGGAACCTGGGTGATGGAGCGCAGCGTTTCCAGTTGAAAGGTCGACGCGAGAGTGGTCTGAAAGCCTTCGATCATCAACGCGGCGTCGCGGCCCACCAGGATGCCGCA
>CAVOIX010000061.1:0-101689 GCA_963695945.1 uncultured Acidobacteriota bacterium | reverse complement strand
CGAGAATCAGGCCATCGATCAGGTACGCGCCGACACGCTCCCAGAATCCTCCGTACGGGAGCGGCGCGGTGGCCTGCGGAATTACAGGAGGTGGCGGGGGAGCGCTGACGGTCACCGGTGCGACGTCCACGGGTGGCGCGGCTACTGGGGAGGCGGCGATGGGCGCGCCGACCCCCTGACCGCACACCTGGCAGAATTTGTGGCCTTCTTCGACTCGCGCACCACAACGGGAGCAGAACATGGTCGGCCTCACTCGGGGCAGCCGCGGCTGGCTGCGGGCTAGAACTGGTGCGGACTTATACCGCGAGCCGGGATGGTGGTCAACTGATGAAAATCGTAACTGGTGCCCGGCGACTCGAGGCTGGTGGTGCCACCAGCGCGAGCAATTTTCGACCGCCTGTCCGGTTGGCCAGCTATTTCTTTGAACAGGACCGTCCTTCGGACGAGGAGGCACGCCAATCGCTTCTCTGTACGATGGACTTCCCTGCCCGCAAAATTCAAAGGAGGAATCACGCCATGGCTACTGCACCGTCCTACATCGAAGGACAAGCGATCCCCCGGGAAAACGGCTTGATTGAAAACCTCACGGACATGTCGTTCCAGCGGTTCGCGACGCCGCGCATGCTGAAATCTCTTTACAGCGTTCATTTGCTGATCGGTTTCGTGGCCGCCGTGTGGGTGGTGTTCGCAGGATTTCAGACGTCGACATCCAATGGCTTGCTGGCGCTTATCGCCGGCGGCGCGGCCATGGTTCTATGGACGGTCTACTGCCGCATCGTCGTAGAACTTCTGGCCGCGATTTTTCGCGCCGCTCAGGTGATTACGAATTCCGGGGGATGAGCGGAATCGAAAATTCTGGATGGTGACATATTGGCTTGAGACCCGAGGCAAACCGAAATCTACGAAGAAATTTTAGGAAAACAGATCGAGGATTTCTTCATACCGTTTGAACGGCGGAATTAAGTAGGCGCCCGCAATTCCCAGATCGCGGGCTCCTCTCGCCCAATCCAGGAGCTTCCGCGCGAGTGCGAAACCATGCTCGCGGGCCGAGCCTCCCGCGGCCTCCAGTTGCTTCAGCAACGGCTCCGGGATTACGATGCCGGGCACTTCGTTATGCAGGCGCAGGGCCTGTTTGTAACTGCTCAGCGGCCACAACCCCACCAGAATCGGAATCGGCGCTTTGCCGCCCATGCGCTTCAGGAATTGCTCCCAATGTTCGGGATCGAAGATCGGCTGGGTCATGGCGAAATGCGCGCCGGCTTCTACCTTCAAATGAAATCGGCGCAGCTCCTCGTCCAGATCTTCCGCGAGAGGATTTACCGCCACGCCGATCGTGAAGTTCGTCGCGCCGCCAAGATTTTTTCCGCCCCAGTCCTGTCCCTGGTTGAGCTTGGCCAGGATTTTCACCAGGCCGATCGAATCGACTTCATACACGCCCAATGATTCGCTGCCAACGGACGGCGGATCGCCCGTGACCGCCAGCACATTGCGCACGCCGCCGACGGCCCACGCGCCGAGGAGCATGGCCTGCAGGCCGATTAAATTTGCATCGCGGGTGGTGAGATGAGGGATCGTTTCGATGCCGCGGGCTTCGAGCGCGCCGGAAAGCGACAGCGCGTCCATGCCCACGCGCGCGAGCGGCCCGCTATTGACGTCAATCGCATCCACTTTCTTCGAGGCCATCACGTTTTGCACCTGCTCCAGAACCCGTTCGATCGAAGTGCCTTTGGGCGGATCGATTTCCACGGAGACCACGAATTTCTGCGCCTGAATTTTTCGCCACAACGCGCTCTCTGGTTCGCGGGCCGCGACGGGGCGGGCCTCTGAGGGCGTTTCCACCACCGTCACGCCATGGGCGCCCGCTGCCGGATGCATGCCTCTCACCGCCTGCACCATGGCGCGGATATGTTCCGGCGTGGTGCCGCAGCAGCCGCCTAGGATGCGGGCTCCGAGCACGACGGCTTCACGCGCGAAGAGATCAAAATATTCCGGCGAAGATTTCGGATAAATCACGCGATCGCCGGCGCGCTGCGGAAATCCCACATTGGGCATGGCGCTGGTGGGAAAGGATCCCGCCACCGCGGCCAGGTCCTGCAGGATGCGCAAGTGGTCCTGCGGACCGACAGAGCAGTTCGCACCGATCACCTGTACGCCTCGCTCATGCAAGAGATTCCAGGCCTCTTTCGGCCGCGCGCCGCTGAAGCTGATGCCCTCTTCGGAATAGGTCATTTCCGCAACGATGGGCAGCTGCGAAAAGGAACGAATTGCATCAATGGCCGCCACCAGTTCAGCGGGATTACCGAATGTTTCCAGGACAAAAAAATCCACACCGCGCTCTTCCAACGCTTCGGCCTGCTCCCGGAAAATTCCGCGCAAGTTTTCAGGCGTCGCTTCGCGAGCGTCGCGGAAAGTGCCCGGCGGCCCGATCGATCCGGCGATCAAGACTTCGTGCCGCGCGGCCTCGCGCGCTTCGCGGGCAATTTTTACACCGCGATGATTGAATTCGATGACCCGGTCCTCGAGGCCGAAAGCGCTCAATTTATTGCGGTTGGCGCCAAACGTATTCGTTTCGATGATGTGCGCGCCGGCTTCGAGGTAGGCCATGTGAATGCGAAACACTTCTTCGGCGCGCGTGGCGTTCAGTTCATCGACGCAGCGCTGCGGCCCCAGCGTCTCATAAAGCAACGAGCCCATGGCTCCGTCCGCGATCAGCACGGAGTCGCGCAGCCGCTGCTGGAATTCGTCAATTCGCATGATCTAAAGCACTCTCCAGTGGTAATCGGCCAAAACGAAATTTTCAGTATACAGGTTCGCTGTTAGCGATGGCATAGGGCGCGTGGAATCTTCGCGCCTTGCTAGTTCCGCATCCACCTTGGCTGTCCGAATCGTTGCAGGGCACGGGTTTAGCCGCTGCCGGTCTCTGACGATCATTCTAGCCATCGATTGGGCCGGCGGCTGAAGTTGTGCCTCACAAACCAAGCTGGCTGCGCGTGAATATTCCTTCGGCCATGAACGCGTAGGCATCAGAATCGAACCAAAGGAAAGTTTCGCTATTTATTATTTATTGCGCGCCAGAAACAGCATCAGTCCAAAGACCACGACGGGAATCAACGCCAGCATCACGTAAAACAGGATTTGCCTCAGCACTGGCGAGCGCCGCTGTTTCCAGTTTTTCATTTCGGCGCGGTCGGCCACGCCTACTTTTTCGGGGTGCTCCAGATCCAGGGCAAATTCGTGGGCGTTCGGATAACGCTTGTTGGGATCGCGCTCCATCGCCCGGTAAATGATTTCCTGCAGTTGCGGCGTTATTTCAGGATTCACCTCGCGTGGCGGAATCGGATTATTCAGCAGCCGTTCGTTCATGATGACAAATGGGTTGGGCCCGGTAAACGGCACTTTGCCGGTCAGCATCTCGTAAAACATTACGCCCAGCGAATAGATGTCGCTGCGGGCATCGCCGCGCTTGCCTTTCACCTGCTCGGGCGAAATATAATCCGGAGTGCCCATCGCCTCGGTCAGCTTGGCAAAGGTCAGGCGGCGCGATCCGGCATTTGCGGCGATGCCGAAATCGATCAGTTTCACCTGATCGTTCGGGTCGACCATGATGTTTTCGGGCTTTAGGTCGCGATGCACCACACCCTGGCTGTGAATGTATTCGAGGGCTTTGCACAGAGCCCAGCGTGATACGGATGGCGCGCTCGGGGGGCAGTTTTTTTTGTTCGTTCAGTGACCTGGCGCAACAGGCGGCCGTCAACCCATTCCAGCACCATGTAGCGCCGGCTGCGATCTTCATCATTGAATACGTTAACCACGCCGGGATGATCGAGTTTTTTGCCGATTTCTTCTTCGCGATTGAAGCGATCGAAGAGGATCGGATCGGCTTCCATTTCCGGATGGGGAATTTTGATCGCCACGGCTTTGCCGTCGCGCAAGTCCGTGGCGCGGAAAATGGAAGCCATGCCGCTTCTGGCGACCAGATTGTCGATGCGGTAATGGTCGAGCTGATCGCCGGGATGGAGTTCGCTCATTTGGGAAGGCAGTTCAGCGGCAAACGCAGACACAGCAGCAAACCTTTTATCAGTACATCTTGTAGGGTCGTCCGCGATACATTCCCATTCGCTCGACGCCCCGGATACGAATGATTTGAACGCTGATATTATCGCCGCCGCCCCGATCGTTGGCAAGAGCCACCAGTTTCTCCGGCTGCGAGATCGAGATCCTGGCCATGGCCGCAGATCGCCGCCATTTCGGAAGCTTCGACCGATCCGTGCAAGCCATCCGAGCACAGCAGCAGAACATCGCCGGAGAAAATCTGGTGGTCGTTGGATTCCACATTGGCGACAGTTCGGTGCCCAGCGAACGGCTCAGGATGTGGCTGGTGACAGCTTCGGCGGCTTCTTGCGCGGTGACCAGGCCCATGCGCATTTGCTCGCTGGCAACGGTGTGATCGCGTGTAATTTGGGCCGCCTTACCGTTGCCGGATCAGATAGCAGCGGGAATCGCCGACATGCGCAACCGTCACGCGGTCATAGCGGAGCGCGCATGCGACCACCGTCGTGGCCATTCCCGCGGCTGCGCGGCCACCGGTCACGGCGGCCTCAAAAACAGTGTGTTGGCCTGCTGAACGAGGCGCTGCAGCACCGACGAATGCGATTCCCCGTCCTTGCATTTCTGGAATCCCTCGACCATGCTTTCGACCGCGGTCTTGGATGCCACTTCCCCTTGTTCCTGACCGCCGACGCCGTCCGCCAACACGAATAACCATCCGTGCGTACGCACCTGCGCGGGAGTTGCGGGCGACGTCATGGCCGAAGATAGTCTTCGTTGTGATCGCGGACGCGTCCGACGTCGGTGCGGGCCACGAATTCAAGGTCAAGCATATTGGCGGAGACGGATCGCTTCGCGGAGGCGACCCAGATGGAGCTGCCTGCGCCGCGACTCCTACGGTACCTCCGAGAATTTCAGCGACTCCTGAAACGGAAATTCGGACAGGCGCAATCGCCTGTCCGAATTTCCTCGCTAACTGAGCTATGTTCATACTACACCATTACGTGCGGCTGGTGACCAGCGTTGTACGCCCAGAGGCTTTGCTGGACCGCATGAAATAGATTCCTCCGTAGATGGCCCAGACCGTGCGATTCCCAAGGCCAGCAGTGGCTCCTTCGCGTACCGTACCCCATGAACGGTCCTATCAAGTAGAACGCCATGCATCCTAAATTGGCCACCAATGCCAAATACCGGAATGAGGAGGTGGCGCACCACTTTGAAGTTGGGGTGATTGTGGTAGGCGACCAGGCAGATCATGCAGCTCAGGCCGTAGAGCAGGAACGTACCGAAGTTTGATGCCAGCGTGACCGTCAGCAAGCGAATTCGGCAACGCTGCCATCTTGTCGTGAGTGGTGTACCCGAAGCTCGACAGAACCCATGCGGCAAGCGCCTGAATCGCAGCATCCGTTGGCGCGCCGGCATCGCCGAACGCCATCGTTACTCCGATGACTCCGATGACCGCGGAAATGATCGCCAGGACCCAGATGGCGCGGTGCGGGCTCAGGTTCTTTTCGTGGAGCATGCCGAAGTGTTCCGGCACTTCCTGATCCTTGCCCATGGCATAAGTGACGCGGGCGCCAGTGTTCATGCAGGACAGCGTGGTGCCGATCAGGGCGAGAAACACCGTGACGGCCTCAACCAGCATGAAGGCGCGGCCATGGCCCACGCCGAAGATAGCGTCGCCGACCATGATCATCATGTCGCCGATTGGGGCTGCCGAACCGGATGCACTCTGCATGGTGTAGCCGCTATTTAAAAAGTAGTTGGCACAGAAATACTCGATCAAGTAACAGAACGCCCCCTGAATCAACAACGATGAGATAACCGCAATCGGTATGTCTCGTTTGGCGTTCTTGGCCTCGCCGCCCATCGCGGTAACCGATTCGAACCCCACAAGGATCAGAATCGCGACGGTAGCCTGAACGAAAACCCAACCCCATTTGTGGGGAGCGACGACGGATTTTGCGGTGGGGTGGGACAGGAAGTTGCCTGCGTTATCGTAGTAAGGATAATCGATGTGGAACGGTACCGGCTTCCCGGCGGCGTCAAGCTTGGGCTGCGGAACCATGTTGGCATCGCGAGTGATTACGTCCGTGGCAGTTCCGGATACCATCTGGCTGGTGGTTGCAAACTCGTACGTATATGCGTCGCCGGAAACCGAATCAAACTGCCACGCTTCGCTCCCGGGCGGGTGGTTCATGCGATAGCCGAGCGCCATGACGGCAAAAATCAGCAACGCCGAAATCTGAATCACGTTAATGGCAATGTTGACCGCCGTCGAGCCGGTTACACCGCGGTGCGCGATGTAGGCCACGCCGAAGGTGAACAGGACCGCGATCAGGCCCATAAACACAGGGCCAGGATTGGAAGCGCTCATCGTGTTCGGCCACAGCGTTCCGACTACGTAGCCGCAGAAGATGCCGGTAACCCCGACCATGACTCCCGGATAGATCCAGTAGTACAGGTGCGAGCCCCAGCCGACGATGAACTTTGACAGCCGAGCATACTTCCATGCTTTTTCGTGATTCAGAAAGGACTGCTCCGCGAAATAATACGAACTGCCGGTCCCGGGATAGAGCTTGGCCAATTCGGCGTAACAGACAGCCGTCGCCAAGCAAAGCAACAATGCGACGAGAATGCCGAGCCACATTGCCGGCCCCGTCGCGCCGGTCGTCGCCTGAATATAAAACGTCAACCAAAGGAATGCACCGGGTGCGATGAGCGCCATGGCGTTCATCGTCAACCCGGTTAATCCTAAGGTTGGTGTCATTTTTACTTCGCCGGTATTCTCCGCCATGTAATCTCCTTATATATTCTTTATCTCGAAGCTGAATCCTCACGCGTTGGATCTACTGCACGACTAAGTTGTGCCGAGGAGCGAGATACTAGTGGGGTGCGCTGGAGTAGTAAAATGCAACCTTTTGATGGCCCCAATTACCGATTCGTATGGCTGTGGAGATCGGTGGAAAAATAGCCACGGGAAGCCTATGCTGCGAACCACATGGTCGGTGCGCGCCACGCCGCTTTCCATACCCCTCGTGTAATCTATTTAGCCCCAATGATTTACAGGTAAACAGGCGCGGTTGGCCCTTTGGATGTGGCGAATCGCGCGAAATGCGCGAGCCTCGAATGCCCGCCTTACCCATCCACTTCTTCGATTCCTTGCATCACAATATGCAAGGCCGAGCGCTCCAGCTTCGCAATCCTTTCATTCGGATATGTCCGCCATGGGCGGCATAAGCACCGGTAACAATTGTTGCGGATTATTCTTGCGCGGCGCATGGGGTTCTGATGCGAGTGTGATATTTTATCCAGCGGCGCAAGTCTCGCCGCGAATTTTGCCGCTCTGAGCCGGGGGATTCTGGATGAAGGCCGTTGGTTTTCTCATGCTGCTGGCTGGATGGTTTCTAGTGCTGTCCGCAATCGTACTTTTCGCATCGCCCTCCTTGCGAGCCGCGTTTGTCCTGGCCGGCGTCGCGGTGGAAAGTTTGGGCATGATTATTGCTTTCCGATCGCATCTGATCCCGCGGGAGGAAAAACGCTAATCCCCATGCCCGCTCTGAGACTCTCGGAACTTTCCTCCGTGGCCTGCGTGTTTTTCATCGTACTCGTTCCATTCGCCGCGGCAGGACTGGCGTTGATGAATGTTGGTCTGGGACGCTCGCGCAGCGCCGGCCATATGATGATGGCCTCGCTTTCCGCTCTGGCGGTCGCGGGAATTGCATACTTCATCTGTGGATTCGCCTGGCAGGGATACATCGGGGGCCCGGGGCACGCCGTGATGCTCTCGGGCAGAAGTTGGAACTGGATTGCCGCGGAACCTTTCTTTTTTCGCAAATTTGCTTTTGACGGTTCTCCTGCATCGCTCACCGCCTTATTTCAGATGTTTTGCGTGGGCCTGGCTGCGCTGATCCCTCTCGGCAGCGGCGCGGACCGGTGGCGCCTTCGGGCCATCTGCCTTTCGACCGGCGTCCTTGCCGCGTTTACGTATCCGCTGTTCGCGCATTGGGTGTGGGGCGGAGGATGGCTCGCGCAACTCGGCGCGAATTACGGAATTGGCCGCGGGTTTCTGGATGTTGGCGGAGCCGGTTCCATCCAGGCTGTGGGCGGCCTCACGGCGTTATCGGTCACCTGGATACTTGGTCCGCGGCGCGGGAAATATTCCGCGGACGGCATGGCGCCCGCGATTCCTGGTCACAATTCGGTTCTCGTACTGTTCGGCTGCCTGCTGGCTCTGGTCGGCTGGATCGGAATTAATTCCGCGGGCGCCATTATCTTCACCGGTGCGGCGGCCTCGGCGGCCGTGATGATTGCCGTGAATAGCATGCTGGCCGCGTCCGCATCGGCGCTCACCGCTGCCTTCATCACGAAAGTTCGCTTCGGCAAACCTGACGCTTCGCTTACCGCCAATGGCTGGGTGGGCGGACTCGTGGCCAGCAGCGCTTCTTGCGCGTTCGTGAGTCCCGCGGAGGCCGTTGTCATTGGCTCGATTGCCGGAACCGCGATCACCTTCTCGATCGAATGGTTTGAGCTGCGCATGGAGGTCGATGATCCCAGCGGCGCGATTTCCGTGCACGCTGTGGGGGGCATCTGGGGACTTCTGGCTCTGGGCGTCTTTGGCCAGTTCCAACGGCCGGTGCTGAATATCGCGGGGGAACTCCCTGGCACGATGAATGGAATCGCTTCGGGTCAATGGCTGGCGCAGCTCATCGGCGTAGCCACCTTGCTGGGATTTATTTTGCCGCTCACCTACGGCGTAAATCTGCTTCTCAACCGCTTCTACCTGTTCCGCGTGTCCGTGGAGGGAGAGCGTCAGGGCATGGATCTGCATGAGCTGGGCGCGGGCGCCTATCCCGAATTTGTGACCCACACGGACGAGTTTTTCCCCCGCTAAGCCCCCGCTCGAAATATCCAACTCCCGTGTTGCCTTGCACTTGTGACAAAGCAATAAACTTTTTAATCCCACTCATCCGCTCTTTGAGTTTGTCTTTGGATGGAGCCTGTCGCAAGCTACTGCGAGATAAAGAAAGCATAAGTAATTCATAAAGGAATTCATGGCGGCCTTGGCAAATATTGCTCTTCCTTCCACTCCAGAACGGGATCGACGGACCAGCATGCAGCTGATTACCTCGAGCCTCCGCTACGGGATTGCCTTGGCGTGCGTGGCCGCGGCGCTCTTCCTGAGCCTGCCTCTACAAGGCTTGTTTCCTTATCCCTTTTTGTTCCTGTTTTTCGCCGCAGTCATGGCCAGCGGATGGTTTGGTGGCACGGCGCCGGGCCTTTTCGCGGTTTTCCTCTCCACGCTGGCGGTGGACTATTTTTTCGTTCCGCCGTTTCACTCCTTTGCCGTGAATGCCACGGACACCGCGTATTTTGTGGCGTTCGTGGTTTCCGCGCTGGCGGCCAGCTGGATCAGTTCCTCGAAGCGAAATAGCGAATCGGCCCTGCTGGAGGCTCGCGACCATCTGGAAGCCCGCGTGGCGGAACGCACCGCGGAGCTGCAAAAAACAATTGCCGAACTGCAGGAAAATGAGCGCCAGAGAGAACAATTGCAGAACGAAAAATCAGCGCTTTCCGGCCAACTGGAAGCCCGCAAACTCGTGGAGCGCGCCAAGGGAATCCTGCAGCGCGAGATGAAAATCGGCGAGGAAGAAGCGTATCGCGCCATGCAGCGGCAGAGCCAGCAACTGCGCAAATCGATGAAGGAAATCGCGGAATCCATCATTCTGAACGATGAACTGAAGCGCGGACCGTAAGAGTTTACGAATTCGTTCAGTTATAAATCGCTGCAATTGAAAGTTTGAATTTGACTGAACGGAAGAAAGACACACACTGCGCTGGCAATTAAAAATTGAAGAGGTCGCAATCGCCGCTTTTGTGTTTCGTTTCGACGACGAAACGGGACGCCCCGCGGCCAACCTCTTTTGCATGGATCTTCTCGGACACGACGCCGTGTCCAAACAATCGCAACATAACGCTCGACGACGAGCCGAACAGTAAGCCCTGAACGGAGCTTGACCGGATTTGTGTCTTCCGGATCCTGAGCGATTCCGTGTTTTGCGGGCTTGTGTCTCTATTCGGCTTGGCTACGGCGTTCCGAGGAGAAGCAATGCGGGGTTTATGACAGAAGTATGGGCCAGGGAATCAAGGCGAGAAACTTCGCTGCAATAGATTTTGATCTTTTATTCCTAAAGGAGAGTTGAAAAAATGTCTGACAAGCCTCGCTGTAGTGCAAGACAAATATCGTTATCTGAAGAAGTTCGCGCGGCTCCGCGTGCGGCTTCGCAATCCGGAATGGCGGCGCTACGGCAAGCTTCTGTTCGCCGGGAAGGCAATCGGCATCGCGGCAGTTCTCGGCGTCATCGCCCTTGTTTCCATTTTCGTCGGCGGGCACGCCTTTGCCGCTGATCCGGACCTAAAGGGCAACGACATCGTCAACCCGGTCAACACCGTGTGGACGCTGGTCGCCGCCTTCCTGGTCTTCGGCATGCAGGTCGGATTCACCATGCTGGAGGCGGGCTTCTGCCGCTCGCGCGAAACGGTCAACGTGCTTGATGGAATGCATCGTCGACACCTGCCTTTGCGGACATTCTGTTTTACGCCTTCGGTTTCGCGTTCATGTTCAGCCACGGCAACGGCTTCATCGGCTATCACTGGTTCTTTCTGCAGAATGCTCCCGCCACTTATGAAACCACGGGCGTCGCTTCCTCGCGGTATGGATTTTCCAGTTCGCGTTTGCTGATACCTGCTCGACCATCACGTCCGGCGCCATGATCGGCCGCACTGGTTTTGTGGGCGACCTGCTTTACAGCGTCGGCGTCTCCGGCTTCATCTATCCGATCATCGGCCACTGGGCATGGGGTCCGGACGGCTGCCTGGCGACCATGGGCAGCGCCGGAATTTCCTGCCTAGCCTGGGAATGAGCTTCCACGATTTCGCCGGTTCCACGGTCGTTCATACCATCGGCGGATTCATCGCTCTGGCTGGTTCCATCGTTCTGGGTCCGCGCCTCGGACGCAAGTTCAAGCGCGACGGCGGCGCTCCCATGCTGCCGCACGATCTGACCATTGCCGCTCGCGGCGGACTGATTCTGTGGTTCGGCTGGTATGGATTCAACCCCGGCAGCACGCTTTCGGCGATGGATTTCGTCGGGATCGGCCGAGTCGCCACCAACACCACGCTGGCTGCATGCGCGGCCGGACTGACCTCCATGTTCTATGGCCTACTTCATGAACAAGAAATGGGACGCCGGGTTCACGACGAACGGATTTCTGGCAGGGCTCGTGGCCATCACCTGCCCCTGCTACTGGGTAACTCCGACGGGCGCTATCCTTCTCGGCGGCGTCGCCGGGGTCCTCGTCGTCGCTGGGCGTCGAGCTGCTGGAATATCTGCGAATCGATGATCCCATCGGCGCGGTGCCGGTTCACGGCTTCTGCGGAATCTGGGGAACGCTGTCGCTGGGACTTTTTGCCTGCGGGCAATTACGGCGCCACTGGGCCGCTTGCTCCGGACAACCAGCGCACCGCTCAAGGGTCTCTTCTACGGCGGCGGCACGCAGGTACTGGTTGCCCAGGCCATCGGCAGCGCATCATCACGCTGGCCACATTCGCAGTGTCCATGGTGGTGATGTCGCGGTCAATGCAACCGGGACGCTGCGCTCCCGGCGGAGGGCGAGTTGTACGGCCTGGATCTGCACGAGCATGGCATTTCGGCTTATCCCGAATATGTCATTACCGCGCTGGGCGCCCCGACCGGATTGGTTGCTCAGCAACAGGCCCAAGCGGTTTCAAGCCCGATGAAGGCAACTGCTCCAGCACACGGCGATTAAAAACCGGAGGGCGCCCGCGCCGAATCACACGCGTAGACGCGGGCGCCGTTCCACTTGACCGTCAATCGCATTCGAATCGGTCGTGGTTGGCAAGTGGCAACGAGTCGGCCCTTAAAGCAGTGATCCGTAGCCCCTGCAAATATCGAGCACCTGGAGATTGGGAATCGAATCGCTAAGGAAATTCAGAGGATAGGAAAATGATGACAAAACTTGAAGCAGTGATTCAGCCCGGCAGATTTGACGCAGTGAAGGAAATGCTCACGGAACTCGGAATCGGCGGCATGACCGTCTCCGACGTTCGTGGACACGGACGCCAGAAGGGCCACACCGAAAGCTATCGGGGCCGCGAGTACTCCATTGATCTTCTCCCGAAGATCAAGATCGAAATGGTGCTTGCCGAGAATCAGGTGGACGCGGCGGTGGATGCAATTTTGAAAACTGCTTCAACCGGAAAAATCGGCGACGGAAAGATCTTTCTTTCCAAGGTTGAAGAGACCATCCGCATCCGGAATCAGGAGCGGGGAGTGGTCGCGCTTTAATTGAGTTTCACGCGGGGCCGAGTCTCGCTGCTACGCCATGGCAGCGAGACCCGCGTGGGTCATGTAGCCGCGGCGTTTTGCGGAAGCCCGCCGGTCTTTTGCGGATGCCGCGGCGTTCTGGCCAGGAGATGTTCACCGGAGCGGTGAATCATGCGATCGTGTTTGCGCCGACACGGGTGAGTCACTTCTTCCATACTCGGAGAACGAATCAAAAGTTCACACCTATTTGATAGCTCTATTTCCCGCGATTAACTTCTTATCTTGCAGCACGGAAACGTTCAATCGACCCGCAGATGCCTTGGCATCCGGAATGCAACGCTCCAAGCATCATGCCAAATCACGACTCCGGCCACTGCGCCGAATCCAGAAAATGGTTCACACATTTTTCTTTGCGCAGCATGACCGCCCTGCATGTTTCCTGCTGCTCGGCTGTCCAGCTTACGGAAGCAGAACGCCGCGCAATTGCGCCCTCCATCCAGCAGTTTCAATTGGGTGAAAGCTCGCGCGGGCAACGCCTGTTCGAGCGCGGCCGGAAATACGGGACATTGGTGAACGATCCGTTGTTTGCCGGGGTGCTGGATATCTTCATCAAAGAAGAGCAGCAGCACAGCCGCTATCTGGCGGCGTTCATGCAATCGCAGTCCATCCCCCTCGTGCAAAAGCACTGGGTCGATACCGTCTTTCGTAAATTGCGCGGGCTGGCGGGACTGGAGTTATCTTTGACGGTCCTGGTAACTGCGGAGATCATCGCCGTGCCTTACTATCGAGCGCTGCGGGGCGCAACCGGCTCACCGATTTTGAAAATGATCTGCAACAGAATCCTGGACGACGAATCCAGCCATTTGAAATTTCAGGCGTCGATGCTGGCGCGCGTCGCCGTTTCGCGCCCCGCGCAATTACAGCGCGTGTGCAACGGAATGCACCGGCTATTTCTTTTAGGCACGATTGGAGTAGTGTGGATCGAACATCGCGCGGTGTTCGAGGCGGCAGGATACGATTTCCGGCGATTCAGGAATGAGAGTCTCGTGGAATTTTCCAGATGGAAGAGGTTCAGGCTGCGGCCTGTGGATCTTCGCGCTGGCAAGGACAAAACGCCACAGGCTGAAGCCTGCGCCACTTTCACCTCGCGCGCTCAAAAATCGACGAGCAGCGGTGTTCAGCGAGTGGCGCCGGAAACTTAGAGATCTTCTAGAAACAAATCTCAAGTCGCGGGGCCAACCGACGATTCCAGAACCTGAATTTCTTTTTTGGATTCGGCAATGCCCTTCTCGATGGTCGACTGCCAGTCTCCGTGCGGAACCGTGGAAGCCTGGGCGAATTCATACAGACGCAACGCATCGTCGGGGCGGCTCAGGCGTTTCAGAAAGATGCGGCCCGCGGCCATCTGCGCCAGCAGTCCCTGTCGTTCATCGGGATATGCTTGCGCCAATTCCAGGTACTCGTCCGCAGCCCGCGCGACGTCCGGTTGCGTTTCCAGCTGGCGGCAGAACTCGAGCCACAGCGTCGCTGGAAGTTTCTCTCCGCCGGCGTCTTTGAAATCCCGATAGGTCTGAAGCGCGCCTTCCAGGTCCTTGGCCGTGATCTCCAGATCGAGGAGCTTTTCCAGAGCGGCGCGCTGCGCGGTCCGATCGCTTTTCTCCGAGTAGAGGCGCTGCAGCATGCGGTAGGCGTCCATCGACTCCGGCTTTTCCAATACCAATTTTTTCAGTGTCGCGATCGCCAGGTCCTGCTGCCCTTTTTCAATTTGTTCGCTGGCTTCCGCGAGCAATGGATGGCTGACCCAGGAAATCTTTTCCTGAATCCCTTGTTCAGCCATCTGCTCGAGACCTGACTTCTGAATGGCCAGCGCAATCAGCGCCCCAAACGCGAAGCCGCCGACATGGGCCCAGTGCGCGACGCCGGAACTCTGTCCAAATAATGTGCCGTAAAGAAGTTCCGTCACCAGCCATAAAGGCAGCAGCCAGTAGGCCGCCATTTTGAATCGGTAGAGGCGAATGAAGAACAGCCAGCCCATCTCTATTTTTGTGGTGGGAAAGCGCACCAGAAATGCGCCCATCAGTCCGGCGATCGCTCCCGACGCGCCGATCGTCGGCGTAAAGCTTCCAGGATTGGCCATCGCATGCACCTGAAACGCGAGCACGCCCGCGACGATATAGAACGAGGGGTAGATCACCCGGCCCCAGGTGTCTTCGAGAACCGCTCCCGTCAGCCACAGGAACCACATGTTTCCAATAAGGTGCATCCAGCCGCCGTGCAGGAAATTCGCGGTGAAAGTGCCTAACAGCGTCGGGTGGGCAGGAAGAAATCCATACTTGCTGAGAATCGAGGTCGAATTCAGCTCGGCATACCGGTCGCTGAGCGCGTCCATTTCCTGCTGCTGCTCGTCCGCGTCGTTCTGGAGTCGAAGCTTGGTTTCCCACTCATCGATTGGGGCGCGGCCAGGATTTTTGGCCTGGTCCCACAATGCTTTGTTTTTGTTTTCGACAGAACTTACAAAATTCCGCGCCTTCTCAGGGACGATGAGGTCAGGATGAGTGGCGGCCAGCAATATGAGGTGCAGCTTGGTCTGAGTCATTTCCGGCTGCTGGCGTTCGATCGTCGAGTGCGTGGCTAGAAATACGACAAAGTTCAGGGCGATGATTGCAAATGTGATGACGGGCCATCGACGGCCGGTCATATTTTCGTGGCGAAGCGGGATTAACACCTGACGGCTCCGATCGGCGACCGAAGGACTTCGTTTTTATTGCCCCGGTTCTTGTCAGTTTACGAGACCTTGCGAGTTCGTCGGAGTAGATTTCCACGTCCATGCGGGAATCAGTTACAGCTTACGGATTAGACACGCAGCAGGCCGAATTCCGGAGGTTGCATGTGGGCCGTATCTATAAGTCGATAAGTAAGTTAGCTATGGAGTGCGCCGCCCCTGCGTTCCCTGTGTGGAAGCCTTGCGACCTGCTCTGGAGGGCCATCACACAGGGAACCCAAAGCAGCGTAAAGCCGCGATTCAGCGGCTGGCCGGCTATCGGGTGGCAACCTGCTTTGAAGTCGGCGGAGGTGGAGTGACCACCGCTGCAAGGATGCGAATCATGCCGTCGGTCTTGCTCAAGGCATAAATTTCGCCATCGCCGCCCATTGACAGGCGCACGTCTGCGCGGCCTCCGCGATAGGGCACGCCATACGGATCAGACTGCGGAGGCAGGTAGGTCTTGCCACGCCATCCGCCAACCATAACCGTGCCTCCTGGTAGAGCACCCTTATGCGTGATCGGATCGGCGACGCCGTCCTTATGGGCGAAGGCGTCCGCGATGATGTCATACAGCCGCCGCTTTTCCGGCGCTTTTTCGGAGGCGTCGTAGGGGCTCTTGTACATCACCTGGATTTCATGAATCGTGGCTTGCTTTCCGCGCTCCCGGTGAGACGCAATCATCTCGGCGAGGTCGGTATAAAACAGGCGGCCAGTGGTCATGTCCGTGAAGATATATTTTCCAACCATCTGCGGCATTTTCTTCCCGCGATACACGAAGCCGCTGCCGATGGCGTCACCTTCCTGATGGCTGTAGACGGCCACGGGATAAATCGGCGCGACCGGCTGTTCAAGCCCCGGCACGGTGAGCAGATCCGCTTCAGGGAATGCCATCGGAGGGTTCGCTTGCGTGGCGGTTTTGCCCGGGCCGGAAACGATGAGCAGTTCGTTGCCTTCGCGCTGGGAATAGCCGTAGTTTCCGCCCTTGGTGACGATGTTGACTTCTTCCCAAGAGTGGAGACCAATGTCATCCACGAGCAGCGTATTGGTGGCGGAGTCCCAATCCATGCGGTGCGGATTGCGCAACCCATACGCAAAGATTTCTGCTCTCGCTCCGGCAACATTGATGAATGGGTTCGGATCGGCGCCGGTGGTGGGAATGCGATAACGGCCGTTCTCGCTGAGTTTGTCGTTCGGGCGCAACGTAAGAGCGGGTGTGAGTCGAAGAATTTTCCCCTGCAGGGCGCTCAGCGACTGCGGAGTGCTTTGCGTTGCCCCGGGAGTTTCTCGGAGCCGCCATCGCCGTCGGAGATGTAGAGATTGCCGTAATCCGGGCTGCCGGGCTTGGCAAGCGGATTAAACACAAGATCGCCCATGGGGTGAATCAAGAGGTTGAAGCCGACGCGCAGAATCTCTCGCGCGGTGCCTTCGAACGTGGAATTTTTAATGTTGGTATCCGTCCACTCCACGAGGACCGATTCGTTCATGACGTCGCCGGTCGGCGGATTCACGACAGGGTCGTCACGTAGCCGTCCAGCTTCAGGCCCGGTGTGTGCGCATTGGTCGGCTGATTTGATCCGGGCTTGGAGGGATCTTCAACGTGGACGGTATAGAATTTTCCATTTTTCGCATAATCGGGATCGAACGCGATGGCGGACACGCCGGAGCCGTAGCGTTCCGTCGCGTACTTGGGAAAAATCTGGGGAAAAGTGATGTAGGGAATAAATTTTTTAGTGGCTTTGTCCAGCGTATAGAGATTGCCGTTCATATCCGCAGCGAAAAATCGCGTGGAAGCCAGCGGCGCATTCGCGGGCTCAGAGCGCAGCGCGTTCAGGCGCGCAAGCATGCCGGAATAATCGATGGGAGGGGGGTACGGATTATTTCCCATCGCGCTGGAGAGCGGAGGATTCGCGTAGTCCTCGATGAGAATAGCGGTGCCATCTTTCGTGATCTGAGAACTCGAAGGATACTGCAGAGGGTACTGGGCCCAAACGACCGGCAGTCCCGCCCCCATGACCAATAGAATCGTGACCCAAACATAAAATTGCAGCGGACGGCGTATGATTTTTCCTGCGGTGAACATGGTAAGTCTCCTCGATGCCTGTGCAATCCTGAAACTTTTGCGCGTCGAACTCCTGCACTTCCCATCATGCGAGACAGCAGACGGAAAGAGCGGACCCGATGGCAGAACTTCTTGATCTGGGAAAAGTATACACAACCAAAGGGCGCAAAATCAGGGTTGCGTTTGCCCACCGCGAATTGACGTCCCTATGGCTAGGTTCCCGGGGCAAACTCTGTTAAAATCAATCCCGCAATGGGCTGTATCCTGATTCCAGGGAGCGGCACCGGAGTCGGTTATGAGCGTTATCCCTTCTGCAGGCAACGGTAAGATTAACGTGCCCAGCATCCTCGAACGCAAGTCCGGCGGTTCCTCACAAAATTCATCAACGGCAAAGATAACGTGTCTTACGGCGTATGACTACCCCACGGCGCGGCTTCTCGATGAAGCGGGCGTGGATGTTTTGCTGGTCGGCGATTCGCTGGCCATGGTGGCGTTGGGATATGAGAGCACGCTGCCCGTCACCATGGAAGAAATGTTGATGTGCACGAGAGCGGTGCGGCGCGGCACGCGCCACGCGCTGCTGGTAGCGGACATGCCCTATGGCAGTTATCACGACGATCCCGCGGCGGCTGTACGCAACGCGGTGCGGTTTGTGAAGGAAGCGGGAGCGGAGGCCGTCAAACTCGAGGGCGGTGAGCGCCGCATGGAATTGATGTCGCGCATTGTGGACGCCGAAGTCCCTGTGATGGCGCACATCGGTCTTACGCCGCAATCGGTGAACGCCTTCGGCGGATTCCGCGTGCAAGGAAAGACGGTGGAAGCCGGTGAACAGCTCTTGCGTGACGCCCACGCCGTCGAAGCAGCCGGCGCGTTCGCGGTGGTGCTCGAATCCATCCCGCGGGAGACTGGCGGCGCGAATTACCGCGGAGCTTCGCATTCCTACAATCGGCATTGGCGCGGGGCCCGATTGCGACGGACAAGTCCTAGTGATTCACGACCTCGTAGGACTCAGCTTTGGCCACAAGGCAAAATTTGTGCGGCGGTACGCCGATGTGGGCGCAGTGATTACCCGGGCAGCCGCCGAATATTGCCGCGACGTGCAACAGGGAACCTTTCCTTCGGACCAAGAGTCCTATCATGCGCGCGCCGATCAGGCCGCCGCGCTGGCGGCAAACGCAAATAAAACGCACAGCCTAAGCGGATGGTTTAGAATCGACGCCGGAGGATTTTCAATGTTTACACCTGAACTGCTGCGATTTCTGTTCGAGTACAACGCCTGGGCCGATCGGCGTCTGCTGGGCGCCTGTACGGCCTCACCAATGAACAATTCACGCAGAATCTTGGCTCGAGTTTCAGCTCCGTGCGGGACACCGTCGTGCATCTGTACGGCGCGGAATGGATATGGAATGAGCGAATCCATGGGCGATCTCCGTCGGCGCTAGTTTCGGGCGCTGGGTATCCTGATCTGGCATCGATTCGCCCAAAGCTGGAGGAAATGGATCAGTACTACATCGAGTTCGTCTCGAAAATGACGCAGCAGGATTTGGATCGGGTCATCCACTACAAGGGTTTTACGGGCGATGAATTCTCAAATCCACTGTGGCAGAGCCTGCACCAGCTAACGAACCACGCCAGCTATCATCGCGGGCAGGTCACCACCATGTTGCGCCAACTGGGCGCGAAACCGGTCTCCACCGATCTGATCGGATACTATCGCGAGCAAGCCGCGGCGGCGCGAGCCTGAATTCCAGTAGCACGGACTTCCGTCTGTGGATTTTCGTCCAGGCGATGACGAACACTCTCAGAGTTGAAGTGTGTGCTGCCAAACCCTTGGAAACCATCCACACCATCGAATGGATGAAGCAAGTGGCGCGCCAGGCGCGCAACGAAGGACGTTCCACCGGTTTTGTGCCGACCATGGGCGCGCTCCATGCCGGACATCTCTCGCTTGTGCGCGCGGCGCTTGCTGACTGCCAGCCGGTGATCGCCTCCATTTTTGTGAACCCCACGCAGTTCGGTCCCAGCGAAGATTTTCAAAAATATCCGCGCACCTTCAATGCTGACAGCAAAAAACTGGAAGACGCGGGCGTTGACTACCTGTTCGCGCCCGAGGCGGCGGACATTTATCCGCCTGGATTTCGCACCTGGGTGAATGTAGAGGGCTTATCCGATCGCCTTGAGGGGCGAGTGCGCAAGGGACATTTTCGCGGGGTCACCACGGTGGTTCTGAAGCTGCTGGATATTGTTCAACCGCAGAAGGCTTTTTTCGGACGCAAAGACGCACAGCAGGCGCGCATCATAGGGCAGATGGCGCGCGATCTCCACCTGGATTCGGAAATTGTGGCCTGCCCGATTGTGCGCGAGGCGGATGGTCTGGCGATGTCATCGCGCAACGCGTATCTGAATCCTGAGGAACGGCGCGCCGCTACGATTCTGTTCCGGGCGCTGGATGGCGCTCGCTCTGCCATCTCGAGCGGAGAGCGTGACGCGCTGCGCCTCACCGCCGCGCTGCGCGAGATGCTCAGGGTGGAGCGCTTGGCCGAGCCGGAGTATGTGGCTTTGGTGGACGCCGAAACGCTGGAGCCTCTGACGCGGCTGCGCGGCATGTGCCTGGCGCTGCTGGCGGTGCGAATCGGCGCGGTGCGGCTGATCGACAATCTCCTGATCGAAGAGCGCGACGGCACATTCACTGCGACGTTGTAGGCGGGCGACTCTCTACTGCAGGATTTTCAGAGCTTCCACAACTTCCGCGGCGTGGCCCTTGGATTTTGCGGTCGCCCAGATTTTTTCCACCTTGCCGTCGGGTCCCACCAGCACCGTGCTGCGTACAATTCCGAGATAGGATTTCCCCAAAAAACTTTTCATGCGGCGCGCGTTGTAGGCCTCGATGGCCAGGAAGTCCGGATCGCTTAGGAGCGGGAAATTGAGCTTCTGCTTGGCCTTGAATTTGGCCTGGGACTCCACCGAATTGGCGCTGCAACCCAGAACGACGGTATTGAGCTGGTCGAATTCATTTTTCAATTCGCGAAACTCAATGGCTTCGGTCGTGCAGCCGGGTGTGCTGGCCTTGGGATAAAAATAGAGCGCCACATGCTTGCCGCGCAAATCCTTCAGGGAATATTTCGCGGCCATCATCGGCGCGAAGCTGAAACAGCGGCGCAGTGTCGCCTTCCTTCAACATGGGGATGCTCCTTCCGCGTTGTGCGACGTGCTAGAACGTTCCGTCCAGTTTGATAGATTTTCAGACGGCGTCGGCCAGTTCACTATAAAGGGTATTCAACGTTACATTCAAACCCGCATCTCTATCCGGGGCGGCGCTCCACCACCTGCACGGCAGGCCTTGGCTCACCGGTCCAACTGCGAAAGCGCGACAATCCCTTCTCCGTGTACCATCTTCGGAGCCGGTAAAACAGCCGTGGCGGCAGGAGTAAGGTCTGCAACAAGACAAACGCACGAAACACGCGGTAGCGCCAGGTTACATTTTGATAGGAGGCTTTAAACGCCGCGCGCTCCAGGGAAAAGGCCTCCAGCGGGCTGCCACCATCCAGGCTCAGGCGAATGCGTCCCGCGTCCACGCGCGTCCCTTGAAATAGAGTGCCGATGATTTCTTCCGTCGCGCCAAACTGGCGAAGCTTTGGTGGAAGTTCGCGCAGCAAAACATCCAGAACGTTCATCTTGCGCCGCGCTTTCACGGGTTCAAAGGTACCGAACTGGAATAAATTGCCGGAGTGAATTCCGTAGTAGCACAACGGTTCGTTCAGAATCATTACCGGAGCAATGGCCGGCGCCAGTGTAAAAATATATTCGTCCGCTTCAATGGTCAGTTCTTGTGGAACGGGCAGGATTTGGTTCAAAACTGATTTTCGGACGGTCATCCTGCTGGTACCAAAAAATGCTGCGAGATGGCGAAATAGCTCCGCATTTTTCGTGGAAGTGAAATCCAGGCGATATGGGCGTCCCGGCAGGATCAGTCCATTGGGCCGCCCATCGCTATATTGTTCGTAAAGTCCATGCCCCACCATTCCCGCATCCGGGTTCGCCTCCAGAGTTTCCAGCACACGGCGAAGCTTTTCCCTGGCCCACCAGTCGTCCCCATCCAATGTGACGAGGATGTCGCCCTGGGCTTCGGCGAATCCCAAATTAAACGCCGACGCCTGGCCGCCATTGGTTTTCTGCAGCAAGCGCACGCGTGGTGCAAATCTGCGAACGATCTCCGCGGTGCCGTCGGTCGAGCCGTCATCGACCACCAGGATTTCAACGTCATCCATGGGCATGTCCTGATCGAGGACACTGCTGATCGCACGCTCGATGAAGCGCTCGTGGTTGTACGTATCGATGAGTACGGTGACGTGGGGCTTGGACATGGGCCTTGCCATTTTCAGCTTTCCAATTCAAAACGCCGTCGCGAACAAATAACGATTTGAATGGCCTATCGAGCGGGAGGTTTGGAACCTGCTGCAATCTTCTGAAACAGATGATACGGATTTGCGGCCACCAGGCGATACCGATCCATTGCCATGACTTCAGGCATCAGCTTGTGCAGGGAGAATTCCGGCAAAGTGGAATCGTCGAATAAAATGAAACCGCCGTTCTCAAGATACAGATCGGCATGCAGAAAATCCTGCTTTGCAAATTCGTAGGTATGATTGCCGTCGATGTAGCAAAAACTGATTGGTCCGCCCAGGGTGGCGGGCCTTCCCAGGATATCCGGGCAGCTGCTTTCCTCTTTCCACGCGTCAAAGAATTCGTCGGACAACATTTCAAAAGTGAAAGGCAAATCATCGCGGCTGAACAGCTCAGCGTTGCGGATGTAGCTTTCTCTTGCGAATTTCCGGTATTCGGAGAACAAGAACCGGGGATCCGGCGATTTGTGGATCGCCCGTTTACATTTTCAAACTCCCACTTATCACAGGTAATCAGGGGATTACGCGCGCCGTGTTTTCGTTTGAAATGAGAAATGACGTTGGCCGACAACCCGCAGAAAGTTCCGATTTCAAGAATCGGGGCGGCGCTGGGGAGATTGCGGATCGCGTAATCGATCAAGTAAAGATTCCCCTTTTCCAACATTCCGGCATTTGCGTAACACAGCCAGGTGATGTATTCATCCTCGATCATGGTGACCGGCTGCGCCGGATCGATGATTCGCGCCGCCTTCCTCAAGGCGCGACCCATTAGTTTGTTTAAAGCGCTCATTTTGCTCCCGTCGGGCGTTCGTAAATCGGATCTATCTTGGCGTCTCTGGACTATGACGCTGGCGCAATCCCAACCGGCGGCGCAAGGGCCGTGTCACGTTCAAAATCCGAACCACGAAGCGCTGCGAACCTGCGCGGCTTTGCGCCTGGCCTTGGCAACCCAGTGATAATAATTCGGCCGTAAGCCATCGGCCGTAAGCAGATGTGTGGCATTGTCGATCGTGGCGAAGTGGCCCGCCAGCAGCGCGTGGTTCTGCTGGGCTTCCACGTCCTGCCAAATCCTTTTTGCCCGCCCGGATGGTGCGAATAATCGTGATTCTGGTGTATGGCCATCACCACCTTGGTTGCGTCCACTACCGGCACGCCCATCGACCGAACTTTCCACAGAACCAGTTATCATATCCCGGGCCGGCCGACCGCGAACGGCGGCATTGCCCGCGCAGCAGAAAGCGCGGGAAACGCGAAATAATCGATCCATTGCGGCGGCCTGAGCCTGCCGCGCTCGCGAGCCGTGGAACGGATTCGCGGTCCCCAGTCCGAAACGGAGAAATCCAGCGGTTGGGAGATATCCAGGTCACAGCGGCGGCCGACCATCAGGGCACGACCGCGAATTTGGGACAACCTGGCAGACGCAGCGAGAAAATCTTCGGTCAGGAGAATGTCCGCATTGAGGAAGCACAGGTGGTCATGCCGCGCGAGAGTATCGGCGCGACCAAACAAGCTGGAAAGCAGAGGCGTTCCGAGCGAATTTCGATCCACTTCCTTTTCGTGGCGCGCACCCAAATCCCGCGCGGCTTCGGCCGCCCCTTCTTCATTGCCAAATAGGATCACTTCCGCGTCGGGATGCGCAAGCTTCCAGCTTTGGATGGCATTGCGCTGAATGATACCAATGTGCCCTCGGAATGGTTTAGGTGTGGAAAAAAAAGTAATCATCGTCCCTCGGGCTCAGTGCCCCGGCTTTCTGGCTATTTTCGCGCTCAGCCACCGAGCATCTCTGTGAGGATGGAGTCGAGGCTTCGAGTCAGCACCAGCCGGGTAGTGGCTCTTGAGCTTCGCCAGATTGGAGATGTAACACATGTGATCGCCTTTGCGGGACTGCTCCGAGTAGGTCCAATTGATTTTGCGATCCGTCAGCGCTTCGATTTGCGTGATCGCTTCCAACATCGAGACGCTATTGGGGCGGCCGCCGCCGAGATTATAAACCTCTCCGGGGCGCGGATTTCGCGCATTCCTCGAACGCGCGGACCACGTCAAAGCTGTGGATGTTGTCACGCACCTGCTTTCCTTTGTAGCCGAAAACGGTGTAAGGCTTTCCGGACAGCGCCACTTTCAGCAGATAGGAGAGGAAACCGTGAAGCTCGACGCCGGAATGGGAGGCCCTGTAAGGCAGCCGCCGCGAAAAATGCCGACGGCCATTCCGAAATAACGGCCGTATTCCTGAGCATAGATGTCGGCGGCGGCTTTGGATGCGCCGAACAAGCGAATGCATGGTGCGGTCGATGCGGCAGGTTTCGTCGATCCCTTCATGGTCCGCGGGATCGGAGTAGTCGTAACGCGTCCGGTTTCGCTGAATGACTTTTCGTTCGGCGAGTCGCCGTATACCTTATTGGTGCTCATGAAAACAAATGCGGCATCGCGGCAGTGCTGGCGCGCAGCTTCCAGAAGATTCACCGTGCCCAGCGCGTTGACCTCAAAATCCAAAAGGCGATCTCCGCCGCCTTGTCGTGGGAAGGTTGCGCGGCGCAATGGATGACAGGTCGAAGAAATTTTCGCGGAACAGCTTCATGATTCCATCACGGTCTCGAATTCCAGCGCGACGTGAGTGAAACGTCGCGTGGTTCCCTGAGCCGATCGAGATTCCACAACGTGTCTCCGGGGAACCGAAAAACACGCGGCGCATGTTATTGTCCACGCCAACGACCGTATGACCCTGCGGTCGAAATATTCGACAGCCTCCGAGCCATCAGGCCGCTGCTACCCGTGACCAGAATGTTCCAAGGTTTCAATTACCGCGCCGATTCTTCTCACCATTTCGTGCCTACTTGCACGCATGACACTCCCGCTCACGACCTCACGCCGCCGCCCTCGCGCGCGCTTGCTCTTCATGGAGAGCGCTTCTTCCAGGTCTCCAGCGGCCGCCGGTGAAAAAAATCTCGCAGCGCGCCTCCTGCCACGCGCGAACTTCTTCCTGCAAATCGCGGGAGCCGACAATCGCCTTGAGGCGGCGTGGAAGTTCCATCATGTGGGAGCAAAGTGCCGCAGGATGGCAGATCATGCGATGAAAAGCCTTTTCCTCCTGACCAATGCAGAGGCAGCCGAGAGACGCCGCGTCGCAGATTGCTTGGCCCTGCCCCGCAGATCGTCCCGACCGCGATGTAATACCGGCAGCGTGCCATCGCGTCAAAGTAATCTGCCGCGTCGCCCCATGCGGGTGGATCTGAAATGCCGTAAGGATGCTGGTTGAAGCTCGCCTTGTAACGAACGGGAAGGCGCAGAGTTTCTTCCAGGCGTTGCGCGGCCGCGTGGCCGGAGGCCACCCAGATTCCATAGGTTTCGGCCATCCCCAGCGTCGTTAGCGTGCGGAAATCCGTCCAGACCGCTTCTTCCTTTTCCGCCGGAAAGGCGATAGACGGCGTCGGGATCGCGCAAGTACGGGAACGATAACGCTTGGGGCAAGATGCTGAGCGTTTTCGGGGCGTCCATCATATGCGCGAGGAACAGTCGTAGCGTCCTATCGGCCGCATCAACGACTCATTGTAATGGCGGTCCCAGTGCTCCACTACGAAATAGGCGAAGAGGGTCGGAGAGCCGGCCAGGGACCTTCCAGAAGGGATCGAAGGTAATCACCAGATCGTATTATCGATGGGAATTTGCTCCGGAGCAATAATTGTGGTATTCCGCGTCAACACATCGTCCAGACCCGGCGATTCAGTACATTCTGTGTGTAGTCGCCCGACATTTGTTGGGGAATTACGTACCAATCCGCTTTCAGGCAGCAGGTCATTTCCCAAAACGTCGCTTTTCCCGGCCAGATTTCAACAACCCGCGTGCCGTGGTGCTCTCCCATAGGACGTCGCCATGGCCCGTGGACGTCGAGGACTTGTTTGATGAATGCGACCTTCATTTCATTCTCTCGCGCCACTTGCGAATCCGGAGTTTCCGGGCTTTGCGGCAAGGACTGTCGAATCGTGCTTGTAATTCGCATTCAGCTCCGAGATCTCATTTTCGCCGCTTAACATAAATAGAGAGTATCCACAAGATTCCAGGAACCAGAGAATCTCGACCGGATGGTAGCCAAATCCGCGCGTAAGAAATCCGCGGTCCTCATATACGATGAGCGGTGCGTCCGGGCGCTGAAGCAACTTTCGCGCGCCGCGAAACAGCAACAGTTCCGCGCCTTGAATATCCACTTTCATCAAGTCGACGTGCGAAATATTCTGTTCCTTCATAAAAGTGTCCACCGTGGTGATGTGCACTTTTTCCTGTCCGACCACCCGGCATAATGGATGAATCGGCTGGCCCAGGGTATTTAGATCGTCCCGGCCGCGGGCGTTGAGGTGCAATACACCTTCACTTATGACGCTGCCCAAAGCTTTCTGAACCACCGTGACGTCGGTTAGGCCATTGAGCGCAACGTTCTTTCTCAGCAACTCACAGGTCAAAGAACAGGGCTCGAACGCGAAGACTCCCGTCGCTCCAGCCTTGTTGGCGGCGGTTAGTGCGAACGGCCCCGCGTTGGCCCCAACATCGAAGAAAATCATTCCCGGTTGGAGAATGTCGAGAACAAACAAAAGTTCCTGTCGTTCGCCACTCAGGCCCGCCCAGATATTCCCGGCGGCTGCGCCTCTAGGCACTAGAGAGATTTCAAGATTCTCGAAGGTCGCCTTGACCGGGCGGTTCAGAACTATTGCATTGCGCAGCGGCAGGCCGAACTGGCGAATCCACTCTTTGTGCTGAATGGGATCCCGCAACCTTTGTGAAGACTGGCGCGATTTACGGCCCAGGCTTATTCCTGCGCGGCCTAAGAGAAAACCCTCCAGAAAATTCTTGAGGCCTGGAGCTAGGATCGGCTCGGGCTCCGTATAGTTTTCCCTAGCGATAGTCATTGTCCCGGTCCCGTCTATCCTGTGTCTTCAAGCAAGTCCATTTCACTAATTCACAAATCGCGAATGACTTTGCGCAGATTACCTTAGTACTTCGCATTGTGTCCGATCTTTAATAGCGGTTTTTCAAGTAAGCTCCAGGACAGAGATGCGATAGCCAGTGATGCCGCCAAAGACAAAAGCGACAACACGCGCTCGCCTGAATCAATCGCCCAGGGACTTTTATGTCGAAATAGGGCAAAAGCCATCGAAATTATCGGAGCGTGATACAGGTAGACTCCATATGAAATTGTGCCTAAGGACTTAAGCCAGGAATTCCGTAATATTTGACCTGGCCAACTCTGCGAGTAAATAAGTCCGAGAAGCAGCATTCCCGCGTAGAAAAGGGCCACCCAGCTGATACCTGCCGTCGACATCCAGAAGGACCGAACTGGATCAGTTTGCTTAGCGACAATAAAAAGGGGCAGACCAGCGAGCAAAACACTCCACACACCCACGAGCCACCGGCGGTGAGCCTTCATAAATTCCCATCCCGACGGAGATCGAACGAGAAGTGCGCTGGCCACGCCTAGAAGCAAAGCGTCCGCTCGACAGGGCATCAGGTTAAAACTCGCGTCTTTGCCGTGGGAGTAGTAGAGATTTAGAAATAGTCTGGACAGCGGCGCAGCGACTATTCCGCAGCCGATCACGTAGAGTAAAGACGCCGGCGGGGAACAAAATATACGACAGCTGGCAATAGCAGGTAGAACTGCTCCTCGACCGCCAAGGACCATGTGGTGGAGAGCCACAAGGATTGGCTCGGTTGCCCCGTAGCGTATCCGATGTTTTGGGTGAATGTTGCATACTCGTACCAGGGGGCAGTAGCACCGAAAACTGCGCTGGAGCCGGCAATCCGGGCGGGCAGGCCTAAACTTACGCAGACGTAGAAAGTGACGACCAGGAGCGCATAAACAGGAATGATCCGAAAGCTGCGACGTGTGTAGAATGTTTTGAAATAGTTTGGCGATTCACGAGCGTCAAGGAGTATCCCGCCGATCAGAAACCCAGAAAGAACGAAGAACAGGTCCACCCCGCTCCAGAACATTGTCATCGAATCTTTGACATAATATAGCCATCGACTACTGCCCGCGGAAGCGAAGAGGTAACCAAAATGCCAGACCAGCACCAGTAGTATCGCTAAACCCCGAAGGCCGTCGAGCTCTGGAATACGTCTGGTGGACACCCTCAGGGAAACCGCGGTTTCAGGCTTCGGCACTCCGGCAAAGGTGCTTTCAGCTTTGAGCTGCGCACGCACTCAGGTATCTCCGGTATGATGAGGCTCCCGAATACATCAATTCAGTAATAGTCCCACCCGTAGAAACAGATACGCGGTGTCATGCCAATTCTCTTCTCGCGTTCCTTGCTGACTCAGACATCACAATGTCCGGCGAATTTTCAATCTCAAAAACGCACGGGACGTTCAAGACGCCGTTCCATTCGTCACGCAGGTGCTGGTGATTTTCTGTGGCGATTGCCATTTCAGGAACGCATGCCCACCGGTCGATTTCTTTTCCTCCGTCAAAAAAACTGACATCCCAGTTGTACATCCCGGGGCGTAGCGGCAAGGTCGGAAACGAATATTGAAATTCATGAGTTCCCTCGGTAAGTTGCAGATTCCTTGTCGCCCAACCCCACATTAACTGCCGCTCGTGATTGAACAGAGCAATACCGTGAATGCCATCACTGACTGGTTTGCTCAACCGGAGCATAAATTTTAATCGAACGGGTCCGGACGTCGCCAACAGATGCGGATTTTCGCCGCGCGGGTCAACGATCTCCCAGCTCACAAAGCCGTCACGCACCGCCGGCCCACTGGAATGAGCGCTTGCTTCGTCGGAACGGCGCGTCATGGATGCTTCATATGCCCCGGCGACTTCCGGCGTGGGACCGATCTGAAAAATCTTGCCCTGATCCAGCCAAATCACTTTTTTACAAAGCCGGCGGATCTGGTTGAGCTGATGGCTCACAAAAACGATCGTGCGGCCGCCGCTGGCCACTTCACCCATTTTGCCCAGGCACTTCTTTTGGAAGGCCATGTCGCCGACGGCGAGGACCTCATCCACCAGCAGCGTTTCAGGCTCCAGGTGCGCGGCCACTGCAAATGCCAGGCGCATTTGCATGCCGGTGCTGTAATGTTTCAGAGGCGTATCGATGAACTCTCCGACTTCGGCAAAGGATACGATTTCATCAAACTTCCGGTCGATTTCTCTCCGGTTCATGCCCAGAATGGCGCCGTTCAGGTAAGCGTTTTCGCGGCCGGTCAGCTCGGGATGGAAACCTGTGCCGACTTCCAGGAGACTTCCGACGCGACCGTGAATTTCGGCCCGTCCGACCGTGGGCACGGTTACTCTGGAGAGAATCTTCAGCAGCGTCGATTTTCCGGCGCCGTTGCGCCCGATCAGACCAACGACTTCGCCTTGGCGTAATTCGAACGATACATCGCGCAACGCCCAAAAATCCCGAAGGCTTCCGTTCGAACCGTGGCCGTTTCGGCTCATCCAGCGAGCCGGCGCTTTCATTGCATGGACCAGGCGCTCACCCATCGTCGTCTGGCGAGCGAGAGCGCCGATGCGGTAAAGCTTACCGAGACCTTGTGCGGAAATGGCGATATCACTCATGGTCTAGACAACGTCCGCAATGGTTCCTTCCATGGCATGAAAGTAGATTAAGCCGCTCAGCACCAGCAAAAGCACCGCAGCAGAGGAGGCTGCGAGCAAAATGCCCGGCGGCTGGCCATGCCCGGTCAGGGCCCAGCGGAATCCTTCGATCACGCCAGCCATAGGATTTAATCCGTACAGCCAGCGCCACCGCGCGGGAACCAGCGAACTCGGATACGCCACCGGTGAGGCAAACATCCAGAACTGAACGAGAAACGGGACGACATAGCGAACGTCCCGATACATGGCATTCAGGGCCGAGAGCCACAGACCGACGCCCAGGGCCGTGAGCACGGCTAGAAGCAGAAACAGCGGCAGCCAGATCACGGCGCCCGTCGGCACGATGCGGTAGTAGCCCATCAAGAGCAGAAAAACACCGAACGAGATAGCGAAGTCCACGAGTCCGGCCATGACCGACGAAATGGGCAACACCACCCGCGGGAAATAAATCTTGGTGATCACACGCTGGTTTTCCACCACGATATTGGTGGCCGCTTGCATCGCGGTGGCGAAATACATCCAGGGCAGCAGCGCGCTGTAATAAAAAATCGGATAGGGAAGCCCACCGGAAGGGATTTTTGCAAGGCGGCCGAAGAACAAGCTAAAAACCAGCATGGTCAGCACCGGCTGAAGAATGGCCCAGGCCGCGCCGATGACGGTCTGCTTGTATCGCACCTTGATATCACGCCAGATAAAAAAATAAACCAGATCACGGTAGGCCCACACTTCATCCAGGTCCAGGGCCAGCCATCCACGACGCGCTTCAATTCGCACCACCGGAACGTCGGAAGGCGAAACGGTGACGTCGGCTTGGGTTTGGGAGGCGCTCATCGGATCCGCTATTCTCCCTGCTTCTCTTCCAGCATTTGCTGCTGGATGTCTTCCTGTTCGATACGCTGCATCATCTCGCCGCGGCGCGTAAAGTAGTTCTCCAGGCTACGAGTAATTCGTTGCGGAACTTCCACGAATTGATCGCGGACCATGCGATTCCATGAAATCGGTCCGCGCGCCGGAACCATGTGCATGCCCCATTGAAAGATGAATGCAAGGTTCCACAAAACAAAAAAGGCAACCATCAGGGCTTGCGCTGAATAAGCGAGCCGGAAAGACCGGAACAACCTGCCAACTTGCTCCATGAAGATCGCGAGCCCAAAAATGAAAACCGGCGTCAAAGAAATGAAGAACCTGTTCCCATAGGATGACAGTCCGTCCCAATAGGGATAACTGGCGATAACGTAAAAAAATGCCACGGCGGCAAGAGCAAGATAACCCTGAACGCGCTTCACTGGGGTAAACGGGATGAAAAGCCCGAGCAGCGCGAAAGCCAAAAGGGGCGTCCAGCTCAACATGCCATGATCGGAAGAAAACAGGACCGAACGCCAGAACGGAGCGTGCCAGTTCCACGGCAGGACAGAGTACGCGCCCAATCGCAGCATCCCGCCAAAAACGATTTTGCGCGTGATCAGCGTCGGCAGCAGCAGGAGCAGGAAAGCGGCCAGATACAGCGCGTTTTTGGCGAATTGATGCAGCATCGCCGCTCCGCCCTTCCACCGGGCATACCGGACGTAATCGAGGATGGACTCAACGAGCGGGATCAGCAAAAACGCGCCGTTCACAAAATACACGTCCACAAGTAGTCCGGAAATCACACCCAACAGCAGCCACTCTCCCCACGAACGATGGGGGCGCGTGTAGTCCCAATACCACAGGAACAACGCCACGATAAAAGCGGAATGGGCGTGCGACCAGAACGGATTGAAATACATATAAACCGGCAGCGAACTGCCCGCCCAGATACCCAGGGTCGCGAGAAACGCCCACGAGGGTTCGCAAATATTTGCGTGCCAGCAGGTAGGAAAACAGCAGCCCGCAAAAGCCGTAAAATGCCGTGCCGAATGCCACGAGGACCCGGTAAGGGAGTGAAAATCCGTCCGCCGGAATATTGGCACCGAACCAATCCGCCGTCAGCACCGTGATGTGAGCGAGCAGAAAAAAAGCACCAAAGAATTGCCGGACCAATCGTGAACAAGTTTCCGAGGCGCCCGGTGCTTGTGTATTCCTGGGGACGGAACTGATTGTCAGGACCCAGGCGCGATTCCATGAAGCTTAAGTTCGCGTGCCGCCAATCTTCCTCAAATCGCAAATTGTGCTGAATGAACGGGGCCCGCAGGTAAGCGTAATAGCCTACGCCATCGCCGTGCACCAATGGATTGATCAGGGGCAAGGTCACGACGAACACCAACGCCAGCAGAAAGGGATGAGACCGGACCAGACCCGCAGCCGTGGCCTTTTTCTCGGCTGAAAATAACGCTGATGACGCCATGCTCACTGCGCCGTCCCGTGCAAGGCCGATTCCGGACGCAAGGAGCCAACCGGCGCGGGCTCCGATTTCACGGCCGGCTTTCTAAGAATCGCGATGATCGAGAGCGGAGGAAGCGGCAGGAACCTGTCAATCACCCGGACCATAGGGGTGAGGAAGTTCAGCATTTTGATCTGCCACAAGCCGAAAGTTTTTCTGCGCAGCAAGCGGCCGTTCAGCCACCATGCCGGAGATCCAAAATGATTGAACGACAAAAGGGTCTCTAGTTGAAAACCAGCCCGTGCGGCAAGTTCCGTGAACTGGTGTTTTGTGTAGCGGCGGTAATGTCCCAGCACCGTATCCAGGGTTCCAAATAGCCGAGGCCCACAGGGAACCAAAACGATGGCCCGCCCATTTTCCTGCAGCGCATCCAGAATGTTTTGTAACGCGCCAAGATCATTCTCGATATGCTCGACCACGTTCAGGCAGATCACGGTGTCGAACTTCTCATCGTGGGGATAGGAATCGTGTTTCTGTCCATCCGTGTAGCCCACCCGCAGATACGGGTGATCAGGAATCAAGTTTTCCAGATAGGTCAGATAGTGCGGGTTGATGTCGCTGGCGTAATAGAGCTTTCGCGGGATGAGTTGCAGGGTTAAATTGCCTGTGCCCGCTCCAATTTCCAGGACGCGCTCGCCGATATATGGCCGGATCACATCCGCCATCCATTGCGTGAATCGCGGCGCGCGATTCAATCTTCCCAGAATCTGGCTGCCATACTCGTCCTCAGCGTACACGTGATCGGAACACGCGAAGCGAACAATCGCGGCGATGGCGCGAAAGCCGTCCTTCACGCCGATTTTTTTGCCTTCCTGATAGGTGCGGCCGGAGTAACGGATCGGAACTTCAAAAATCCTGGCGGCCCGCTTGCCCAGCTTGATGGTGATTTCCGGCTCAATCTCAAAGCCGCGGCCCACCAGCGGGATGCTTTTCAGCAACTCGGTCCGCACCATCTTGTAACAGGTTTCCATATCCGTCAGGTTCAGGTCCGAGACGATGTTGCTCATCAAAGTGAGAAGGCGGTTGCCGATTTCGTGCCGGAAGAAAAGCACCCGGCGGTATTCACCGGATAGAAACCGAGAGCCGAATACGGCGTCGGCCGGCTCCTGCAAGAAAACTTTAACCATCTTCAGAAGATCCTGCGGGTGATACTCAAGGTCGGCGTCGTGAATGACCGTCAGCTCGGTGTCTGCCAAGGCCAGCCCGGTGTGAATCGCGGCGGCCTTGCCCTGGTTCGATGGATGGCGCAGAAAGACCCACTCCATTTTTTCCGTGCGCGCATCCACGAGGGAACTGCTGAACTGTTCCAAAGCGGCGGAGGTTCCGTCCGAAGAGCCGTCATCGACCACGATAATTTTTATGCGGTCGAGGAACGGAGATTCGTCCAGCGAGCGAAGGCGATCGAGGCTTGGCGCGATGAGATGTTGCTCATTGTAGGCGGGAACAATTACCGAGAGTGACGTGGTCGACTTCAAGAGCGCATCACTCATCGTTAGCGTCGGGATCGAACCTGCTCGGAAACCATCTCGCCTTCGCTTTTCACGTAGGGGACTTCGAACATCCGGGAGGTAATCCCGGCACGCTTGCTCTCAACATGAGACGCAACCCGGTCCACAATTTCGGGCAGTGGCGTCTGCGGGCGGAAACCCGTGAGCGTTTCCAGTTTCTCTACGCTGGGAACCCGCCGGAACATATCTTCGAAGCCCGGTTCATAGGCTTGATCATACGGAATGTAATCGATTTGTGACGCACTGTTGGTGCGCTCTTTGACCATCCGCGCCAGATCCTCAATGGTAATCTCATGGTCGTTGCCCACGTTGACGACTTCACCGACCGCCTTGTCGGTCGCTGCCAGGCGCAACAGCGCTTCCACGGCATCGCCCACGTCGCAAAAGCAGCGGGATTGTTTTCCGGTTCCGTAAACCGTGATTGGCGTCGCTTCCGCGGCCTGGCGCACGAACGTCGGCAGCACCATGCCATAGCGTCCAGTTTGCCGGGGTCCTACGGTGTTGAACAGCCGCGCGATGACCACGGGCAATCTCTTCTCTTTCCAATAAGAAAGCGCGAGAAACTCATCCAGAGCTTTTGACGCGGCATAGCTCCAGCGGCCCTTGGTCGTGGGGCCCAGCACCAGGTCCGCGTCTTCATGAAATGGAACGTTGGTATTTTTGCCGTACACTTCGGAGGTCGAAGCCGCGAAGACCAGCTTCCGTTTCCTGCAGGCCGCCTCCAGCACCAGCTGCGTGCCGTTGACGTTGGTCTCGATCGTGCGCACCGGGCTTTCGACGATCAATTTCACGCCGACAGCCGCGGCCAGATGAAAAATCACATCGGCCTCATCCACCAGTTCCGCCAGAAGCTGGCGATTTTCGAGCGGCTCCAGAAAATAATGCATCCGGTCATATTTCTTGAGGTGCCGGATATTTTCCATGCTTCCGGTCGAAAGATTGTCCATCAGCAGGACCTGATCGCCGCGTTCCAGCAGCCGTTCAGCGAGATGAGACCCAATAAATCCGGCGCCACCCGTGATGAGGTAAACCAAGCAAGTCCTCCTGAATGGTTAGTCCTGGCCCAATTGCGATTCGGATTCGGCGCGGCGGGCTTTCCGCGATTTCCGAGTGTCTTCTTCCCGGCCGTAGCCGCCGTACGAATATGGGTAATATCGATAGGAGTAGTAATAATCCGGCGAGCTGGCATCCACTGCGTTTAACACCACGCCCAGCATGTGGCATTTCACGCCGACCAGCAGATCACGCGTGCGGGTGAATGCTTCCTTCGGTGTCTCGCCGCTGCGCACGACCATCAGCACGCCGTCCACCAGCACGGACAGGATCACCGCGTCCGTGGCGGCCATAATCGGGGGAGAATCGATGACCACAAATTTGTAGCGGGTGCGAAGTTCGGCAATCAATTCCGTCAATCGTCGCGAGGAGAGCAAATCGGCCGGATTGGGCGGAATCGGCCCGGTCGGAATCGCCGACCAGATTGGAAATCGCCGGGTGCGGCACGGTGATCAAATCCAGTGAGGTAACGCCGGCGAGGTAAGAACTGAGTCCGGCATGTTTGCCGTCCACCAGGCTCAAGGCGCGATTGATTCCAGGCTTGCGCAAATCGGCGTCTACCAGCAACGTCTTGTCGCCAAGCTGTGCCAGGGTGACCGCCAGGTTGACGGCGGCGGTTGTCTTTCCCTCGCGCGGCAACGCGCTGGTCATCAAGATGACTTGCGGTGGATGATCCGCCTGGGACAGAAGCAGTGACGTCCGCAGCGCGCGAAACGCCTCAGACATTTGCGACTGCGGCATGTTGTGCGAAATCAGTTCCGCGCGTCCTTCCTTGGAGGTCACGACCGCGGTCTTCAGGAATTTTGAAAAACGGCCGCGGTGCTTTCCGCTGGAGTTGGACAACGCGGGTACCACGGCAAGCGAAGGCAGGCGCGCAAGCGTCTCGATGTCATCCGGAGTTTTCACGGTGTTATCCAGATATTCGCGCAGCAGCGCCAGGCCGATACCTCCAAGGAATCCAACCATGATGCTCAACAAAATATTTCTTGTTTTATTCGGACGCGAAGGGCCGCCGGGAATCAGCGCGGGATCCACGATGCGAATGTTGGAAGAGCGCAGTCCCGCGGTAATGCCGGCTTCCTTCAGTTTTTGAAGCATGCCGTCATAGAGCTGTTTATTGGTATCGGCTTCGCGCTTCAGAATGTTGTATTGAACGAGCTTTTCGGCAGTCTGGTTTACTTCGGCTTTCTGTTCGTCGAGGGCCTGCTTCAAGAGCAACTCACGCTGCCGGGAGCCGCGGTAGTCGGCCTCCACCTGATTGCCGATGTTCAGTTTCTCGCGGGTGACCAACTGATCGAGGTCTTTCAGCTGGGCCTGAATTCGCACAACCTTGGGAAACTTGGGTCCGTACTGCGCCACGGCGTCCGTGTATTGGGCGCTCAGGGTGGTCTGCTGCTTCAGAATATCCTGGATGACGGCGCTCTCCCGCACGGCGGCAAGCGCATCGTAGTTTCCCGCTTGCGCGAGCTGGTAGACAGCTTCCTTGGTGATGCGCTCGCCCTGCGCTTCTGTCAGTTGCTTTTCGAGTTCACCGAGCTTCTCGGAGCTGATGTCATCCTTTTCGCCGATCGTCCAGATCTGGTTGTCGCGCTCGTATTCCAGGCGGGCATCTTCGGCATTCTCCACCTTGATCTTCATCTCGTTCAATTGCCCGGCCATCCAATTGGAAGCCTGGGTGGCGGCGTCAAAGCGGCTGCGGAAGTTCTGCTCGATGAAATTGTTCAAATGGGCGTTCACGACTTTGGCGGCCAGCACGGGATCGGTGGTCTCGAACGTGACATCCAGCAAACGGGAGTTCGGCACGCGCTTTACGCTCAAGCCGTTAAGAAAAGCGCCCAGAGAGGGCGGCCTTCTCAGGCTGGCATCGCTACCCGCAGGCTCGGGTTTTTCAACCTTCCCTGGCTTTCCTCCAAACTGCGGCAGGCGATCGAGGCCCATGGACTTGACCGTTTGCATCGCCAGCGTTTCGCTCTGCAGGATCTTGGATTGCGTGATGATGTAATCCTCCGTATCCATGTACTCGCCCTCTTGCTCTCCTTCATTGAAACGGAAGGCATTGGGCGTGTCGCGGTCGACTTCCACTCGCGCCGTTGCTTCGTAAATCGGCTGCGTGCGGAAGGTGGCAATCGTGACAATGGAAACCACGGCGAGCAGAAAAAATGTGATCAGCCACTGGTGCTTCCGCAAAACCAGCAGGTAGTCCAGCAGGTGCGGCTCCCGCGGCATCAGGTCCAGCGCAAGGAATGGAGAACGCGGTTGCAGGGATTCCTGCGGTGCGGGATTAGGGCGCTCTCGAGGAGCTAAATTGTTTGTCTCATCCATAAAATCTTCAAAAGCTCCCAGGATTTAACTAAGGTCGATCGTGCCGTTGCGAGAATTAAATGCGGCCCGCGGCAACGATTCCGACGCCTGTGGTGCAGGGTCAACGCTACGTCACCGGCGCGGTGCAAAGCCCTCAAACCGTTACTGTCCGGCACGAACAGGATGTCATTGGCTTGCAGCTGGACATCGGGAGTTTTCAGATGCATGACTTTGTTTAGATCCACCGGAACTTCGTCGCGCTGACCGGTGTCCGGATTCTTTCGCAGGATGACCGCATTTCTCACCTTTGCCGTATTCGTGGTCCCGCCGGCAAGCGATAGCATCTTCAGCATGGTCATGCGGTCCAGATCGTTCTGCAGCAGAAAACCGCCCGGCCTGGTGACCGCGCCCACAACATAAATGATTCCGGCGCGGGGAACCGATACAACATCGCCTCCAATGAGAGGAATGTTGAAACGCGGATCTCCGGCCTCCAAAACATCAGCCAGATTGATCGTCCAGGTCTGAGGCCCGGACGGAGCCGTTGACGCATCCGGTGAATTCGTCGAGTCCTTTGCGTCGAAAACCGGTCGCGAGACGATCACGGTGCTGCCGGCATCATCGGCAATGCCGCCGGCCTGTGACAGCGCCTGGAGCAATGTCGTCGGACGCAAGGCCTGAATCACCAGCGGACTTTTGACCGCTCCTATCACAGTAATGGGTTCGCTGTGCTGTTCCTTCAAGGACACGGTAACCTGTGGTGTTGAAACCAGACCATTCGTTTGCAGGAGTTCGGCAAGTTTGTCCTGCAACTGATAAGGAGTGAGCCCGGCAGCCCGAACTTTGGCGGGCATTAGCGGCAAGGAAATATAACCGGACTCGTTAACGCGCACGTCGCGCGAGAGTTCGGGAACGTCAAAAACTTCGACGCCCAGCAAATCGCCGCTTCCGATCAGGTATTCCCCCTGCCTCACATCGGTGGCTTGGGCGAGTTGTGCGATGCGTGCGTTGGTCTCGGCTGCTATCACGCCGACCGGCTTGGACACTTGACCCGGCGACGGAACCACGGGCGCGTATGCAGGCTTTTTTTGTTGAGAGAAAGCGATTGGCGCAGCCAGAAGGAAAAAAAACGCTATCTGGCTAGACAAATACAACACTGGACGCAATGCGCCCGGCGATTTTAAGTGACTCAAGATAGATCCCCCACGCGCCTGCCATTATACAGACTCTTTTGGTCAGTCAAGGGTAATTGTTAATGAAAAAAACGAATGTTCCGGAACGGTACACCGTCTCAAGTGTCGCACCATCTTACTGTTCGAGGCTCCAGAAGACGGTCGCCGAGGCTCTCGCGAGTCTTTTAGGCTGCCGGTGAATATTCTTTGCGAGCCCGGCCAAAAGCTTGCACGGAGATTTGATCGTTCAATTTCTGCGCGGCACTGGCAACGGCGGAAAAGCGGAGGTGGCCAAAGCCGCCTGAAGGAGAAAGATCAGGGCGTTCGACGGAATATGAAAATTGAAGTCTACACCGGCGTGCACGAGTAGCCCCAGGCAGGCAACCAAGGCCCCCGCATGGTAAGCGAAGCCCCGACGAGGGTCGGCTTCCGCGCTCAGAATTTTCCATGACTTCCAAAAAAGGAATCCCAGAAATATAAGGCCGCAAAGCCCGCCGACTGCGCCTGTTTCAGCCAGGGCTTCGGCGTAGTCATTATGGCTGTGATTTACCACCAGGCCGTCATAAACGGTTTCGTAGCGCGGGAAAACTTCCTGCAGAGTTCCCAATCCCGTTCCCAGCACGCGGTTGGACGCAAAGATCCGTAAACTGTCGTGCAGCATTTCCACGCGGCGCCCTTCGCTGGTCTCCAGCTTTTTGTACGTGGCAAAGCGGTCGAGCGCCGCTCCAATGCCAAGCCACGAAACCAAAATCGCCGCCAGCGTGATAAACAGCGCGGCGGCCACCAGCACCTTCTTTTCTCTGCGGCGCGCCACAATCAAAACTGCGAGGAAACCCACTTCCGCCACGAAGCTGATGATTCCGCCGCGCGAAGCGGCGAGAAACAAGGCTCCGATCGGCAGTAGAGTGAAAAGAGTGACCAGCGGGAGTTGATCGCGACGCTCGCCGCCGAGAATCTGAATCGCCAGGCCCGTGGGGATCAGCAATTCCATCAGCCCCGCAAAATGATTGCGGTTGACGTAGGGCCCAAACGGAATGCCCCCGTACTGTAGTTCCCGCACCCAATATAACTTTCCGTTAAACGTAAAATGCTGGAGTATGCCAAAGAGGGAGACGGCGAAACCTAAGATCAACAAGAACCACACGAAAGTGCGCCATTGCGAGCGCGTCCTATACGACTGCACGCAAAGAAAGAATAGCGCCAGCAGCGCCGAATACTTCAACAGTTCGATGCGCGTGAGGAATCGGACCGCGGTCTCCCCCGTCGCCAACTGGAACGACGCGACCAGCCAAAATCCAAGGAGCGGCCATAACAATGGATTCCACACCGGTTTCAATTCGTTCGACGTCAATGCTTGCAACGCCCAGATCACCAGCAGCAGGGCGGTCCCATCTTCAGCACGGCTTCTGACCAGGGCTCGACCGTGCCGTGCGCGAGCACAGCGAAGGCCACCAAAACGCAAATTCCGGTGCGAATCACACTCATGTTCGTCAATTGCCGCCAATCGGCACGAGACTTACGTCGTCAATCCAAACCGTGCCGCGCAATTTATTGTCCAAACGCTGGCTCAGCTTCCGCGCGACACGGACCGCTATAGGCGCGTTTGCGTTCCGGCGGTAAAATCCGTTTGTTCCAGAGTCCAGGGTAGGGATCCCGTCTCGTTCTGAGTGAAGAGATCCAGGTCCTTTTGATTTTTGGGGTCCAGAATTTCAAACTGTATTCCGCTTTCCGTGGAGAGCTGATCGGTTCGCAGAAACCCCGAGAATCGATAGCGGGCGCCGGGCGTAACCAGGATCCATTGAAACAAACCGTCGTACGAAAGGTTTTTGGTGCCGTCGAAGATCAGCCGCGCTGATCGCGTGCCCGAATGTTTTTCCTCGGTATCGTAATCGAATGCCGCGCCTTCTTCGTTGACTTGCCGCCACCCGAACCCGCCGCCCGCCAGTTCATTCTCGAACCCGCCGTTGAACACCAGCGAATTTCCCGCATAGCCGGGCTCCGTGCCAGGATCCATCCCACTGGCCTGCCTCCAGACTTTCCCGGCTTCATCATATTTTTCCTGTGCCACCAGCATGTCCGTGAGCGCGAAAGACCGCTTCCAGTCCGTGTGCGGATCCCTGGCGATCAGGCGATTCCAGACGGCGACCGCGGCCGTCGGATTTTGCTCGCCTGACAGAAATGCGAGCGCGTCCGAATAGGCTTCCGGCGTGTCCGGCAAAACCTGGTCGAGCAGCAAGTGGATATCCGGATTGCTGCGCCAGACGCGCGATACGGCAAACGGAATTAATTTTGGATCGACCAGGGTCGCCCGATGAATTTCGGCATAGGCCTCCGGCAAACGGTTCTGGCGAAGCAAGAAATTGCCGTACTTCCAGGAAACTTCGGCGGAAATCGGATAGGCTGCCTGGGCGGCGCGGAACTGGCTGTCAGCCTCCTCGGTATTTCCCGCGGTTTCCAGCGCGCTGGCCAGATCAAGTTTGTAATAAGGGGAATCCGGATTGATTTGTATGGCCCGCCGGTAATAAGAAATGGCCAGCGGAAGATCCTCATTATCAAAATCGAGTTGGCGGAAGCGTCCGAGCCGGTACCAGGTTTCCGGATTGTCGGGCTCGATGCGAGTGGCGCGTTCCCAGTCTTGAAAGTTAGTCGAAGCAGCGTAGTGGCTTGCCAGTGCATGCTTGCCGCCGGCGTAGCAGAACCACGCCGCCGCCACGATCGCAATTCCAGCGGCAGGCCATTTCCACGCAGCATTGGCAAAACCATCAGGCATGCGCGGATAATCTGCTACGAATGTGGGCAATGCGCAACTAAAAACCGAGCGTTGGCAAGAGTCATTTAGCCCCCGCTGGATAATCGGCGCCAAACGGCCAAGGGAAAAACGTAAGTTGTGGGGATAAAGAATTCAAACACAATCGCTTTCACCTGCGGGCGTTCAGAGTTTTCACTGCGTCCGTCGCAGTGTCTTCCGCTGTCAGGGCTTCTTCTCCAGCGGGCCTGACCGTCCATAGGTAAAACTTGCACGGGATGCCCGTCGTAGCGACGCGATTTTCCACACGATCGTGCGCCCAGCCATAAATCTGAAAATCTCGCGAAACGATACGCGCTCCGGCGCGCAGTTGGTCGCGCAGTTGGCGGGCCAGCCGAAGGTTTCCATCCGCTCCCAAGTACATCGTGACGACCGTCGCCTCCCTAAAATCCGCCGTCTTCGCGTCGCCGAGAACGAATTGAACGCGATCCTCGACGCCATGCCGGCGCGCATTGGCCTGGGCTGCCGCGATTCGCACGGGATTGATATCCACCCCCACCGCTCGAATCCCATATTTTTCCGCCGCGGCCACCACTATCCTTCCATCGCCGCACCCTAAATCGTATAGAACATCCCCAGGCGATATGCGCGCCAGGTCCAGCATTTCATCGACAACTTCGTGGGGCATTGGTTGATAGACCGCAAGGTCCGGCTCCACGTGGCGGCTCAATCCCATGCCGTATTTACCCAGCAGCCGAAAGGGGCGGACCAGTGAATAAAAGGGAGAGAGGAAACCAGGCAACTGGATCGTTTCGCGGTCGCTTTCGGTGGGGACCATGCTCAAGCGAATGAGTTGCCGCAGACCTCTCCGAAAACCGTCGGAGGATCGCACCCGAAATACCGCGCGGGACCAAACGCCAGCGCCCGGATCAGAATTCCCCTCATACTGGGCGATCACCGCGCGGGTTAATCGCTCAACTTGCGAGTCACCGTCGATGCGTTCCAGCGCGGATGGCGGCAGGGATACACCAACCAATTCGCGGGCAAGATTCAGCCCCAACAGCAGCAACCGCGTGGATTGCATCTTCGCCGCGACGATGAAAAGCAAAGTCCAGTCCACTTCACGGACAGAGACTAATTGCGCGATATCGACAATCCAGGCCAGTCGTTCCCAAAAATGTTTGGCTCCGTGCACGCACAGCATCACCAGCTGGTCTTCCACCGAAAATGTGCTCAGGCTCTGCCCGCCAATTTCCAGATGAATCAGTCTGGTGTTCATCTCGTCCAGATCGAGGGGCCGCGAAAAATAGCGCAGTGTTCGCTCGGTGTGAAGCTCCACGCAGGTGCGCCTGCGGGTCGTCGCAAAGGCGTACTGGCCCGGAGCGGGGCCGTGCTGGCCCGCTTGCGCTTCCATTGCGCTGAATTGAGGGATATACCCATGCGCCTGAAGCAGTGACATCGTTTCCGGCATGTAACGCTGCGGAACTACAAAATCGAGATCCACCGAAGTTCGGTGCGCGAAATTTCGATAGGCCAGCCAGGCCAGCGCGGGGCCCTTGAAAGGAACGGCGGGAATCCCCGCGGACTGGAATGTGCCGCACAGCCAAAGCATCTCGCCCATCAACACCAGGTTGTTTTGGGCCATGTCGCGCGCTAGCACGGTCAATCCTTCTTTGCGCTCGCGCGAAAGCGAGGTTGCGTCCAGATCAACCAAGCGATCGAGCATGACAGGGCCTAATTTGTGCTGAAGCACGTACGTCAGTACATCGTTCCAGTTCAATTCTTCGCGGAGCAGCGCTCGGATTCGGCTGTCATTCTCGGGATTTTTGGCGCGAGCCGAAGCGATGACGATTTCGAGTTCCGGTAGCATCGCGTATTTTGTCTCGTGCTGCGTCTCGCGCGTCATCGGTGTCATTCTCTCAGGGTTTGGCGGTGATTGTGCCAAATAATTCGATGGGTATCATTACCCTGAAGCAGAGCTTTCGACAAGTCCTCTGATCTGAGGCGCCTGGGGCGATTGATGCGGTTCAGAAAATCATGGTAAGGTGACCGATGGGAATGGGGAACGCACCCGGGTTGTTCCCCGCATGAAATTCTGGACTGGAGAACGAAAGTTCCAAAAAAGGGGCCTTGTCGCTGTGACCATCCTCGCCGGAAACGTCGACGGAAAAACAGTCAGTAAAAAAAACCGGGAGACGGTCTCCGAACTCGGCTATCACTACGAAGTCTACGGTATCGGCTTGCGCACGGGATTCCCACTCAACCTTCCCGAACGTTCCAGCGCCGACCTGATCCAGATGGAAGTTCAGCTGGAGCCGGAAGGTTACTTTTCCGATTTGCTTGGCGCCACGCCACTGCAACGAAGTCCGCACCGTAATTTCTATTTCGCGCACTTAGAGGATGGATCCAGCTATGTGCGATGGGAGGAACTGGGCGAATTCCTGGTCTCGGCGGATGGCCTCCAAATACACTGCCGGCGCTTCGAGGAAGTTCCAAAGGAATCTTTTCAGGTTTACCTCCTCGGCCAGGCCCTTTCCTTCGCCCTGGTGAAGAGCGGTTTTGAACCGCTACATGCGACGGGCGTGGTGATCGATGGACAAGTTGTGGCACTGCTCGGGGACAGCGGGTATGGAAAATCCAGCCTCGCGGCCTGTTTTTTGGAGGACGGCCATCATTTGTTGACCGACGACTTGCTGGTACTGAAGCAGACTTCACACGGGTTTCAAGCCTATCCAGGGCCTCCGCGGATCAAACTATTTGACCAGATGGCCCGCAGGTTTCTTGGTGAATCCGCGCGCGGCGTAGCCATGAATTCAACCACGCTGAAACTCGTGATGCCGCTGGGCCCCGGCCGGATATGTTCCCGAGTGGCGCCGTTGGCGGCATTTTTCGCGATTGCCGCGCCGCATGACGGCGCGCAACAGCAGGGTGTCCGGATCGATCCGGTTTCATCGAAAGAAGGATTCGTTCTTTTGATGAATAACGTGTTCAACTACGTGATCGTAGATTCCAAAAGACTGGACAGGCAATTCAACGCCATGGCCGCATTAGCCGAGGCCGTGCCAATGAAGAGGGTTTTCTACCCAAGGCTCACGGATACTTTGCCTTTGGTGAGGGATGCGATTGTCGCCGAACTTCGCGCAAAATAGACGAGTCCTCTAAATTCTCCAATCGCGTGTCCAAAAGCCCGCCACGGGAAGGCGCCTGCGGAAATACATTCGGCCACTGCCGTGGTTCGCTTTGAGTCTGATGATCGCAGTCGGTGAACGGCGTAACCGGCCATGCTCGCTGCGTTTTTTAGGAAGGGGGTACAAAAATTCGTGTCCCAGACTTGGTCGTTTCGCGACGGCGTCGTGGCCGCGCCGGATGTAATGCTCCGGACCGTGGGTGAAGAGTCCGTCCTTTTGAATCTCAAATCCGGACTCTATTTCGGGGCGGATGCGGTCGCTACTCATATGTGGACGACACTAGCAGGGTCAGAATCCATCCAGACGGCGTTTGATTCACTGCTTGCGGAGTATGAAGTGGATGGAAGCGAGCTGCGCCGTGACGTCGAAGAATTTCTAAACAAGTTGTTGGAGTATGGCCTGATCGAAATCAAGCCATGCAGCGCCACCTCAGCGGAGAAAGCTGTGTGAGCGGTTTCGTCGGCATCCTGAGGGTCGACGGAGTTCCGGTCGAGCCGGGCACGCTGCAGGGCTTGACGAATTTTCAGGCAATCCGAGGTCCCGACGCGCAGCAGGTTTGGCTGGATGGATGCGTCGGTTTTGGCCACACCCTGCTCAAAACCACCGAAGAATCCCATCGCGAACGGCAGCCGCTCAGTTTGGATGGCAACGCATGGATCGTTGCGGACGCCCGCGTCGACGGACGCCGTGAACTGATCGTCCAACTCCGCGCACACGGTCACGAGGATCTTGCCGCAGACGCTCCGGACGCCGAACTACTCTTGCGTGCCTACCACGTTTGGGGTGAAGACTGCGTACAACACCTGCTGGGGGACTTTGCATTCGGGATCTGGGATCGACCGCAGCGACGCTTATTTTGTGCGCGCGATCACCTGGGCGTCAAACCTTTCTACTATGCACACATTGGTTCGCTCGTGCTATTCAGCAATACGCTGGATTGCATCCGCCAGCATCCGGCAGTCTCGAACACGCTGAACGATCGGGCCATTGCCGACTTCCTACTCTTCGAAATGAATCAGGATTCTGCGACAACGTCCTTTGCCGACATCCAGCGCTTGCCGCCCGCACATTGCGCCGTCTGGTCCCTGGAGGGACTTCGCATCCGCCGCTATTGGACCATGCCGATCGAAGAACCACTTTTGTATCAGCGTTCCCAGGATTATTTTGATCAATTCAAAGAGCTGCTGCAGGAAGCGGTGGGCGACCGCGTACGCACCAATCGAGTTGGGATTTTCCTAAGTGGTGGGCTCGATTCGTCCACTCTCTTGGCCGGGGCCAACGATCTGCGGAAACAGAGCCGGGACGCCTTCGAATTGGTGGCAGTAACAAAGGTCGATCCGGAGTTCGCCGACGATGGTACCTATGCCAAATTGGTGGCCAAACACCTTCAAATTCCCGTCCATTTCCTGAACTGGGGCGAGGAAGCCGTGAATCCCAACTGGGAACGAACTCCTTTCCACACTCAGGAGCCGGATTCAAGTCCATGGACTGCCGAGGCATATCATTGCTCCTGGCGTCAGATTCAATCCCATAGCCGGGTATTTTTCTATGGTGAGGGACCCGACAATGCCCTCCGTTTTGAATGGCGGCCGTACGCCTCGTATTTGATCCACAATCGCCGTTACGGGCGTCTGTTGCGCGATGCTTGTAGCACGCTGATGGCCCAGCCTCGCCCTCCGTACTGGGGCCGAATTTCAAACGCTCTCATACAGTTTGGTTCTAATGAATCGTTCGAACCTACAGCATTTCCGGCCTGGCTGAGCCCGGACCTCGAGAAGCGTCTGGACTTGCGCGACCGGTGGCATAACTTATGGCGGGAAGCGCCGTCGCGTGGCGGGATGACGCACCCATTCCACCCGGTGGCCTACGCTTCGTTTGAAAGTCCCCTGTGGCAAGTGATTTTTGAAGGGCAGGATGCCGGAAGGACGGGCGTTTGCACGGAGTTAAGATATCCCTTCGTTGACGTTCGACTGCTGAGTTTCCTGCTGAGGGTGCCGGCCATGCCCTGGTGCAGGTCCAAATACTTCATGCGCCGAGCGTTCCGTGGTGCGCTCCCAAGACAAGTATTGCGTCGCCAAAAGTCAGGAATTCCCTGCCAGGCGATCATGGACCGCGTCGCCCGTGGAGGCCTCGCGCCGTTCGTGGCGGCTCCTGAATTGAGTTGCTATGTCAACCCGGATCTCGTGCCCAATGTCATCAACAAAGACATATGGGTTTTTGGGGGTGGCCTTTTGGCTCGTAGTCTTAACTTCTGGTTGCAAAACTCACAAAGCTTCATGCAGAATGGTGCAGGGAGGGACTAGTAATGAATGATCACGGCACCGATAAGATTCCACCGGCAAAAGGAAAAAGAGGGTACAGCGCTCCTATGCTTCAGATTTACGGTGACTTCCGCGAAATCACCAATACCGTGACGAAAACCGGCTTGAAAGCGGATCCCGGTCACCCAACCCCACGCACGCGCTAGTTCCGGGTGAATTCTAGTAGTTTCGAGTGCTCGATTTTAGAACTCAGGGACCATCCGAAGTACCCAAGATCATTCAGAAATCACTTGGAATTGGGGTTTTTTTCGCAATCCAAATCGTTCCTCTTGCCCGCCTAATGTCGAATGCCAAGCGCCTCTTTTTTCCGTAATCTTGGGTTATTCGTGGACGAAACTTTCTTCGATTCCGCGATGTGTGAGTACTTGTGTGGGCAGATCTCCAAGGCCAGCGTCGAAAAAGGAACGATTACAGGGAGCGGTGAGCCCGAAGGGGTGGTGGACGAAACCCGCCGTAAGGTGCTCAGTGCTAACGTTGATAAGGAGACGGACTCCCTGGTAAAAGAAAAGCTCCTGCAAATTAAGCCCAGTTTGGAAGATCACTTCGGGGTCTCGGTGTCCGAGTGTCAAGGGCCCAACTTTTTGAGGTATAACCCCGGCGCTTTCTACAATGTGCATCGAGATGCGAGCGTGGGAGCGCCGCTGGAGATTAGCAAACGCCGGATTTCCGTAGTTGTTTTTCTGAATGCCAGAACCAACGAGCCCGCGGCAAACTCCTTCGGCGGCGGTGCCCTGACGTTCTACTGCCTGATGAAAGAGCCGCAATGGGAAAACCTCGCCTTTCCTCTAGACCCCAGCCCGGGTTTGCTGATTGCCTTTCGATCTGATGTCCTGCACGAAGTTCAAGCGGTGACCTTTGGCCAGCGCTTTACCATCGTCAGTTGGTTCACGACCGGGGGTGGCTCACCGCACGATTCTGCCAATCCTCCTCGCAATAATCCATAGACGTACCGCCCAAGAGTTTCGATCCCGACCGGCCAAGTTCCTTCCGGAAGCCATCTCACAAATAAAGCACGCCAATCCTCACCCAGAAATAAAAGATCGGACGCATTTATGCGATATCGCGGACCTTCATTGGCGGTTTGTCCCTGGCTTGCTCTGACTACTTCTGCGCACTCCTGCCGCGCTGGACGTGCGAGACCCCGTGGGAATCCGCCTGGCCTTTTTTCATCACGCCAACGTCACTAATTATATTGATCCCGACCGGGCGGGATGCAGCCACAAAATCGTCGAACGCGGAATTGAAGCTGACGTCATCGGACAGCAACAATCCACCGGAGCGAATGTGCGGGTAAGACTGCTCAAATTCAAACATCATATGTTCGTATTCGTGAGCGCTGTCGTGAATGAAAATATCGATCTCGCCTAACCGCAAGAGAAGAGCCGGAAGCGCTTCTCGCGCATCACCTAACGTCAGGGTCCACCGCGAACGCAAATAGTCAGGCACGATCCAGCCAATCTCCTTGCCTTCGGATACGAATTCCCGGCTATCAATATCAATCGAATAAACATGACCTTTCTCATTGAGCTTGCAGGCGAGCAGCAAGTAGCTGCTCGATATGCCGTTGGCCACGCCGGTCTCCACGATAATAGACGGGGCGAGCGCCCGGACCAGGGCATATTGAATTAATACTTTTTTGGCGTAAAGATACGCAATCGGGTCGGGACTCGCTTTCAAGGAGGGAACACAGTCCAGCAAGTATTTTTGGAATTGTGCGTCGGAAGAAGGCTCGTCGATGAATTTTCGTATCGCGTCCGCCGAACACTCTGCCACGGAGGCGAGAAACCGCTCATCGGCTCCGCCCAGATGATGAAGCAATCGCATAGCGGCGTAACCCGGGCGCAGGCACGCGCGACGCAGCCGGTCCTTGGCGTTCTGCCTGAGCCATTTCATCTCATGTTCCTGCCGGCGGAAGGCATCATTTACGCACGCCCTGGATCGCTGACCGCTGCGGGCGCCGTTTGATTCCGGGCCAGCCGCTCATCGACCGCGCGACGATAAAACTCTTCGAGAGCCTGCACACAGCGTTTATCCGAATACAGCAACGGGTAACCGGCAACCATCTTTTCCACGACGGAGTCGCGCCACGGCCGGTCCAGTCCCAGGCGCGTTGCGATCGCCACATAATCTTCCTTATTTCGGGCGATGGTTTCGGTTACGCCTAGTTGCTGGAGAATTGCGCAGGATTGGCGGCCGCGCATGAATTTCCCCGGTAACGTCACCACCGGCTCGCGGCAGGCGATGGCCTCAAAGGTTGATACGCCGCCGGACCAATCCATGGTATCGAGGACGGCGTCCCCGAGCAGGAGTAGATTCCAGTATTGGAATCGCTCAAGTTCCGGCAGGAAGACGCAGTAATCGTCCGTGCTGAGGCCCGCCGCGGAAAACGCGCGATCCAGCCGCCTGCGAAAATCCCGCGCGACAAAATCATTCGGGGTCAGGAACACAAATTGAGAATCCGGAACCCTCTGGGCGATTTGGACGAAGCAATCGTCCTGCTGCGGAAGGTACTTGAATGCGTACTGGCAGCACAAATAAACGAAGGCGCCCTCGCGAAGCTGGAAATCGCGGCGAGCCTTGTTGAGAAGAACGGTGGGAATGATCGGCTTCTGGTAGTACGTCCCCGTGCCCGGGAGACGCACTAAAGTTTCTGAGTAATGATCCTGCGCGTCTTCGGGTTCGGCCAGGTCGCCGGAAAGGAAATAATCCACGGTGGGCAGTCCCGTGGTGATCGGCTGATCCCACGCTGCGCACTGGATCGGCGCGAGACGCAGCGCGGCGAGTTGGCTCATGACAGGCGCAATCCCGATGTCCAGGAAAACCAGGATGTGAAGTTGATCGGCGCGGATGGCCTGGCAAGTCTCTTCGATCGAATTGGAAAGTTGATGAAAATGCCGGCTGGCGCGACGGACTTCCTCGGTTGTCGCATCCGTTTTACCGCCCACGTGGTAAACGTGAATCGCAAACTGCTCCCGCGTGTGCTGGCGAATCCATCCGAGAAAATATTTTGTGGCGCTCAAATTGCGAAAACGGGAAGAGACATAGCCAACACGCAGAGAGCCGACGCGCACCGGGGGCATGGGAAGCGCCACCGTCCACTGCGGAAAGTTTGCCGCCATGATTCGATGAACCATGCCACCGTACAGGATTTGCAATTCCCGGTCGTTGCGAGCCTGGTATCCCAGATGCACATTGACGTGATTTTCAATCGCCGTAAGCGCGCTGCGTCGTTCGTCCGGAGTGCCGAGGAGCAGCTCTCCGCAAAGCCGGTGCAGTCCCTTTGTAATTCGGTCCCGAAAGTCATCGATTTCTTGGGGCGATTCGTAAATGATTGGCAGGAGCGAGGCTTCTTTGAGCTTCATCAAAACTTCTCGGGGAACAAACGACGCTGCTTCGTGGGCGGCGGCGATCGCTTCGCGCGTCCGGTTGCATTGCGCCAGTAGATGGATGTACCAGAGGTAGAGGCTGGAGTGGTAGGAGCAGTGCTTTATGCCCGCGGCCAGCACGGCGATCGCGGCTTCGGGGTTCTTGAGTTTCCCGTGGCATTTTGCCATTTCGATGTATAGCTCCGCCGCGTTCGGGTTACTACGAACCGCCGCAATCCGATCGGCGAGAGATTTTTCCCACTCCTCGCGGCTTTCGCGTTGCGCTGCCTCAGCCTGAAGGCGGTAGATTTCAGGAAGCGATTCCCGAGCATTGTCAGATCCCGGCGCGGCCATAGGGTGGAAGTATACCTACGATTCTCCCGGCACTGAATCGGCGAGACAGTTTTTCAGGATTGCCCGGTTTCGGGAAAATCGAAGCCGCGTGAAATCCACCGGAGGCCAAGAGCGGATCGCGCGTCCGGAAGGCTCTCAAGCCCATTTACGAGCGCGGGCAGTTCCCTCAAGAGGTGGGTCATATATCCGCTGAAGTTGAAGCGATTAAAAAAATTGTAGTTTATCGTGATGGTCTTTTCGAGGCTGACGACGTGATGCCACCAGTGGTGCGGCATAAAGAGGAGTTCACCCGGCGCCAGGATGCACTCGTACGCGGTCGCATCGCGAAACAGCGGAAACTTTTCGAAGTCTGGATCATCCACATCGACCCGGCCTTCGTACACGGCCGCGGAATCCTCGGGAGAAAAGAGCACGCATCGCTTGTTTCCAAGGATTTGGGCCAGGCAGCCATGTGTATCCAGAAAATCCCGATGCAGCCCAACGCGGGCATTTCGAGGTCCCATCATGATTCCACCGGCAAAATAGCGCGTCGCCTCATCTAGAGTTTTCCGTAGAGCTTCCGGAAGCAAAGGCAGCCAGTCTTCGACAAACGTCGGACTCAGTTGGATGTCTTCCAACAGTTCGGGATGCTTTCCAAAAACATTCCAGGACAAATACAATGGAGACGACCACGGTTCGGCAGGTGGCGCGCAAGGATACTTTGTATCGGGATCGAGCCAGAATCCCTTTGCTGGCGCTTCGGGCGCATCGAGGTAGTCGAAATAATCATTCAAGGTCATGTACTTCAGGTGTTTGGCACCCAGCCAGATTCCGGGCAGAACCTTTTCGGAACCGTAGCGGGTTTTAAAGAATTCAAAATTCCACCGGGTCAGTGCCGGCCAGGAATTCATCGCATCCGTGAGGACAACCGGCTTGCCGGCCCCGCTGAGGTATCGATGATGGAAAATCTCAGGCGTCATGCCGTGGGCCCGCTCGACGGGCAGTTTACGCAGGCATGGCGTCGCTGTATTCATTTCAGTATTCGTCAAGGCGCGTGCGCTGGTTATGGTAAGTGAGGCGCCGGCTTCTGCCGAGGGGCTGCAATGCGCCAGCGGTCCCTTCAAATTCGCGAGGATTCCTAAATTCACTAATGGGAATCCTGCTTGCTCGCGACTTTCGACACTGCGCTCTCTGCGGTGGGAGGCTCGGGCGTTGCCGCGGCAATTGGAGCGTCGAACCGCGCATAGTGCTGGTGAACTTCTACGCCATCGTTCAGCACTTGCCCGCCCAGTTCCACCCAGGCGTGGGCTTCAAATTTGTCCCCTTGTTTGCGTGCGCCGATGTGCAGCTCTCCATCGACGCCTTCGCGGCGCAACATCCACCAGAGCGTCATGGAACGTTCCAGGCAGTTCGGAGTTGTCGGGCCATGAAGTTGCACGGAGCGTACGGCTCGTGCGGAACGCTGGGCTGTTTCGCGCTGCGCGTCTGCCGGCAAAGATTGCGCGCCAGACACCGGAAGTGAAAACTTCTCGATCAGTTCCTTCCATCGCTGGAAACCAAAAACGCGCAGTCCAATTTCAGTGAGAGGCAGGATCACAGCGGCGCGCAGGATGAGCTTGCGGTCTTCGGGCGGGCGATTTCGGAATCTGCGCCATTTTTCCGGCAACTGGTCATGCCCTTGGGTCATCGATCTCTCACCAACTTCCAATGCCATCGCGTAAATTCAACGGCTTATGGGAATCTAACAGATTTCGCGCAGGATTCCGTATCTCAGGGTGGGCAGGTTGAGCGTTGCCGAGACCACTGCTTTCCTCGGTTCCGAGCAATTTCCGGTTGGTCCCGGCGCATCCTGAAGTGTGATCGCGCCGCGCATAAGAAAAGCTTTTCAGGCGCCCGGTGCATCCTTTACCTCGATCAAACCTTCAGCCAGAAGCTTCTTGAGAAGGCCAACCAGATCGCGAGCGCAACGTTCCGGCTCAACTTCGTATTCATCGGTGATGGCGCTTTGAATTTCGGCGACCTTGCGCGGCTCCTGCATCAGGCTCCAGATGCGCGCGCCCACGGGATCAAGGCCGTAGTAAACGCCGCTCTTGACGTTTAGGATTGCGGCCTCACCGGCTAGATCGCACGAGACCTGATCCTTGGCTGCGACGACCACGGAACGATCGGAAATTGTAGCGTCCATTTCGATTCTCCCTTTCGCCTTGAATCCAGAAGCTGCTTGGGCAAGAGAGTTCGCGCCGAGTTGCGTCGAATCCCATGTGCGAGCCGACCGCGGCATGTGCAGCCAACGCGCGAAATTGTAACGGCTTCAACGGGTAACGGCAACGCGAATCGATGGCCGCGTGTCCCACAAATACCATTCCCGGCCGGATTGCAGGGAAAATATTTTCACACTGCGGATGGAGCAGGGCCTTTTCGCCCGTATTTGCCGCGAGACTTCTCGAAACAGTGATCATCTTCCTCGCCTGCGGGTCTTGTTTCGCGGCGGTCGAAAGGATATAACGGCGGTTGGTGAAAAATCTCGCTCTCAGCCTCGAAAATGTCGAAAAGTATTTTCCTCCCACGGTTTCCGGCTGGCGAGCGTTCGTGCATCCCATTTCCAGGCTGACGATTCCTGCCTTGCGCGGTATTTCGCTGGAGGTGCCGCAGGGTGAAGTTCTGGCGCTGGTGGGCGCCAATGGCGCCGGAAAATCGACGCTGCTGCGAATCCTTACCACGCTCTTGATCCCCACTCGCGGCCGCGCACAGGTCTGCGGTTTTGACGTCGCCCAAGAGCCCGCGAAAGTCCGCCTTCAGATCGGGTATCACACCGGCGGGGATGCTTGTTTCTATTCACGTCTCACCGCGAGAGAAAATCTGGTGCTTTTTGCCGGCCTCAATAACATTTCCGCTGGCCAGGCACGGCGGCGGATCGCCGAACTCACCGAACCGTTCGGCCTCGGCGAACTGCTCAACCGTCAAGTGCGCATGCTTTCCACCGGAAACATTCACAGATTGGGATTGGCGCGCGCGATGCTGCATCGCCCCTCGGTGCTGATTCTGGACGAACCAACGCGCAGCCTGGATCCGCTGGCGGCTGCCGAATTTCGCAGGTTCCTGCTAAATGACATTGTGGGCGTGCACGGAACAACCATGATTTTCGCATCGCACACGCTGGCCGAAGTCGAGCAGCTTGCCGGCCGGATCGCCCTGCTGGACGGCGGGCGGTTGCTCGCTTGCAACGGCTTGGCCGGACTCAAGGCTTCCGCGGGAGCCGAGACGCTTGAGGACACATTGCAAATCTTCACTCGACGCGGATCACGAGAGCCACAATGAGTGACTCGCCCCGGTTTGTCTCGACTCTGCGAAAGCTCTCCCTGCTGTTCCGGCGCGATCTCGCGGTGGCCCGGAGCTACCGCGCCGCATTTGCCATCGACATCTTCCAGGCGCTGCTGGGGTCCGCCAGTTTTTATTTTCTTTCGCGCTTTGTGCAGAGCCCGTCGCTTGAGAAGTCGCTCCCGAAAGGCGCAGATTATTTTTCTTTCGCCCTGGTGGGCATCGCGTTCTTCGACTACCTGGGCATCGCGCTCACTACCTTTGATGGCAGCCTGCAAGAGGCGCGGCAAAATGGCACGCTGGAAAATCTGCTGGTGACGCAAACATCCCTTCCGGTGATCCTCGCCGGTTCGAGCCTTTACCCTTTCGTTCTGATGTCTCTGCGCACGGTGATTTATATCGGCTGGGGCGCGCTGCTTTTCGGCTTTCCGTTGCGCGGAGCCAACTGGCCGGGGGCATTGCTGGTGCTGGCGGCTTCGATTCTGGCCTTTTCCGGATTGGGCATTCTGAGCGCGAGTTATTTGCTGGTCTTCAAGCGGGGTAATCCGGTGACTTGGGCCATTCTGGGGCTTTCCTCCGTGGTCGGCGGAATGATGTATCCGATCTCGGTTCTCCCGGCGTGGTTGCAATGGGTGGCGCGGCTAACTCCAGTTACGTACTCGCTCGAAGGGATGCGTGCCGCGATCCTGGGCCACGCTTCGATTCGTGAACTGCTGCCGTCGATTGCGAGTTTGCTGTTGTTTGCGTTGCTGCTGCTTCCCAGCTCCTTCGCGATATTCTCCTGGGCCTTGCGGCGAACAAAGGTCACCGGCACGCTTACCCATTTCTAATTTTAATTTCCTTTTTTGCGGACGCCTCCATCACGACGGGACGCGGAGACAGATTCGTGGGTTGCTACGCTCAAGCCGGAGTAAATGTTCGCGGATTTTCTTTGGCAATAAATAAAACTGCGGAAGAGGCGCCGGCCACGACGGGTCTTCCGCAGTACCAGAAGCAAAACGGTTACTTTTTCTTCGTCGACTTGGCAGGAGCCTCGCCAACTTTGGTCGTAATTCCGACGCCCATGGCCTGCAGGGATTCCAGCCCTTGCTTGGCTTGCGCGCCGATTGCGCCGTTGGGATCGAGATCGATTGCGTGTTGATACGCTTCCACCGTTCCGGGCTGCATGACCGGGGTAATCTTGTCGCCCACCGTCTTGAATTCCATCGTATTCACCAGGGCGATTCCCAGAAGTAGCCACGCGGTGGCGTTCTTCGGATCGAGCGTGGTGGCTTTCTGCAGCGGATCGATGGATTCCTTCATGCGGTTTGAGTTGTAAAGCACGGTTCCGAAATTGCGCCATGCCAGCGCGGCATCCGTCGGGTTCAGATCCACATATTTTTGGTAAGCGGCGCGGGCATCGTCAACTTTTCCGAGTTTCGCCAGATCATTGCCGAGGTTGTTGTAATTGGCGGCCACATCGGGCTTCAAAGCGATGGCCTTCTGGTACGTGTCGGCCGCTTCTTGCCATTGGCCCATGCTCTCGTATGCTTCACCCAATCGGGACAATACGATCGGGCGGTTGGGGTCTTCGGGCTTTTCCAAAGCCAGAGCGGCGGACAATTCCGTGACTGCCGTTCCACCGGCTTGAGTAATTTGCGCCTTGACCGGATCCTGCTGATCTTTCGGCGTCTGCGCCAGCTTCGTTTGCGCGGCCTTCATCTGTTCGATCGCCGCGATACCGGCATCATAGTGGGTCTTCAATGCCTGAAACTGCTGCTCCGCTTCCTGTTGTTTCCGGATGGCCTCGATCGCCGCGAGTTTGCCCTGCTCCTGGAGTTCCTTCAGGTTGATATCAAAAGTGGGAATTGCGCCGGCGGCAAGTTTGATACCCGCCTGATAGAGAAGCATTTCTTTCCCGTCTTTGTCCTTGCCCTTTACATCAACGTTGTAAGTTCCAGGCCCGAGGCCGGCCGCCGAATAGTGCCCCTTGGCGTCGGTTACGGCGTCGAACTGCTTGCCCGATTCGATGCTTTTGATCGACATTGTAACGTCGGGATAGGGTTTGCCCATCATGTCAAACACCGTGCCCTGCAATGTTCCACCCTGCGCGAAGGCGGCAGGAGCCAACCACGCCGCCAGCGGCCCGGCGATCAGCGCGAGCAAGGCTGCCATCCTGATTGCTTTCATTCGATTCATGACTTTTACTGCCTCCTGGCAACGCAGATCCGCTAGGGAATTACCCTTGCGGTTCGTTATTATCTCTCAATTCGCACCCGATAGGCGATAGGATCGTCAATCCCTGCTTCGGCAAACGCGCCAAGCCGCAACCGGCAACTGTCGCACCCGCCGCACGCCGCATCTTCAAACTGGTAGCAAGACCACGTTCGATCCAGCGGCGCACCCAATTCCATTCCTCGCCTTACGATCTCCCATTTTCGCATGCCGATGACGGGCGTGACAATTTCGATGTGGGTTTCCGGACGCGTTCCCTCGCGCACCAGTTGCTGGAAGACTCGGTAGTATTCCGGCCGGCAATCGGGATAGCCCGAACTGTCCTCCGCGACAGCGCCGATGAAAACCGCGGTGGCCCCGATCACCTCCGCCCAGCTTACCGCAACCGCCAGGAAGTGCGCGTTACGGAATGGGACGTATGTGGAGGGGATTTCGTTGCTGGGAACCGGTGTCCCGGTTGACGATTCCGGCACCGCGATGCAGGCATCGGTCAGCGCGGAGCCTCCGATTTGCGCAAAATGATCCAGCTGGACAGCCAGGCGCTGAGAAACGCCATAAAAATCCGCAATTTCGTCAAACGCTTGGCGCTCTCGCCGCTCCGTGCGCTGGCCATAGCTGGCATGAACCAGGGCTAGGTCATGCGACTCCCTTGCGATCGCTGCGGTGACGCAGGAATCCATCCCCCCGCTCAGCAGGACAACCGCTTTGGGTATCCGAGTCATGCCGTAAAGTAACGTTCCCTCTTTATAATTGGATGCAATTCTGAACCTGCGAGTCTATACGCCGCGCGTGCTCGGATGCCAGATGAATTTGTGAATTTGCAGTCCTAGGCGTACCGGCAAGCCATCCTCCAAAATCCACTCGACCAGCGCTTGCGCATCCAGGCCCGGCCATGTGCCCGCCGGGTCCGCGTGAACCGGAGAGAAAATCACTTGATGAACAAGCCCCACGAGATCATGTTGCCGTGTGAAATCCCTCGCAAATTCATAATCGCGGCGGCTGGAGATCACGAACTTGATTTCATCCTTGGCGTCCAGCGCTTCCAGATTCTCCATAAGAAACGTATCTGGTTCGCCGGAATCCGGACATTTAACGTCCACGATCTTGATGACATCGCGCGGAAGCGCAGCCACCGAGCGTTCGCCGCTGGTTTCGACCATCACGCGAAACCCGCTGTGCAAAAGTTTCTGGGACAACGGAATGACCTCGGGTTGCAGCAGAGGCTCGCCGCCGGTCAACTCGACCAGCGAGAGTCTCCGGTGAGCAGCCGATTCTACTTGGGGCCGTGGCGCCGCAGACATTTCCTCGACCCGCGCCAGCACATCTTCCACGCTCATGTTCGTGCCGCCGTGAAATGCGTACGCGGTGTCACACCACGTGCAGCGCAAGTTGCATCCGGTGAGCCGAACGAAAATGCATGGCAGGCCCGCGCGGGTGCCTTCGCCCTGAATCGACCGGAAAATTTCCGCGATCACCATGAGGATGCTACCGGCTCCCTGGCGGACTCTTTCGACGCTGGCGCCTCTGCACCAGAATCACCGCGGCTATCACCAGCAGAGCGGCCGCGACGAATCGAAAAGGTTCCAGCCGAAACCCGAGCCAATGAAACATGAAAAGGTAGCCGAGTCCCACGGCAACCGCCGGCACAATGACGATGAGGAAAGAGCGGTTCATAGCAAAAAAGTGTGTGGTGCCGGAACGTATTACGAATCTCGCTGATTTCACGACCAGTACGTGGCTGAAGTCGTGTCGGTCTCCCAAACCGTGACGCGGTCAAGCCGCGCGCCTTCCGGCGCCTGCTGCATCTGGCGTGAAGTCTCATCATAAAAATATTTGGCGAGATTTTCCGCCGACGGATTAATCAGGTCGAAAGGCGCCTGATCGTTCAGATATTTGTGATCCACTCCCTCGATGATGCCGCGAATCACGCGCTTCAAATGCGTGAAATCGTAAAGCAGGCCGGTGGAATCCAGGCTGGGTCCTTGGACAATGATTCGTACTTTGTAATTGTGCCCGTGTGGATTCTCGCACTTACCGTGATAGCCGCGAAGGGCATGCCCCGCGGAAAAAGTCTCGTCGACGCTTACCTGAAACATCAATTTTTCCTCAACGACTCGAGAGTTTGGATGGCGGGTCGAAGTGGCACAGGCGTCAGCCTGTGGACTTCAATACTTGCAAGGACTAACCCCCACAGGCTGAAGCCTGCGCCACTGCATCCCTATTTCTGCATGAACCGTTCTACTGCAGTAATGTCCCTGGTGGTCGAATATGCAGGAAGCGATTCCATGAAGATTTTACCATACTGCATGCGCTGGATGCGGTTGTCGAGAATCGCCAGAACGCCGCGATCGGTGCGCGAGCGAATCAACCGTCCGAAGCCTTGTTTCAGCGCCAGAACCGCTTCCGGCACCTGGTATTCGGCGAAGGCGTTGCGCCCGTCTTCCTGCAAGGCCTTGACGCGCGCCGCAACGATCGGATCCGAAGGCACGGCAAACGGCAGCCGGTCCACAATCACGCAGGAGAGTTGCTCGCCGCGAACGTCGACGCCTTGCCAGAAGCTCGATGTGGCGAAGAGCACCGCGCCGGGCGTGTTCCGGAATTTTTCCAGCAGCGCCGAACGCGGCGCCGAACCTTGCATCAACAGCGGGTAGGGCACGCGTAAGCGCACGCGTTCATGCAAATCTTTCATCTGGCTGTAGCTGGTGAAAAGGCAGAACGCCCGCCCTCGGGAGATTTCCAGCAGCCGGACAATTTCCTGTGCGGCGCGTTCGGGAAACGCGGAATCCCGCACATCGGGCAGCGCTGCCGGAATGTAGAGCAATGCCTGATCGGCGAAATCGAATTCCGATGGCAGAACACGTTCGCTGGCCATGTCAATGCCCAGGCGCTGCTTCAAAAAATTGAAGCGGCCTTCAACCGCCAGCGTAGCCGAAGTGAGAATAATGGTTTCGAATGGCTCGAACAGGCGCTCGCGCAGCAGGGCGCTCACGTCAATCGGCGTCGCCGCCACGAACACGCCCTTGTTGCGGCGTTCGAACCAGTAGACGTAGTTCCCCTCGCTTGATTCGAAGAGGAATTTCAGTTCACCGCGCAGCTCCATTCCACGACGCGCGATGTTCAGAAGCTCTTCGGGCTTGACGGGAAGCGAAGCGATTTCCGCTTCCAGGCTTTTCAACCCGTTTACCAGAGCATCGTAGGTCTCGCGGTTCTGTTCCAGGAAGCCAGCACGCTGGGCGGAGTCAAAAGGAAAACGGCCTTCGCGCGCTGGAAAGCCTTCGAAGAAACTGCGGGCCCGCTCGCGCATCCGGATGATCTGCTTTTGCAGGCCCGCGCCGCCGGCGCGCGTCACGCGCGCGGCTACCTCCGCGTCGCGCGCCAGTTCATCAAAACGATAATTGGAAATTTGCCGGCCGAAGTAATCGCTGGCAACGTCCTCGATTTCATGAGCCTCGTCAAAGATGACCGCCCCGTACTCGGGCAGAACGCTGCCGAAATCATCCTGCTTCAGCGCCAGGTCGGCGAAGAAGAGATGATGATTCACGATGATCAGATCGGCTTCAGCGGCGCGCTGGTGCATCGCCGTCAGAAAGCATTTGTTGAACTCCGGGCATTTGGAGCCGGTGCAGGCGTCGCGGCGGGCGTCGAGGCGCTGCCACAGATCGGAATCGTCGGGCAAAAAATTGAGTTCCGCGCGGTCACCCGTCTCCGTGACTTTCTCCCAGTCGCGAATCTGCGTGAACCAGTCCAGTTCGTCGAGCCCTTTCAACACCGGCTGATTGCCCATCCGGTATACTTTTTCGCGGCACAGAAAATTGCTGCGGCCCTTCATCACCGCCACTTTCAGATCCGGCGCGAAATATTTCTGTAGGAAGGGAATGTCCTTCTCGAACAGCTGCTCTTGCAGCGATTTCGTGGCCGTGGAAATCACCACGCGCCGCCCGCTGCGGATCGCGGGTATCAAATAGGCCAACGTTTTTCCGGTGCCCGTTCCAGCTTCGACAATCAGGTGGCGCTTTTCCTGGAACGCCGCTTCCACCAGTTCCGCCATCTCCAGCTGCGATCGGCGGTGTTCGTAACCCGCGGGCATATATTTTTCGATGGCCCCGCCGGGCCCGAAAATGTCGGCAATGGTGGGTTTCTTCAGATCGGGGGCGTCCGGGAGAGTGTCCGCATTTTCCGGCTCCGGGGACGGCGCAACCACAGGTTGAGCTTTTTCTTTGGCGCGTTTGGGCATTGGACGACGCGTGCGAGTGAATAATCTCGAAAACCGCGAGGAACTAAAATAGCACACGAAAGATGGCATCGCCATTTCGGTGGCGCAGGCTTTAGCTCTGGGATTAGTCCTTGCAGGAACCAAAATCCACAGGCTGAAGCCTGCGCCACTTGAAATCCGTCAGACGGATTTCGTCAGACCGCCATCGATGCGGATGTTTTGACCGGTGATGTACGAGGCATCCTCTGACAGGAGAAAGCTCACCACCCTGGCAACCTCATCATATTCACCGGAGCGCCGCATCGGTACCGAAGTCGCAATGTCCGCTCTAGGCGGCCCCGCCTGCGGCGGAAGAATGATGCCAGGCAGTACGCAGTTGATCCGAATGCCGTGCGACGCGTATCGATCGGCATACAACTTGGTCCATGCTCCCAGAGCCGCCCTGTAAGTCGATCCAATCGGAAATCGCGCGTCAGGTTCGTAGGCATCCGCCGCGGAAATGTTTACGATTGCGCCCCGGCCCTGTTCGATCATTGTGGGCGTTACCAGCCGCGCCATCCTGATCACGTTTAGAAGTATCAGGTCCAGATCGGCGTGCCATTGTTCATCACTCAGATCGAGTAGATCAGAGCGTGCGGGATCGCCAGTGTTGTTTACGACTGCGTCGATTCTTCCATATTCCTCCAACGCCTGTGCCACAAGACTTTTGAGGTCCGCCTCCAGAGTTACCGAACCCTGGCGCCCGATGCCGCCGAGATTCCGCGCCAACTGGTTGGCGTCTTCGGAGCGAGACATCAGCGCGACCCGATATCCCTTGGACGCGAGGTTACGCGCGCATGCTGCGCCGATCCCTCGCCCCGCCGCTGTCACGATTGCAACTTGTTGCGTCATTTCGCCACTCGCACCGCTAGCTTATACATCATTCGGGCGATCGGTAGGCCGTTTTCAACTCCCTGATCGCGAATCTCGGCTCCCCGCTTTGCTATACTCGCGAAGATGGCCAAAGCCGCAGCTGCTCCGAAAAAAGTTTTTTTGGTCGACGCGATGGGATTCATTTTCCGCGCCTACTTCGCGCCCATGGCCCGGCTGAACAGTCCGGCGGGCATACCCACCAAGGTCCCGTATCTGTTCTCCAACATGCTGCGCAAGCTGCAGAAGGAGCACGCGCCGGATTATCTGGCGGTGGTTTTTGATACTCGCGAGCCGACCTTTCGCGACAAACTGTTTGACAAGTACAAGGCTCAGCGTCCTCCGATGCCGGACGATCTGGCCGTACAGTTGCCCTACGTGCGGCGAATGTGCGAAGCCATGCGGCTGCCGATTCTTGAATTCGACGGCTTTGAAGCCGACGACGTGATCGGCGCGCTGGCAAAACAATCCGCAAAAAAGGGCCTCGACGTTTCCATCGTCACCAGCGACAAGGACATGATGCAACTGGTCGGCGGAAACGTGCGGGTGCTGCGTCCCGGCGGCGCGCCTGACAAGACCGACCTGATCGTCGATGCCGCGAAGGTCGAAGAAATCATGGGCGTACCGCCCGACAAGGTGGCCGACGTCATGGCCCTGATGGGCGATTCGATCGACAACATTCCCGGTGCAAAGGGAATTGGCGAAAAAGGCGCCAAGGAACTCATTCGCCGCTTCGGTTCGGCGGAAGCCGCGCTCGATCGCGCAAAGGAAGTCGAGGGAAAGCGCTATCGCGAGGCGCTTGAAAACAGCCGCGACGCTGTGAAGCTGTCCAAACAGCTCGCGGTGATTGACACTGCTGCGCCGGTGAAACTCGTTCTCGACGATCTGCGCGCGAGGGAGCCGGATGTGGAAGCCTTGCGTGTGCTTTACGCGGAGCTGGGTTTCACTTCGCTGCTGCGCGATCTTCCCACAGCGCCGGCGACGGCGGCCACGAGCGCCGCCGCGATTGAATCCGTGCCACTGGAAACTCCCGCGGCCCTCAAGAAATTTCTGAATTCCATTCCGCGCACCGCCGAAACCGCCATATGGTTTACCCTCGCGGAGAACGAAGAGGATCGCGAGGAAGAGGGCTTCGGTTCAAAGGTGGCTGCGCTGGAGATTTCGGCGAAGCCCGGCGTTGCGCGAACGGCAGTGCTTGATGCCGGAGGAGAGATGAGTGCGGTGCTCGCGGAATTTCTTCAGGATGCCTCCCGCGCAAAAATCGTGCATGACCCGAAGCTTGTCGAACTGCTGGCCGGGCCGGTCGCCGGAATTCGCCACGCGGCGATTCTATATTCCTATTTGCTGCGGCCGACTACTTCGAAACACAGTCTCGCAGATGTCGTGCTGCGGCAGGAAAGCATTACGCTTCCGGACGCCCCGGGCGAGCGCGCGGAACATTTGCAGCGCCTCGCGCCGGCGTTGCGGAAAGAAGTGCAGGCGCAAGGCCTCACGGATGTATATGAGACCATCGATTTGCCTCTCGCGCCCGTGCTCGCCGCGATGGAGCGCGACGGCGTGCGCGTCGACCGCCAGGCGCTCGATGCCATGTCTAAAATCATGGAGCTGGAAATTCGCGAGCGTGAAAAACTGATTTGGGATCTCGGTGGGGGGAGAGTTCAACATCAGTTCTCCGATTCAGCTCGCCGAAGTTTTATTCGATAAATTGGGTCTGACACTTGGCGGACGTCGCCGCGGCAAACCGCGTTCCACAGCCGCGGATGTGCTGGAAGAACTGGCGCTGCTACACGATCTGCCGCGCAAAGTGATCGAATACCGTGAGCTAACGAAACTGAAATCCACATACGTCGACGCGCTGCCAAGGCTGATCCACAAGGAGACCGGCCGCTTGCACACCAGCTTCTGCCAGACCGGAACTGCTACGGGCCGCCTCAGCTCGTCGGATCCCAATCTGCAAAATATTCCCGTGCGTTCGGAACTCGGCAGGCAAATCCGCGCCGCGTTCGTCGCCAAGCCTGGGAATACTCTGCTTTCCGCCGACTACTCGCAGATCGAGCTGCGCATCCTGGCGCACTTTTCCAACGATCCTGTGCTGCTTGAGGCGTTCCGTACCGGTCAGGACATTCACGCGCGCACCGCAGAGGAAGTTTTCGGTGTTGGGCCCATGGCGCAGAACGCCGAGCACCGCCGCGCGGCCAAGGCCATCAATTTCGGCATCATTTACGGGCAGACTCCGTTTGGCCTGGCGGCGCAGCTGAGCATCGACCAAAAAGAAGCGTCGCAATTCATCGCCGCTTATTTCGCTCGCTATCGCGGCGTGAAAGAATATCTGGAGCGGTCCCTGGCTGAAGCGCGGAAATCGGGAATGACCCGTACGATGCTGGGACGGACCCGTCCGGTACCCGAAATCACCTCACCGCAATTTAATCTGCGGAACTTTGCCGAGCGCACGGCGCTCAACACGCCGCTGCAGGGCACCGCCGCGGACCTAATCAAGCTGGCCATGATCACGATTGCGGGCCAGCTGGCGAAGCAAGAATTTAAAGCGCGAATGATTTTGCAGGTGCACGACGAACTGCTGTTTGAAGTGCCGCACGACGAGTTGGATCGCCTGCGCGGGTTAGTGAAGAAGGCCATGGAAACGGTGCACGAGCTTGCCGTGCCGCTCGTTGTGGATGTGAAAGCCGGCCCGAACTGGCGAGATATGAAGTAGAGTGGCGCAGACTTCAGCCAATGGATTTTTGTTGCCGTAAACGCGACCGCGCTCCGACCAACTTCCACAGGCTGAAGCCTGCGCCACTCCGGTCCGTGTGCTCCAGATCCAACCGCGAGGAACTATGAACGCAGAGCTTTCCGGAAAGACGGCCATCGTCACCGGAGCTGGCCGAGGTTTGGGCCGTTCCATGGCCCTGGGCCTGGCGCGTGCCGGCGCCAACGTCGTGATCACTGCGGCGCGCCATCGGCAGGAAATCGATCGGGTCGCGGAAGCCGCTGCCAAGACGCCAGGCGCGGGCGCAATCCTGCCGCTGCTGGCGGATGTTTCCAAGGAAGAGGATTGCCATCTCGTAGTGACAGAAGCCATGCGCGAATTTAGCGGCGTCCACATCCTCGTTAACAACGCCGGCCGCGGCATGCGTTTCGTGAGCGAGAATTTTTTTGATACTCCCACGAAATTTTGGGAGACCGATCCGGCCGTGTGGCAAATGATCGTCGCCACAAATGTGAATGGACCATTTCTGATGTCGCGCGCGGCCGTCCCGCACATGATGAAGCAGGGCTGGGGCCGCATCATCAACATCTCAATCAACCACGAAACCATGCGCCGCCCCGGCTTTTCGCCTTACGGACCATCGAAAGCCGCGCTCGAATCGGAAACAATCATCTGGGCCCAGGATCTGGATGGAACCGGCGTGACGGTGAATGCGCTGTTGCCGGGCGGCGCGACCGATACAGGCATGGTGCCGCAAGAGATTCCTTCGCACCTGCGCCGGCAGCTTCTCCACCCGGATATTATGATTTCCCCGCTGCTATGGCTGGTCTCGGAGTCCGCCGCCGGAGTGACAGGTAGCCGGTTCACCGCAAATCTTTGGGATACCGCACTTCCGCCGGAGGAAGCCGCGAAAAAATCACGATCGACGGCAGGCTGGATTGCGCAGACTCGCCAATAAGCTTGCTGCTCCGCATGCCATACCCGGGCCCAGATGCTGCCGTGGCGAATGACATGAATTCTTCCTCCTCTTCAAACAATGACACGCCAACCAGCATGTCCGGCGCGATGGCGAAGGGCCTTGGCGGGCTTTTTGGCTAGAAAAAGAACCAGGACGAGGCTCCTCCCGATCAGCACAGCCAGAATCCTCCACCGCCTTCCACTCCGGGCTCTTTGATGGAAATGACAATCGAAGTCACATCGTCCTCAAATTCCGCGCTGGATTCGAGTTTGTTTGAAATCCCATCAGGCTTCACGCGGGTGCAAGCAAATCCCGACCAAGTCCTGAAGCCGGCCAAGCCTTAAGGAGCCGTTTCGCGGAACTCCAAAGTTCCGGGACCACTGCAACTGACCGAATCTGGCGAAGCGGTTGACATGATCTCATTCGGCACCTACCGTCAGATGGGCAATTTGACTCCCATCTGAGGCCACGCCTAATTAGGCGACGGGCCCGAGGAGGGACTGGTGGCCGATGCGGTCAAAGTATTCTTCCTTATTCTAAGCGCGCTCTTTCCCATCGTCGATCCATTGACCGGGAGTCCGATTTTTCTGGCGTTCACCGGTGGATATTCGCCGGAGACGCGGAAGAGGCTGTCGAGGGAAGTTGCGCTCAACAGCTTTTACCTGATGGTCGGCTCCTACTTTATTGGGGCACACCTTCTGAGTTTTTTTGGAGTCTCGCTGCCGGTCGTGCAGGTTGGTGGCGGCCTGGTGGTCGTGGCCACGGGCTGGACGCTGCTGGTGCAGAAGGACGACGTCCACGACGCGGTGCAGGAAATTCCCCCGCAGGATGTGCTTCGCCAGGCATTCTATCCGTTGACGCTGCCGCTTACCGTGGGCCCGGGATCGATCTCCGTGGCCGTCACGCTGGGCGCGAATACCACGCACCGCTACGGAGTGCACATCTGGCTGGTGATTGCGGCCATCATCGCCACGGGCCTGATCGCCGTCAGCGTCTTTCTCTGCTATGGATTCGCGGACCGTCTCGGGCGAGCGCTGGGAAAAACCGGCATGACAGTGACGATGCGGCTTTCGTCTTTCCTGCTGGTTTGCATCGGCGTGCAGATCACCTGGAACGGAATCAGCGCGCTGCTTTCCTCGGTCCAATTTCATGTTGTGCGTTAGGCGTAATCGAGTCCTGCTATTCTTCCTCGAAACCGTTGACACGATTTCCCGAGGGACCTACGATGGTCCAAAGTCGGAATTCAAATCGGCCGAATACTTTCGCTTATCAATCAAAGGAGATCGAAATTTATGACGTTACGAAAAGTCCTGTCCTGTGTGATGGTAATTGCTCTGGGGCTGCTGTTTACGTTGCCCGCGGCCAACGCCCAGACCGCGCCCGCGAGCAAGCCCGCGGCAACCGCTCAGGCCGCAAAGGCCGCGCCAGCAGATCTCCTCGATTTGAATAGCGCAACCAAAGCGCAATTGCAGGCGCTGCCGGGAATTGGAGACGCGTACTCGCAGAAAATCATCGATGGGCGTCCCTACCGCGCAAAAACGGAACTGGTCCAAAAGAAAATTATTCCGCAGGCGACTTACGACAAGGTCTCGAAACTGGTGATCGCGAAACAGTCGAAGAGCAAGTAGCGCGTTCAGCGACGGCGAATGTTCACATCGCGGGCCATCCCCTCAAAGTTCCGCGGCAGCGGAGTATGCGAATTGGAGGGTAAGTTGAAATTCAACGGGAACCGACTCGCGCGGGTCACAGGCCGCCTGCTTATGGCGAACCCGATGTCCGCGACGAGCGCGCCAACAACCTATCTGCAAACGCGCGGAATACCGAAGCCAGCCATGGGCGAAAAAGCGCGCTATATTCTGGAGCGCCCGGAGGACTTGTCGCGGCCGTTCGGAACCATTGTTGAAATAAAGGAAGACAAGGCCGACATCCGATTGAACCGTGGAAATTAGTACGCGTCGAAGATGGCCCTCAGTAATCGTGCAGTTCTGGATTGCAGACGAGCATTCCTATATCGCTTAAGGAGGACCGATGCGCCTTTTAATTGCATTGCTGATCTGCCTCGGATTAACGGTTTGCGCCCTACCCGTTCTCGCTCAAACTTCTCCAAACGCGCCCGGCACACCCGCTTCTGGGACCCCAAGGGATATTGCGCCACCACGCCCCCCTGCTTTCGAGTACCTCGGCAGATTGCGTGCCGATATCGGCACGCGCACCGTCGTTGAAAACGCGCCGCAGGGGACCCGCACAATCGTGCAGATTGTCGGCGGTAGCTTCGAGGGTCCGCGTGTCAAAGCGACGGTACAAACGCCGGCCGGGGACTGGATCACCAACCGGGCCGATGGCAGCTATCGTCTGGATGTTCGCCTGACGCTGAAAACGGACGACGGAGCGCTCATCCTGGTGACCTACAACGGAATTGGCCAAACGACGGGCACGGGCGCATCGCTGCGCGCCGCGCCGCTGTTTGAGACCGGCGATTCGCGCTACGCGTGGCTCACGCGGATTCAGGCGGTCGCAGTGGGCGAACGCGCCGGTGGCACGGTCTCGTATGACATTTATGCTTTAAAATAGTGAACCACGCCAGAGCCGTCCAGACCAATCATAAATCGTGACTTTAGGTAGCAGCGCAAACCAATTTCAATACAGGGACTCCTGTATTACGGATAAGTGTCAAAAATGATGGTACATTGCCATTGACTTTATTGCCAATATAGCCAAAAATTATGGCAGTTATGGCCAAAAAACGCGATAGCCAGGGCAGAAACGCTGAACTTCGTACCTCCGCGCGATACCGACTGTCATCCCCGCCGCGAATCGAAATTCTTTCGCCCGGCAACAGCGTTCCGGTTGCGGCGAGCATCGTTGATTTAAGCCGCGGGGGATGTTACGTGCGGACCGACTGTGAACTTCCCGAAGAAACCGAAGTCACCGTGATCTTGAGGAAGGGCGAAGACGAGGTTCGGGCGCAGGCGCGAATCGTGCGAGCCGTCCCAAAAGAGGGCTTGGCCCTGGCGTTCACATCGATGGAGGGAGACAACTTTCGGATCCTAGAAAGTTGGCTTTCCACATTCGTTGCCGCCACCTGGGCGGCGACGAATCGAAGAAGGACACAACGGGTCGCCATGCAGATCGCGGTGAGAGTCTCCGGGTACGGCAGCGATGGAAAACGATTCACGGAAGACACCCATACGCTGGTGATCAGCGCCTTTGGCGGCCTGGTAATCCTTCGCAACCCGGTAAAGACCGGACAGCGGCTTGTTTTGTCGAATCTGAAAACCAAAAAGACCGTGGAATGCATGGTCGCACATGTTGAAACGAAAGGGACGGAGAGCCAGGTGGGCCTCGCATTCAGCATTCTAAACCAGCCGTTTTGGCCGGTCGATTTTCCCCCCGTCGACTGGTCGTCTCGCCACCCGGACGCCAAGAGATTTGGTTCCTAGCTTTAAACCTACACTAGCGGGTGAGGCCACTTTTTCGCGGCATGTCTTTCTTCGTGCCGACCCTCTCAGGGGTCGCGCTACCTCAATAATTTAGCATTTCGGCTGCATCTGGATGCGTCGCGCCCCGCTCTCCCCTGCAGGCGCAATCGCTGCGCTTTAAACCAACTTGCTGGCCCCGAATGCCACCATCGAGGCCGCACGCGCTGGAGAAGCCGGCAAGGGCTTCGCCGTTGTGGCCAACGAAGTCAAGGAACTGGCCAAACAAACGGCCAAGGCCACCGAAGACATCAGCCTAAAGATCACCAAGATCCAGCAAGACACCAAAGCTGCCGTGGAAGCGATTGGAACGATCAGTTCGGTGATTAACCAGATTAGCGACATTTCCAGCACCATCGCCACCGCCGTGGAGGAACAAAGCGCGACGACGAACGAAATGTCGCGAAACGTCACCGAAGCTGCCAAGGACTCGAAGCAGATTACGCAGAACATAGCGGGGGTGTCCCAGGCAGCTCAGGGAACGTCTTCAAGCGCGCATGAATTCATGAAGGCCGCCCATCAGTTGGCGGAAATGCCCACGCAAATGCGCGTGTTGGTGGAGCAATTCAGTGTCAATCAGGACGGCCGAGGCGGAAACAGCCGGAGTCCGCAGTCTATTTTCAAAAACTGAAACTTGCGCTAGCCCACATCCTTAGGGAATGTCGGCTTGGCAGTGAAGCTGGATGCTTTCCTCTGATTCGTGGTGTGCCTGCGACTGCCGTGTTTGGAACATCGTCGCTGATCGTGGGCGCGGCGATTTCACTGCTCCCGTCTCACGTCCTATCCTTGACCGCCTCCCACGCCTCGACTACACTAGACGTTTTGATTCGGTCCAATTGACGAGACTGAAGGGGAGAGTTCTTTGCCGAAACGCACGTTTCAACCGAAAGTGCGCCGTCGCCATAAAACGCACGGTTTTCGCGCGCGCATGAAGACTAAAGGGGGCCGCAAAGTTCTTGCTGCCCGACGCAAAAAGGGACGTCATAAGCTCACGCCCATCTAGAGATTCGGACGAGCCGCGGCAGGGTTTTCCTCGTGCCATGCGTTTGCTGAAGCGCGTGGAATATGAGGCCGTATACGGCGCCGGTCAGCGCCGCTCGAGTCCGCAATTTTCCGTTTTCTTCCGCGCGCAATCCGCGCTTCCGAATGAGGCTTCCGGGCGGGAGCTTACGCGCAACGCTTCCTCCGCGCGCACACCTGCGGCCGGTCCCACCAGCCGCTTCGGGATCAGCGTAAAGAAAGCACTGGGTGGGGCGGTGGTGCGGAACCGCATTAAACGCCGCATTCGTGAAATTATTCGGCGCAACAGGACGGAGATTCCTACGGGATGGGACATTGTGATTCACCCGCGCAGCGCGGTGGCGAAAGCGGCGTTTGCGCCGCTGCAAGCGGAACTGGTGCGCCTGCTACGCGGCCTCCGCAGCAGCGGTCCGAAGGCATGAGCCCTGCGGCACGGGTTCTGCTCTTCGCGGTGCGCGTCTATCAGGCTTTTTTTTCGGCGGTGATGCCCAGCGCCTGCAAGTTTTATCCTTCCTGCTCGCACTATGCCGCTGAGGCGTTGCGAATTCATGGAGCGCGGAGAGGCGCATGGCTCGCGCTACGCCGCATCTCGCGTTGCCATCCTTTTACGCCGGGCGGAGTGGATCTGGTCCCCGACGCTAGTGATTTTCAAACCAACGCTCCAGGCGGGACAGGCTCGAGCGTGTCTCGTTTTTTTGCCCGCGGCGCTAAACCCCCACAGACTGAAGTCTGTGCCACCAAAGAGGTCCGTTCTTGAGCGAGCGCAAGGAAATGTCGACGGAAATGCGCTCTCTGCTGGCCGCTGTGCTCTGCCTGATTGTGATCGCCGGCTGGTCTCTGATTTACAAGCCGCCGCAACCGCCGCCGGCCGCGCCGGCAGCGGCGAGCAACGCGGTTCCTCCGCCAGCGGCAATTCCCTCGAATCGCGTCACCGGCGCTGCGAAAACGGTTGCCCCTGTCGCAGCCGCCGTTTCTATTCGCTCAGCGAGCGCCGAAACTTCCGTCGTCATTGAGAGCGAGCTCTATCACGTCGAAATCTCCAATCGCGGCGGCGTGGTGCGAAGCTGGCAGCTGAAAAAATTTACAGACGACCGCAAACCGCCGCGCCCGCTGGACCTCGTTCATGCCGATGCCGCGAGGCAGTCTGGGCTGTGGCCCTTTTCGCTGGCCCTGGACGACGCGCAACAGGAGGCGGCCGCCAACGGCGGCCCTGTTTGAAATTACTTCTGGCGGCAAACCCCTGGAGGCCGGCGCCGTCCTACAACCTCCGGCAGAAGTGACGATGGCGTGGAGCGACGGCCATCTGGAAGTCACCAAGAAGCTAAAATTCGACCCCAGCTACATTGTTGAGGTGAATACCTCGGTGACGCTGGACGGAATGCCGCTGCGAAACAGCATCATCTGGTCGGGCGGATTCGGCGACATCACCGCATATCGCGCCGCGGCGCAAACCCAGGTCTTCAACAGTTCTGGCGGGAAACTCAATACTCTGGCAGCGAAAAACCTCGGTAAGCCCGGGCCAAACTACGGTGCGCGCGCCCGATCACTGGAACATTCGATTTTGCCGGCATGGAGGATCTTTATTTCGCCGTCGCTTTCCTGCCGCCTTTTACATGCTCGCGGCGACCTTCGAACAAATTCCGCTGACCTTGTTACGGGCTGGACATTTCCGCACCAAACCACCACCGACGGAAAGACCGAAACGGAGATCGTTCCGCAGATGGCTGTGGGCATGGCCACCCCGGGTCCGTTGGACTTGCGCATGTACGTCGGGCCGAAGACATCGATGGATTGAAAGCCACGCGTCCTCCGCTCAACAGCCTGGTGCAATTCGGCTGGTGGGGATTCATCGCCGAACCGTTGTTTTACTCGCTGATGCTGGCTGCATCACTACGTGAGCAACTACGGCTGGGCGATTGTCCTGATCACCATCGCCGATCAACATGGTGATGTTTCCGCTGAAAGTGAAAAGCATGCGCGCCATGCAGAAAATGCAGAAGGTCGCGCCGGAAGTAAAGGCCATTCAGGAAAAATACAAGAAATATTCGATGCGCGATCCCCGCAAGGCCGAGATGAACAAGGAAGTCATGGCCGTGTACTCGCGCGAGGGCATCAATCCGCTCGGAAGTTGCTGGCCCACATTGATCCAGATGCCCATCTGGTTTGGCCTGTATCGCATGCTGGCCAATACCATTGAACTGCGCCACACGCCATGGTTCGGCTGGATCCACGATCTTTCCGCGCACGATCCCTATTTCATTTTGCCGGTAGTGATGGCCATTTCCATGTATTTCATGCAGAAAATGACGCCTACTCCGGGCATGGATCCAGCGCAGGCCAAGATGATGGCCATTACCCCCCTGATTTTTGGTGGCATGTTTGCGCTTTATCCGAGCGGTTTGTCGGTGTATATACTCACCAGCAATATCGTGGGAATCGGCCAGCAGTGGTATCTCTATCGAACGGCGCCGCCTCCGCCGAAACCGTCGCGGGGCCCCGGCAAGAAAAAATAGCGGTCGTGTCGCACCAGCAATCTGAGGGGAGCAATCTTGACGCCTGTATCCCGCCCGAATTTAATCGTCGACGGCAAACTGGATCATGCGGCAGTTACGTCGGAATTGCGGCGCTGCCTCGACACGCTGCTTCAGAAGGCGCGCTTTCGAGCTTTCCTATGAAATCCATACCAGCGGTCCTGCGGCCCTGAAAGATTTTGGAGAATCCCGAAATTGTCGTCGAATTTCGAGGGCCGTGATCAGGATTTGTGCTGGAACGCCACGCCGAACTGCTTGATGGCGCTGGAACACATCGCGCTGCGCAGGCTTTGGCTTGACCCTCAATTTTATGGGCGCATCCGATTTGATGCCGCCGGTTATCGCGGCATTCGCATTGAAGAATTGAAGCTTTCCGCGCGCGTCGCTGCCAAGCGTGTCCGCGAAACGCGCGCACTATTTCGTTTCAACGCCATGTCGTCACGCGAACGCCGCATTCGTGCACCTGGTGTTAAAGGAAGAACCGGGAGTACGCAGCGAGAGCGAAGGCGCAGGGGACGAGCGGCAGGTGGTGGTTTACCCGGCTATCTGGCGCAACGTCACGTGTGGTTATGCGCGTCTCGGACAGCCTACGGTTCCTCCCTGAAGCCGCTTGAAATCACGTGTCCCGCCAGATCAAACACCACCTCGAATGTGAATCCAGTCCGACGTGGTCGAACTGTCAGAAATCTCTTGGCGGGCGGCGGATTCTGGGCATCACTGGTCACATTCTCCGCGGAAAAATCGCACATCGCGAAATCTCCACCACGGTTTGCTGCCCTGGACTCTGGCGTACGCGCCACACAGGATACCGCGCGAACCACAGGAAAACCTGCACATCGTGCAGCTTTCTCGCCTGGTCAATGAACTCGCTGGAATGTGCATCCGCATAAACTGGTGCTCTCGATCGAGCCCCCAGGTTCATTGAGAGTGGTGCGCCACACGCCGTCTGGCGTGCTGACCAATCCCACCCAATGCGTTAACGTTGGCGGCAGCGGAAGGGCGGCCAGTTGTTCCACCTGCAAGTGCTGCGATGCGGCAAACGTGTTACGTCCGCGAACGCCTTGTGGTGCGCGGAAGCCGCCAAACCTATATAAACGCATACCAGGGCCAAACCCGCGCGGCACCAATTCGCCCTGCGTCCAGCTGAACCCGGACCCTTGGGCGGCAGGCAGGAAAATTACAGCCGCGAAAATGGCGCTTGCCGCCACAACGGTCATCACGGAAAACCCTGCCCGCAAGTTCGCGAACAGATACGCTCCGAACGCGCCGGCGGTTAAAAAAATCCAGACTCCGAGGGCTCGCGGCCAAAATTGGCGCGGCTCGCAGTAACACCACGCGGCCAGCTGCGGCGTTAGCGCGAGGGCCGTGAGCGATAAATCAATTATGAAGATCCAGTCCCAGGCCGGCCGTGAATATCGTAGCGGGCTCCAGACCATGGTCCCAAAACTGGTGACGAGGTCGAGAAAAATGTGCGTGGCGATCCCCACCGCATAGGCTGCGAAGAGGAACAGAAAAGATGGCGGGCGCCAGTTCAGCCAGCGGGCCACCGGTATCGAAATTGCAGTTAATACTAAGGCCCAAATGCGGCAGTAGCACCGCGGAATGCGTGACGTTGCGGTGCCACTCCATGATGGCTAAAGGGTTGTGTGCCAGCGGGCCCGCGAAAATATCGATGTCGGGGAACATCGAGCCGAGCGTGCACGCAACAATTGTCGCACGCGCGGTAGGCGAACTGATTGCGCTGGAGCCTGCAATTCTTGAATTCCCAACCGGGATGTCCCGGCCGGCAAAGAACGCCTTGCCAGCCAGAGCACCCACAATTCCGTGTGTGATCGTGTCCATGCCGGGGGGCAGGATACTATGCGGAATCGCAAATAAAATCTAGGGCTAGTACCTGATTTTGAGTTGCGAATCCGATTTCGACCCTGGACAACGCCTATTGCCCCACTCGAATCGGTATTGTCAGCGGCTTGGTGGACTCCGACGCCGCCAGCATGTGGCACTGTCCATCGAATATGCCGCCGGGTTCGATGACCAGACATGGCGAATGAACTTCGCCCGTTACGACGCCCTTGGCCTGAATTTCTACTCGGCCCTTCGCAAAGATTACGCCATCAAACTTCCCGGCAATCGCCACATGATTGCCTTCGATCTGCCCTTCCACTCGCGCCCCCTCGCCGAGGATCAGGCTGTGCGTCGAAATCACATTTCCCTTCACGTGAGCGTCTATGCGAAACACGCCAGTCGCTTCAATCGTGCCCTCAAACCGCACTCCCTTGTCAAGAAACCCTGTAAATTCCTGCTGCTGCGTATCCTTAGCGTGTTCTTTTGATCGCCATAGCATGGGCTGGGCTCCAGAATGAGTTTTGATCGTTTGGGAAAGACGATTCTAACCCGAGTTTGGCGCGTTTGCCGCGCACAAAATTGTCGATCGGTCACGCATCGGGCACGTCGAACCGCAGCACGTGCTCCCACGGGCATATATACTACATATATAGTATTAACGTATCAGGCGGTCATACAATCCGTTTAGCTGCTCTTCGTCATAAAATTCCAGAATCAGCTGGCCAGCATGGCCCTTGGTTGGCATGTGCAGCGTTACGCGGGTCCCGATGTGTTTTTGCAGTTCGTCAATTGCCGCTTGGCGATTGGGATCGTAATTTTCCTCCGGTGCCTGGTGAATGCGTCCACGGTTTCGCCGGGTCCCCATTCGTTCCAGTTGCCTCACGGTGAGCTTGCCGCGAGAGGCTTTTTGCGCCAATTCGTTTCGTAACTTGCGATCTTCGATCGCCAGCAATGCCCGTCCGTGGCTAGCGGTCATTTTCCCCTCTTCGATCCAGACCAGCAGCGGCGCCTCGAGCGAAAGCAGGCGGACGGCATTCGCAACCGTGACTCGATCCTTCCCTGTTCTCGCGGCTACTTCATCCTGGGTGAGATGAAACTCATCCATCAGCCGATCGAATGCTCGCGCTTGTTCAATCGGATTCAGATCCTCTCGCTGGATGTTTTCCACGAGGGTGAGCTCCAGTGCCTGCTCATCACTCACCTCCCGGACGACAACCGGCACGCGAAGAAGCTGGGCGCGTTGCGATGCGCGCCAGCGCCGTTCGCCGGCGATCAGCTGGTAGCGGGCATGCACTCGTCGCACGACCAGCGGTTGAATGATCCCGCTTGATCGAATCGATTGAGCGAGCTCCTCGAGGCCTATTTCCGCAAATCGCGTCCGTGGCTGGAATGGGCTGGGATCGATAAGGTCGATATCCACTTGCAACGGACCTCCGGCTGGAGCCGGAGCTGGTGCGACCGCGGTAGCGGCCCCGGATGCGGAGCCGGTAGTGGTTGTCGGCGGGGCGACTTGGGCCGCTACTTCCGGCTCACGAATCAGCGCTCCCAGCCCCCTTCCCAATGCGTTTCTGGCCATTTGAGATGACCTCCTTTGCAAGGTTTATATAGGCTTCCGCGCCTCTACTATGAATGTCGTAGAAGTGAATTGGCTTGCCGTGGCTTGGCGCCTCTGCCAACCGGACATTTCGGGGTATGACCGACTCAAATACTTGGGCACCGAAGAAGCTGCGAAGGTCCGAGGCTACCTGCTTGGAAAGTGTCGTGCGCTCGTCGTACATGGTCAGCACAATGCCCTCAATGGCCAGGCTTGGGTTCAACGTCCTTCGTATCCTCATTAATGTGTCAAGGAGCTCCGACACGCCTTCGAGTGCCAGGTATTCGCATTGGATGGGAACGAGGACGGCGTCCGCAGCGCTAAGGGCATTGAGCGTGAGTAACCCAAGCGCCGGGGGGCAGTCCATGATAATGAATTCATAGTGATCGCGAATTTCAACCAGGATCTTTTTCAGTTGGAACTCGCGGTTGTCGGCCGAAACTAATTCGACCTCCGCCCCCACTAGATTCTTGTCCGCCGGTATCAGATCCAGCCCGTCGATCTGGGTTTTGACGATGATTTTTTCCAGGGGTTCGGCGAGCATCAGAGCGTTATAGAGAGTTCGCCGGGCCGGATCCTTGGGGAACCCGATTCCAGCGGTGGTATTGCCTTGGGGATCGCAATCGATCAGAAGCGTGCGCTGCTCAGAGAGAGCCAGCGAAGCTGCCAGATTAATTGCGGTTGTCGTCTTGCCGACACCGCCCTTCTGATTTGCAATCGCAATAATTCTGCCCAATTCCGCTCCCTCAGGTCGCGAAATTTATCATTCAATGAAAAAATATGCAAATTGTTTCACGTGGAACAGTTTGCTTGCGGGATATTGCGAATTTGTTGGAGCGGTGGTCGATAGCTTGAAAGAGGACAAGTCCGTCGCATATTGCCGGGGCTGTATCCGGAAGTAATGCTTGCCGAAGAGTCGAATTCACGCCTGGGTCAATTTTCGCTCCAGGCCCGGGAATTGGCGACTCCATTGGTGGAATCGATCCGTGCAACGGCGTAGTTGTCACGAATCAGAGGTTTCCCTTTCTGCTTGCTCGGCGCAGCGGGCCTTGGCAGATGTGAATTTCGAAATCGGCGCTTGGCCATGTTAATCGATGGTGGCACTTTCTGAGGTTCAAAGTTCAGTCGCCGCCATTCGACGGATTTGTTCCACGTGGAACAAGCACGCACGCGCGAACCTCGGGACTCGCGGCCAGTTCGACTCGCTGAATCGGCGGGAACCCTGGCTTCCCCGCCTCCGAGTTACGTGTGCATCCACGGATGCCACCTATTGCGGGCGATCGGTCGCTTTAATTAGTCAATCAGCTGGCGTGTGAGGAAATGCAACGGGGCTCCGCTGTGGCGGCTGCGCACATACTCTGCGTGGAGAGCCCGCAATTCCTGGAGATGATCGTTACCTTAATGGTCGGCCGATCAGGATAAATCTGCGTTGCGAATCTGGGAGCCGCACGGGTGGTTGCCAGGTCCAGGCCGTGTTCGCTGATATTCTTGTCGAGTCCTCGGCCCCGACCCATAGCATCATGTGACCCCGACGTTGGAGCGCCGCTTCTGACCACCGCAGGATTTGCTTGAATTCTCCTACAGCCCTGGCGGTGATGACGTCCAGCCTCAGGGCGTCAGGCGTGATCAGCTCGAACCGATCCGGCACTATTTCGACGCCATTCAGCCCCAACGATCGAACAACTTCCGATAGAAAGGCACACTTTTTCTTGTTTGACTCAATCAATACCAAATCGATGTCTGGACGAATGATCTTCAGCGGCAGTCCCGGAAACCCCGCACCTGTACCAACGTCGGCCAGTCGACAGTTTTCCACAGGCAACAGACCCGCTGCGAACATGGATTCCCCAAAGTGGCGCCGGGCGATCTCTGCGGCATCGGCCACCGAAGTCAGGCTGATCGACCGATTCCACTTGAGCAAAAGTTGAATATAGTCGTGGACTCCAGCCAATTGGGCATCACTCAAATACACGCCGAATTGCGCCAGAGCGATCTGGATTTGCCGCTTGTTGATTGGAGGAGACGAGGGTGCTGGCATTCTAGGTCAAGCACTCCGAAGATATTTTGATACGCAAATCCCGGCGACCAGATCGATTCCGGCATGGGCGATAATCACTGGGACCAAACTCCCCGTCCAAATTCGCACTGAGACGAAAATTAGTCCTACTACAAATGTAGTTAATATTCCCCGCTTTCCCTGATACAAATGTGCCAGCGAAAACCACGCGGACGATAGGATGGCTGCTAATCCGTTTGGTGGACCATAATTCACCACCATTCTCACGAAGGCGGCGAACACGAATCCCCGGTACAAAATTTCTTCTGTTATGCCCGCGGTGCAGGCCAAGATCGCAAACACCCAGGTTTCCTTCAAGTTTCGTGGCACGAGGCGCTCGGTGATTGCGAAAAACGCGCCACGTCCCTCGGGTGGCACTCGGGCTATGCGGCGCAGTCCGGCGATTTGGTTCAGACAGAGCAACGCCGTCAAACCAATGGTAGTCCAGGCGATTCGCCACGGTTCGGAGAGTGAGATGCCCAACTCCTCGGGCTCCACAGTTCGGGCCAAGCATCTCCAGGCCACGACCAATAGCAATATCCATTGAAAGAGAATCGTCGACCAATACAGAGATAGGCGATCGGCTGATGTTGGCTCCGGCTTGCTCATTAGCTGTCTTATGCGAAGCTGTCCACGCCAGGGAATTACGATGGCCAGAAATAAAAGGATCAGAACAAAGTCCCAAGGAATAAAAAGGGGATTCACAAGCAAAATGGAAACACGTTTTTGCCCCGGAGCGCAAGGAGCGAATGCATGCCGGGGAGTTCAGGCGACTGTGTGGGATGCTCGTCGTGGAGGCGGATTGAACGCCATCGCCGCCCTTAGAATGCGCTCCATTTCAACCGGATCCGGAGGGCAGGCGATATAGTCAAATGCTCCGGCTCCGAGGGCCTTCATGTAGGCGTCCCAATCCGCCAGGTGGGAAAGGACAATCACCGGTATGCCTCCGGTTGAGGATGTCAAAACACTTACCGCGGTGCGGAGATTGCAATCCGGCAATTCGTCGCTGCAAAGCACCAATTGGAAAGCTTGCTCCTGAATACACGCGCGAGCATCGAGCAAGGAAGTGCAACTGGTCGGGTGCAATCCAAGGCGGCGCACGATTTCGTCACAGTGAAAAGAATCAGAAGAAATGATCAGTACCTGGCAGGATTTAAGCACAGCTTACCTCGCTGCGGTGAATATCCGCGCCAACGCGGGCCGGGCTACACGGCTCGAATTATACTCTTCACCGGCGTGCTGGCAACGGTTTCTGCGTGGCGATCGCTCGTAATCGCACTCAGGGCGGCGGAAAGCGCCCGATTCACGGCAATGGGATTTACTGGAAGGGTAATATAATCGAAAGCCCCATCCGCCATGGCGACGAGAGAGCGGTTCCAATCGATTTTCGAGGACAGCGCGATCAGGGGAACATCGGGCTGGAAGTGTTCGACCTCCGCATGCACGGATTGAAAATCGCCGTCGGGCAAATTGGTTTCCGCAAATACGGCATCCACAGTTTGGCCGGAGAGAAACGATTGGGCTTCGAGCAATGTCGAATAGCAAAATACCTGGGTGCCGGCGGCCTCCAGGATTTTTTGAAGCCGCCAGCGGTCGTCAGACTCATGGGCGATGACCAGGATTTGCGCGGGCCATAACATGCAAGCCTCCTGAACCGATTGTCCACACTAACTACCTGCTTCCTTTTACCGCTTCGAACAACGAATCACTGTGAGTAGCGTCACTCCTGTTCGTGACAGTCGACACAAAGCCGTGGCAGTATCTGAAAACCGAGCAACGAATGAATCGAACCATTGAAACGCGACGAGTCGGTTTGGCCAGGGCACTGTCAAAACTCGGGTTCTGCTCGCGATCACAAGCGGCAGACCTGATCCGTGCGGGTCGCGTCCGGTTGAACGGTTCCACGCGCACGGATCCGGAAGCTCCCGTGCGCCTGGGGCATGATCGAATTGAAGTGGACAGCAACGCCGTTGCGGCGGCAGGAAAGATTTATGTGGCGCTGCATAAGTCCCGCGGAGTCGTGACCACGGCATCGGACGAGAAGGGCCGCCAAACCGTGTACTCGCTTCTGGGCGACACCCTGCCTTGGGTCGGGCCAGTAGGCCGGTTGGACAAAGCCAGTGAAGGCCTATTACTGCTCACAAATGATTCGGAATGGGCGGCTCGAATCGCCGATCCGGGATCGCATCTGGATAAGACCTACCACGTTCAAGTGAGCGCGCTCGACGGCGAGGCGCTCGCGAAAAAGCTGGCGGAGGGCGTGGTCGCGGATGGCGAATTGCTGCGGGCCAAGCACGCACGCGTATTGCGAGCCGGCGAGAAAAACACATGGCTCGAAATTGTTCTGGATGAAGGGAAAAATCGCCAGATCCGGCGCATGCTCGATCATTTCGGGATCGCGGTTCTGCGGCTAATTCGCGTCGCCGTCGGACCCGTGATTCTCGGCCAACTTGCCAAGGGCAAGTGGCGCAGGCTCACCGTCACGGAAAAATCGGAGCTCGATCGGGCGGCCAAAAGTTCCCGCACCAAATGAGTTTTATTTTTCAAGGCTGTAGAAGAAGCGCGAACGCGGCAGAGGGAATCGGTTCAGTCTACGAGATGGGTCGTTTGCTCCCGCCGATCATGCGGCTTCCTAGAGTCGCGATTAGCAGAAACAGCGCCAGAGCCAGACGATCGCTGGAGCTACCGATCATTATTCCTTCCGGTGGAAAGAAGAAGTACGCCAAAATAAACGCGGCGATTCCGGTGGCGAACATCCCGTTCAGCAGTCCCTCGAGTTTGGAGACAGCCAGAACCGCGAACAACAGCAGGAGCATCGATGCGTCCTTGCCAATTCCCATGCGATGGCAAAATGCCGCGATCAGCAGCAAGACGATGGTGGAAAGAACGGTTCCGGGAACCGATTGCACCCGGAAGACCCGAGCGCCTTCCCCAGAGAATGCGGCACTGATGGAGAGCAATAAGAACGTTCCGCAAACCCCGAGAAGACACCCCGTAACCAGTCCAGCTGTAAAGCCTCCCATCACAGCCCCCAGAACAGCACGCAGCACGAAAACTATCTAATCGATTGGCTTGATTGCCGCATTTGTGAACGATGCCCGCGATTTAACGCGTCCGGCAGTCATCGCCTCGGTAAATATACCGACTTTAAGTCACAGAAAGTCCGCTTTGCCTTCCGTCAGCGGGAGCAGCTGAGAACAGCGCAGTTCCGCCGAGCCTCAATTGTTCCCAGGGGCTCATCGGAACGAGGAAAACCTTCCGCCCGTACCAAACGATCAAGCTCCGCAGAACGAACGCCGCACACAGCAGCGCGATCCCCACGATCACGGTGGAATAGGATTGGCGCTCCAGCAGAATCGTCCAGTTGATGCGCTCCTGCCACGCTGGTAGAAACGGATTCAACTTTGCTTGCAGAAAACGTCCCACCACCGGGAGCCGCGCCAAATGAATAAAAGCAGTGTGCTGATAATTATAGCTGGGATCGTAGTGAACGATGTCCTTGGTCGCATCCTGAAAGACTTCTGGCCGAGCCAATTCTTGCTTGGTTAGAAAATGTCCGCTGCTATCCTTTAAGATCGTATGGAAAGTGGGATCGACAATAATCCATCGGCCATCAAGCAGGACTTCCGCGACGACGTGATTAGTGCTCATTCCCTGCGAATCGAGTAAAAGCAGGCGGCGCGCCTCGATTCCTCCTGCGGAAGCAAGATTCACAAAGGCATTGGTGGCGGTGCCGCAGACGTTCAGCAATTCCTTGTAGTTGAGCGTATCGACCGGATCGCGGTTCTCATTGTCATCGCTATAATACTCTGTTTCGCGGGCCGGCCCTTGCTCCATCCAGGAAAGGATGGCGGTCACTCTTTCCTCCGGGGAAGAAGAAAAGGGAAGCACGGCGTTCGAGAATCCAGAAAGATACCAGCGCGTGGAATACTCCCATGTCATCCCAAACAAAGTCAAAAGAATCGACGAAATTAACAAAATATTAATGGAAAAGCTGACCGCACGAAAGATTGGCTCTTTCTTCATGGATGCTGCACTCCGCCAAATGCCTCCTGACAATCGACCTGGCACGGTAATTGAATAGCACGTTGGCAGGTAAGAAACAACCTTATCTGCATTCCTTTTATGGATATAAGTATCGGGATGCGATTGAAACTGGTTTAAATTTGGGTTTGCAACTGAGCCGCTTCTAGAGCTTTTTGCACCAGTCGGATCAACTGTTGGTGACTAAATGGCTTTTGTATGGTTTCCGCTCTGGAACGTTGCGTTTCGCGATAAGACGCCTCGCGCTCCGCGTGGCCTGTCATGTACGCCACGCGGATTCCCGGACGTAGCTCCGTCAAGGAGCGAGCCAATGCCAAACCGCCCATTCTGGGCATCATGAGGTCCGTCAATAAAAGATGAATCGATCCGCTGAACTCGCGCGCTATTTCGAGCGCATGTAGACCGTCGTGCGCCGTCAGGACGTGGTAACCACAACCCGTCAGGCGCTCTGCGGTGAGGTTCAAGAGGGCTTCCTCATCGTCCACCAGCAGGATCGTGCCGGCCGCCGCGGTCGGATTTGCCGCTGTTTCGTCCGGGGCCGGCTCCGCTACGGATTGGTAGGTTCGCGGAAGATAGATTTTGAAAGTTGACCCTTTCGCTCGTTCCGATTCGACAGTCACGCCGCCGCCACTTTGTTTGACCACGCCATATACGGTGGCGAGGCCCAGGCCCGTCCCTTTTCCGGGCGCCTTGGTCGTGAAAAACGGTTCGAAAATGTGAGGGCGGGTCTCAGGCTCCATGCCGATCCCGGTATCCGTCACTGTCAGGAGGACATACGGACCGGGTTGAAGAAATGTAAAGGAGTTGGCCAGCTTTTCATCTACGTCCAGATTGGAAGTCTCGATCAGCAACTTGCCGCCGTCAGGCATGGCGTCCCGCGCGTTGACCGCAAGATTGACAATTACTTGTTCGATCTGGCTCTGCTGCGCTTTTACGCGCCCCAGATCCGGTGCCAATGTTGTAGAGAGTTCAATATGCATTCCGATCAGGCGCCGCAGCATCTTACCCATGTCCGTAACGAGCGCGTTGAGATCCAGAATCTGTGCCTGCAAGACCTGCTGGCGGCTGAAAGCCAACAACTGGTGCGTCAGCGAGGCGGCCCGTTCGCCTGCTTTTCGGATTTCTTCTGCGTTCTTGCGCAGCGGATCATTGGGAGGCAGTCGATATTCGATGGATTCGCTGTAACCGATAATCACGCCGAGCAAATTGTTAAAATCGTGAGCGATACCTCCGGATAGACGGCCTACCGCTTCCATTTTTTGCGATTGGCGAAGCTGCTCGTCGCGGCGCCGCAGCAATTCTTCCGTTTCCTTGCGCTCGGTAATATCGCGGCTGACGATGACTACCTTCTCGATTTCCCCGCGGCTGTTGCGCACCGGACTGCGTGTGGATTCCAGAACGCGCCACTCTCCATCCTTCCGCCGGAAGCGATATTCCACCCGCGGGCCCGTACCTGTTTTGAATGTTTCCAGTCGGGCGGTGATCAGAGCCTGGCGGTCATCGGGATGGACTTGCTCTGGAATCGGGCCGCGCTGGAGCTCCTCGCGCGTATACCCAAGTTGGCGGTAGCCGGGACTATCGTACTCGCGATTGCCGTCGCGATCCACGACAGTGATCAGGTCCTCGGCATTTTCAGAAATCAATCGAAACATCTGTTCCTGGTCCAACAGCTGCCTGCGAATGCGATGGATTTCAATCTGCTGATAGATGGTGTACAGGTTGAAGAGAAACACCAGCCCCACCAGGCCGCGAACAGACTCACGAAGTGTAAACGAGAAAGTGGGATCAGTTTGATCGAACAGGAAGGAGAATGATGCCATGCCGGCCGTTAGCAAAAGCGTTATAACAATTGCCGAGGCCCACAGCCACCATTGCCGCCGTTCAATTTTGCGGATCCGCGCCCAGAACGATGGCTCATAAGGTGTTTGTAACCTTCCCACTAGGGACGAGGGCGACATGTTCTCATGAGAGCAAGCAAGTATCCGATGTGGCAATGGTACTACCGGCGCGTGTGCCTAATGACCACTAACGGATTCCGGGTACACCGACCCGCGATTGGAGCCGCGACGCGGCGTGCGCCGAACCCTCAGCCGCTTTAAACGCTTATATATGAGTTAGATGCCGACACCATCTGTATCCGCCGAGTCCGGCAGGTGCGGTGAAAGAATTGGTGGACGTGACAGGGTTCGAACCTGCGACCCCCTGCTTGCAAAGCACCAGCCTCGTCTCCACTCACTCTTTCTATCACTTTAACTACCAACGTTTCCAACAAATCGGGGAATCTGCTTCTCGCTCAAAGCTATCCCCAATGGCATGAAAACATCGCATTGTTGCACAGTCCGTGCACAGTCCGTGCACAGGCCGTAACCGGGGACTCTTGAGCAAAGAGTGCGCGGAGAACAGGGGGAGCCCCTGCGAGAGTCTCCATAGTGCGCAATTACTTGATTGCGCGGTTGCTTGCGATTACACTCCCGAGATTGGGACTCACTGGTAGGGGCAAATTCAACCTTTCTTGGAATGGTGGCCATGAGTTTATATTCGAAAGTGCGAACCTTCTGTATGTTGCAACCTTTGTGGATTCTGCTAGGCTTGCCCTTATCGGCTGGCACAACTCGCATCTATGTCACGAACAGTGCCGGGGATACCGTCGATGTCGTGGATGCCTCGACCAACAAGGTCGTGCAGGTCATTAAAGGCATCGAAGTGCCGCATGGGGTGAACTTCTCGTCGGACGGAAAGTGGGTTTACATCAGCAACGAGACGGACAAAGTGCTGGATATAGTGGACCAGAAGAGCGGGGCGATCATAAACAAAGTTTCCTTGAGCGGCCATCCCAACAACATCGCCGTGACGAGAGATGGGCTCGTGCTCGTGTCCATCGCGTCTGCCCCGGGCGCTCTTGACGTGGTCGATCCGAACGCGGTGAAGCTGGTGAAGTCGATCCCGACGAGAGGCGGGCTGCACAACGTCTATGTCACGCCCGACCAGAAGTATGCGGTTGCGGGATCGGTGGCAGCGAAGCGCATGACGGTCTTCGATTTGAAAACCCAGACAGTAGCGTGGGAACTGGACTTCGACGGCGGAGTCCGGCCCATGACGATTGAGAAGAATCCTGACGGTTCGACCAGTCGGATCTTCGTACAGTTGTCGAATCTCCACGGATTCGTAGTCGTCGACTTTGCGAAGCACCAGGAAGTTGCGAGAATCAAGCTGCCCGATGGACCGTTCGGCAAGGCAGAGTGGCGCTTGGGCACGCCGTCACACGGGATTGCCATCGCGCCTGACGGCAAGACACTCTGGGTGAACAGTATCCTTGCAAACGCGATTTTCGAATACTCGCTTCCCGACCTCAAACCGGTTGGCCATGCCGACCTGCCTGAAGTGAAAAATCAAGAACACGCGTCCACTGGCTCGGTGCCAGAGTGGATTACGTTCACACCGGATGGAAGAATGGTTTATGTTTCTAACTCCGCGGATCGGTCCGTGTCAGCCATCGATACTGAGACGTTGAAACAGGTTGCGCGGATTACGGTTGGAGAAGTGCCGAAGCGGATCAATACTCTGGAGCTACCTTAAACAGTTAGAGAGAGCGAGTGCATTGTTATTTTGAGCCGCATCTCTGGTTGTGGAATCTCTTTTTTAGTCGATCTTTGAGCAAAGGAAATTCTCACGTCGTTCGCAATGAATCCAGCAGCCTGCCGTCCTGAACAATTAATTCCCAAACCTGAGTTTTTAGTTCGCTTTCCGCCCGCGTACCCAATCCGCGAGGGTTTGCCAATCCGCATCGCTCTGTGATTCAAATTGCCTTCCACCAGAATGGAACGCGTCCCCACCAGCTTCGGGAGCTAGCGGGTGATGCAGCAATATACTTCCAAGAGGATCTCCCGGAGTTACGAGTTGGGAGACCGTATCGAAGTTGCGGCGGGATTCCTCTTCGGTCCAGGTAGTATGACCCGGCGAAAGCTTGGATAGCTTGAGGGCATGATTCGCTTCCTCGTGACACACGTAGCAACGGGCGTGGGTCGGTCGTTTTTTCAGGAAGATGGGCTCGACCCGATTCTTGAAAAATTCGTAGTCCAGAGCCGGCGTTTCCGCGGAGACAGCCGTCGCGCCGGATGACGGCGTGCCGGGTTTGCCAGCGGATTGAGCTCTCGAGCGCGGGCTTGAGAAAGGTAGCATCAATACAAACGCAAGCGTCAGAGATAATTCGACGCCTGTCCTCATTTGTGCCTCCTGGCCATGGCTACGTGATCTCCCAGCAATGCGGCAGAACCACTGATTTCTTGTGTTGCAAAGACGAAAAAATATGGGTTTCATGTATCATTCACTCGCGACCCTGTCAAGTCCGGAGACGACGACTAGAACCCATCGCTAGGATAGCGGATAGAGCATCCATCGGGACGTAACGCCGTTGTCTCAAAGCTCTCTCTGGACGACGATTGACCTAGCACGAGGCTAACGTGGTTCATCGCGCCAGAAATATCCTTGAGGTCGGACGTTGGAAGGTTTCGCCGCCGCCTCGAATTTGACATAGAATAGAAAGCAGTTTTACTAGTCGTAGCCCAAATGAGAAGTCCGATCGAAGTTCTGCGTTTTTTCTTGCAGCTCATGCTGGTCTTGATTCTGCTGCCTGACGCACAGGTATCGGCGGCGTCTATCCCTCACGGCACGGTTGACTTCGTCACAGAGAATCAATGGATCACCCCAGGGGCAAAACATATCTCGGTATGAATTTTCAGCTCGAGAAAGGTTGGCACATTTACTGGGTTAATCCAGGCGATTCGGGCCAGCCGCCACAAGTCGAATGGCATTTGCCAACAGGGCTCAGGGTCGGAGCGATGGAGTGGCCCGCACCCCGACGTCTCGGGACATCCACTATCGTGGATTTCGGTTATGAGCACGCCGTGATGTTGCTCGTTCCCATACGCGCCTCGTCCGCCCTACCGACGAACCAGGCAGTGCACCTTGCAGCGGAGCTAAAGGTGCTCGTTTGTAGAGAAATATGCATTCCAGGCAAGGCGCAATTTTCACTGCCCCTTCCAGTCAAATCGATGCCGCCTGAGGTGGACTCCCGGACGAGCGAGTTGTTTACTGCCGCACGCAAGTCTCTGCCGAGGCGAGCACCAGGTGATTGGGAATTCCACGTGAGCGAGCAGAAAAATTCATTCGTCCTAACCGCAAAGCTTGGCAGGCAGACGACGCGGGCAACATTTTTCCCTTTCGAAGAGTCTCAGGTTGATAACCGGCGCCCAGAAGATTGTGTCCGTGGCCAACGGTTTCCAGCTCACGTTGCGCAAGTCGGATCAACTTCTCAAGCCGATCAAACGGTTGAAGGGCATTCTGGAACTCTCTGCGGACCGGCCGTACATGATTAATGTGGCCGTTGGCGATGCCCCCCGTGACTAGATAATCGCGCATCTTGATTTTTCGGAACGATCAGGAGGAATTACGAAAATGAGACGGTTCATCATTTTTCCAATACTCTTCGCTCTGGTAGCACTTGGAGCTCCGCTACTGATTTTGGCCGCGAAGGTCGGCCAGCCCGCGCCGGACTTCACCGGGACTGCGAGCAACAATCAGACTTATCACCTCGCGGACTATCACGGAAAGTTTGTGGTGCTTGAGTGGCATAACAACGGCTGTCCGTATACTCGGAAGCATTACATGAGCGGCAATATGCAGAAGCTGCAAAAACAGTGGACGGCCCAAGGGATCATTTGTGTTCACGATTATCTCTTCCGCTGGCATGCAGGGATACGTGGATGCAAACGGGGAGAACGCCTACATGGCAAAAATGGGAATGGTGACGCGACCCAGCCCACCTACCTGATGGTAATCATTGCCCATTCATTGACGCCAAAACAATACCCTCCAGATGCCATCAAGGCGTTGCCATCGACGATGGAGCGAATCGATAATCGTCCAACGGATGACGTGAAAGACATTGTTGGCGCGACGAATTATGTGAATATCGCGCTTGGCCAGGCCTTGGCAGGCAGGCCCGTTGAGACAGCGGCAACCCGCCCTTACGGTTGCTCGGTGAAATATAAGGGTAGTTGGTTCTAGGCCTGGAGACATGCACCCGCTAAACCCCAGCGCCCATTCAGGAGCGATTTTCCTCGCGGCTCTTTCCGCTTGCGCAGTTTTCGCGCAACACTAAGGCTCGTAAACCAGTATTTCCGCATCGCGACTCCCTGCCTGCGTGACGGAAATATACATGCGATTGAATTGTGGCACCCAAAGTGACGGCTGCGAGTCAGTTTCGCTTGCAATCTTCACCATGGGCATGTAGTTGTCGACGCCCTTCTGGTCATAAACTGCAATCAAGCCGTTGCCCGTAACGTAAACGCGTTTGCGGGTTGCGTCATACCACACGCCATCGATGCTAGGAACACTGTCGAGCTGCGTAATTTGCCTGCCTGACTCCGTATCGAACACGATCAGCATCGGTGGTTTGCGCGAACCAAGAAAAAGGCGATGATGGCTTTCATCGAGAGCCAGCGGTCCATAGTTTTCAGCGCCTGCAACAGGCCAAGTTGCAACTGTGCGCGCTTCTTGCGGTCAAGTACCCCGAAATTGACAGCCCCGTTGAGGTTGACCAAAATCCGTGGCCCCGACTTCTCGAACGTGATCCCGCCGGGCGAGCGTCAGTCTTGATGTCTCCAATATGTTTATTACTCGACGTATCGATAATCGCCAACGCGCCGGAATTGCTATCACCGAGCCCGGCGTAGAGATATTTCGTATCCGCATCGTAGCCCACTTGGTTCGCGTCCGTGCCAAGCGGCAAGCTATCAATGAGTTTGAAAGTGTCCCCGCGAAAGATCTTGCAAGTACCGTCGGTGCCATTCGTCACAAAAAGCGTGTTGAATTCCATGGAATAAAATGTGCCCTGGGGTTTGCTCTGCCCCGGGATGCTGGAAATCCATTTGCCCGACTTGAGGTCGATAACTTCCACCGTGTTTTGAATATCGCCATTGGCGGGAACAAATAGTCGATTGTCCTTAACGTCCACGGTCATGTGATCCATTCGCCCATGCACCCCGGGCATGGGGATCTCTTGAACCAATTTCAGCGGCGCGTTACCTTGAGCCTTTCCGTTGAGTGTCAGCAGGAATGCGGCAAGATACGTGACTAACACAGTTGCGTATTGTTTTTTCATCGGTCCCCCGAATAGATTTGTCCAAGCTTACGGGCGTTCGGATCTATTGCGCGGACATTGTGTATCGCATGTTTCATGGAGAGGTCCACCGGCACTCGCCGATTGCGCTTGACATGATTTGTCAGGAAGTGTTACTTGCGCGACCATATCCCGAGCGTGTCTTGAATTACGTCAGCGGCTCTGTCAGTTCAGAGTCGGGATCGAATTTGTGCGTAGCACACCCTCGGGTTCACCTTCCGTTTGTCTTAGTCCCACTTAAGAATGGTCCATTCACTTGCTGGTAGAGTGACATCAGGTGTGTATCGAGTTTCTCTATGGCCTGCTGCAATTCGCGAGTAAGACTTTGAGGGTCGGGACCTGTTTCACTTGACCCGGCTAGAAGAGTGCCGCCATTGTCGTTCACTTTCTGCATTTCCGAGAAAACATTCACGACAGTGTCGCGCCAATCAATTTCCGTCGCACCATTGAATGAAACCCATCCGATGCGGCGGTCACCTCTGACGTCGAAACAGGAGGAAGCAAAGGGGGATTCTTACCGGCATCCTGTTTCATGTTCCTGGCCGAAGCACTGATACATGGTCGCGAATTAATAATTCTAAATTCTGTTGCGATCCGCTATTCAGCTCAACCACAACATCAGGTGAATATCGATTGGTTAATCGGCGTAAGGCCCAGCCTCAGCCATGGCATTTTGCACGATTTCGACTGTTTCGTTTTCGAATGCAGTGCGATCTTTCGCAATCGGGAAGAGTACTTCCAATTTCTGCTCAAAGGCGGACCTGCTAGTCTTCACGATTATGGTTGTCTCGGTCTTTGGTGTACCAACGCCTTCACTCGCACCATTAAATCCTGCGCTTCAGCCGCACTCGCAAATTGCCGATTTGCCACTTGGAATTCTCTTGACAACCTTTGAGCCACTTCCGTTTGTGCTTCTTCCATTGTTTGCAGCCGAAGCTCAACGTGCGGAATCGCTTGGAGAGCTGCGAGCAGTTCATTCTCACGTTCACGGGTGCTGACGATACCTCTTACCACTACAGCGGCTTCGCCGAGATTTGGTTTGTCGAGGTCCACTTCAATTGGTTCACCAAGATCCGCTTTTTCAGAGTGAATGGTAATGGCAATGAATCGGAAATCTGCTTCGTAAGTTCGGAGATGCAGTTACGCCTGCCAGGTTTGATTCAGCAGTCACCTGGTCTTTTACTTGGAAGGGCGGTGCAGTTTCAGGTTCAAAGATAGCTTCATTCATTGCATCCATGGGTAATATCTCCCAATGTGCTCAACCCTGGACCTCCAGACGGCGCGAATCCGGCATCGCATTTTCTCCCCTCAATAGGATGGAAGTCACTGGTCCTCACCGTGATACTTGCCTCAGGATTGGGCCCTCGGATGTCATCGTACTCAAAGTAATGAAATCTTTACCCACTACAGTCACATCATCCACTTTGTCGTTGAGGCTCCTATACCAAGCGCTGTAACTCGATGCGGATAGCGGATTTTCCCAAGAGAGGTGGGCGGTCAAAAATGCCTGCCGAGTTCGGCGTCTGCGCCCTCCATGGGATTCCCTTGATCTCGTTTCTCACCATGAAATCCTCTATCGTGCGCAAGGTTCTTGTCATTTGCTCCCCCCGCATCCAGTTGATCAACACGACGCATTCCGACTGGATCACGATACATCGTACGCGTGACGGATTGATTGCCAACCTGAATTCGCAATTTTTGGTATATCATTGGATGGGTGACGCTATGCCACGCGCGGACTTCTGACGCTTGAGCATTGACAAGCAACTGACTTGCAGAAACTTCCGGCGTTCGCCATAAATGTGAGAAGCAGAAAGCGAGGCCCGCCAAAACCAGGGCGCAGGTCCACGCGTGACGTGGAATTGCATCTTGCACGATCGATTCGACGCTGACATAAACCACCTAAATATTCGTCTCCACAAGAGCCGGCCGACTGGCAGTACGTGTAATTTCCTCAAGTCGATCGACAAATCTTTCCCGCTTGTCGCCAAGAGTAGGAATGTGAGATTGATAAGGCGATCGCGGTACTCCACGACATTTCCAATAGCCCTTTCAATCTGTTCACGTCGCGCCCGGCAAGACCAACAACACGCCACGTGAATATCAACCTCCGCGGCTTCCTGGGGGAAGATTCTCCGTCTGAGGACAAACAGCAGTTGCGCCTCGGAAAGGTGAGGATTTTGGCTGGATTTCTTGTTGTCGGTTGAAAATTGGCTTTGTTTCTTTATTGGTTAACATGGGACTCCCTGATCAGCTTCTTGATGGCTTGACGCAACGACTCGGCAACGGTGGACACTGTGACTTCAAGAATCTCGGCAATTTCGCGATACCGAAAACCCTCGGCTCGGAGAAACAGGCATTGCTTTTGTTGTTCGGAAAGCGACTAAAAACCGCGGCATGAACTCGCGCCATCTCTTCCCTTTGTATCAAGAGCTCTTCTGGGCCAGGCGTCGGATCCGCGCGGGACACTTCCAACTCGGCTAAATCATCCGATGCAATACCGGGAAAGTGTTTGCGTCTTTTGAATCTCGTTGACGCTTAGTATCGTGAAGCCGACTCGAAAAACCCAACCTCTTAAATTGTCTTCTCTACCTCCGGCGTCGAGATGCCGGTAAAGTCGAAGGAAAGTTTCTTGGACTGTATCATCCGCATCTAAAGGATTTGAACTCCGGCAGACCAGATAGCGATAAACTGGCCCGTGCAGTTCATCGTAAATTTGGGTAACCCGTTCTTTGAGTCTCAGCGTACGTTGGTCTTCCTGGCCGAGAAGGGTGGCAGGCACACAAACACTCACGCTTACGATATGGCCGCCCTGTAACTTCACGCGGGAACCCTCCGCTATTCTCAACCCAAATGCAAATGCTGCTACTACTGAGCGTCGCTCGATTATCGGGAATTTCGACCCCAGAATACCTGCTATGATAACAGTCCAACGCCCCTTTTTATGACAGCCAAATTGTAAATAACTTTGCGCGCCGGCAAGTTGACCCGCCGGATTCGCAACGCGAGCCCTTCAGGTACCCTCGCCCGGAATAAAATTCAAGAAATTTTTAAAGTTTTGTCATAAAAACCACCTCGCCGATTGTTGTTGGGGTATTAGCACTGCAAAAGACACACTGCCCAAACGGTATCGCCAAAAGGATTCGTGGATTTTAGATGGTGAATCTCGAACCCAGGACCGCTCCCGTATGTCTACGTGAGTCGGAAACAAGATGCTGAAGGGAATTGCGAATTATCGGGGGGAGTGATGAAAAGACCTCACATGGAATTAGCGGTGGATTCCGGCAAAACCATCCGATCCAGTCGAAGCGAGTCTCTTTCTTCGTGCTTTTGAGCCTGTTGATTGCTTTCCTTCTGGTATCCGTTCCCGGACACGCACAAGTGGCCGGGGCTACGGTAACCGGAACAATTTCTGACCCGTCCGGTGGAGTAATCGCCGACGCGCAAGTCTCAATTACAAACACCGCTACTGGAATTACAACTACCGTGCCAACCAACTCTAACGGATTTTACGCGATTCCAAATTTGATCCCGGGCCCATATCAAATGACGATTAGAGAAGAAGGCTTTCAAACGGAAATCCGGAGTGGAATCACACTTACGGTCGGCGGCCAGCAAGTACTCAACATTGCGTTGCAAGTTGGAGAAACATCTCAAAAGATTGAAGTGACGACCGAGGCTCCAACCGTGGACTTAGCTTCGTCGAGTCTCGGCACCGTTGTAGACTCCACGACGGTGCGAGAATTGCCCTTGAATGGCCGCTCGTGGACCGATCTTGCTGATCTTTCAGCCCGGGAGTTGTTTTGGCTTCAAGCCACGCTTCCGTGGACGTAAACCGCGGCTACGGCACACAGTTGAGCATTTCGGGCGCGCGTCCGCAGCAAAATAATTACCGGTTAGATGGGATCAGTATCAACGATTACTCCAACGGCGGCCCGGGAGCGTGCTTGGTCAAAACCTGGGAGTGGAAGCGATTCAAGAATTTAGCGTGCTGACCAGCAATTACTCCGCAGAGTACGGGAAAACTTCGGCGGAGTGGTAAATGCCATTTCGCGTTCTGGCACGAATCAGTTCCACGGCTCGATTTATGAATTTCTTCGCAACAGCGCGCTGGACGCCCCAGGCTATTTCGATCAGGGTGTCATGCCCCCCTTCAAACACAACCAGTTTGGAGCTTCGGCAGGCGGGCCGATTCGCAAGGACCGCATCTTTATTTTCGGGGACTATGAAGGCGTTACGGCAGTCACTGGGAACGACGACGTCTTCCGGGGTGCCTTCGGCAAACGCGCGGCTGGGATCCTTGCCGTTCGAACTGGCGCCTTGTCGACGCCGTCCCATTCCTTACCGGCGCGGCCAGAATTCGACGACTGCTCGATCCCAGACAGCTGGACTCTGCGTCGATAATAACGTCGCGAAATACCTCCCTTTTTTTCATATGCCGAATGGAGCAGTTAGTGGGGACATTGCTCAATACGTTTTCGTGAGGCAACCGGTAGTGAGCGAGAATTATTTACGACTCGTGCCGACGAGAAGATTTCCGACAAGGACAGCCTTTTCGGCACCTACGCTATGACTATTCCCCTTTGACCCAGCCGGACATTCTCAACAACGTCCTGCAGCAGTCCACTCGCGAAGCGGCAAATTGTAGCAGTGGAAGAAAATCACGTTTTCAGTGCGACCATTGGCAACAGTTTCCGCTTGGGATACAACCGGGATCGTACCAATGCGGTCCAGGCGATCAAAGCCATCAATCCAGTGGCCGATGACACGACCCAAGGGTGGGCGCCCGGCATACGCGCCGCCCAGAATTACTTGCTGCAACCTCAACACGACTCCAGGTTTTGCTCCCGCTACATTCACTTATGCTTGGAATGCCTATCAGCTTTATGACGACGCTTTTATAACCAAGGGTCTCCATCCAATAAAATTCGGCGGGGGCATTGAGAAGGACGAGGTCAACGAAACGACAGTGACAGCGGATTATCTCGGCACTTTTAAGTTCCTGACGATGGCAGCATTCCTGACGAACAATCCTAAGAGTGTGTTGGTTCTGTTCCGGGATTTGTTACCCCGCGCTATATGCGGATAGCCATCTTCGGTGCCTATCTTCAGGACGATTGGCGCATCCGCCCGCGGCTGACATTGAATTGGGACTGCGGTACGAGATGTCTACAGTTCCGACGGAGACAACGGGCAAGCTCACTAACCTTCCCACTTTGCAGTCTGGAACCCCGCATCTTGGCATCCATATTTCTCGAATCCTACCCTTCACAACTTTGAGCCGCGGGTAGGGTTTGCTTGGGATCCTTTCGGAACTGGAAGACAGCTGTGCGCGGCGGCTTTGGAATGTTCGACGTGCTTCCCATGCTTTATACGACGGTCACGTTGAACGGCCGCGGGAGCGCCATTCTACGAACTCGGGAGTTCGACGGATAAGAGTCTTCTGGCTGGGAACTTTCCCGGAGGAGCACTTCCCGCCATCCAGGCCAATCTGGCCAACACACCCTTGGAATACGGCTATGTGGAACACGACCCGAAGCGGAATTACGTGATGCAGTGGAACCTCAACGTTCAGCGCGAATTCGCTGGCCTCACCGCGACAGTCGGCTATGTCGGATCGCATGGCGTGCACCAGGCATTTCGCGCAGATGACGCCAATGTGGTCATCCCTACGCCTACGTCGATCGGATATCTGTACCCTGCCGGGGGCGGTAACGTCATCGACAGTGCTAATCCAAACGTGGGAGCGATCCGCTTACTGGATTGGGCCGGCAGTTCTTCTTACAACGCCCTGCAAATTGGCGTCTTTAAGCGGATGAGCCATGGATTGCAGGTTCAGGGATCGTACACCTGGGGAAAGAGCTTTGATAATAACTCCGGAGTGATCGCGGGAGATACCTTCGGAAACGGCATCGGAAGTCTCCCGTGGTTCGATCTGCATTTGACCCGCGCACTTTCCGATTACAATGTCGGGCGGACCATAGTCATTAACGCCAACTGGCAAATCCCGGCAGATCAATTAACTCCTCAGCGTTGGGTTGGGCGGCCAATGGTTGGGAGCTTGGCGCGATTTTTAAGGCCAACGACGGCCCACCATTCAGTGCCACGTTTGGGACGGACGGCGATCCTCTGGGCATTGGCAGCACGGATCCGTGGGCCTTTCCAAGCTACAGCGGCGCTTCTGGCTGCTCCTCCCTGGTCAACCCGGAAAATCCCCCAACTACATCAAGACCCAATGCTTCGCGATTCCCACGGCGCCAGTTTCGTTTGCGGCACAGTGCAACGTGCCCCAGGAGCGGCCTCGCCGGCGCCTTCCGGCCGCGTATATTGCATCAACCTGCGCGGGACGGCTGGTCGGAATGATGTGCCGGGACCCGGGCTTGCGAATCTGGACTTCTCGGTTTTCAAAAATAATTACATCAGGAAGATTTCGGAATCCTTCAACGTTCAATTCCGGGCTGAGATCTTCAACATTCTGAACCGCAATAACTTCGCCCTGCCGGTGTCACCGGACAACACCGATATTTTTGACAGTACCGGTGCCCCGCTAAATCCTCCCGACAATGGCGCGGCGGGAGCATTGACGAAGACAACGACGGATGCGAGAGAGGTGCAGTTCGCGCTGAAAGTGATCTGGTAGAGGCCGTAGCCGTTCTTTGATCAGCAAAGATTTTTTCTTGGAACGCGCTTCGCCGTGGCTGACTGGGCGTAGATGGCAAAGCGTAGCGGTACTATTAATTCAATCTTAGTCGGAGGGAACCAATGGATCGTAAGTTTTGTGTTACCTCTTTCATCATCTTATTCATTCTGGCAGCTTCGTTGCACGCGCAAACTCCTCAGATGGTCGCGGTTCGTGCCGGTCATCTGTTTGACAGCAAGTCCGGTCAAATGCTGAACAACCAAATCGTGCTGATCAACGGCGAGAAAATTTCTGAAGTTGGCCCTGCCGACCGGGTCCAGATTCCATCGGGAGCCCGAATCGTCGACCTGAGTCAGGCCACTGTAATGCCTGGTTTCGTCAACACGCATACGCATGTCTACAGCAGTCTGAGCGCGGGCGCGCGCGTGAACACCACCAAGGAAGCATGGACATTGATGGCCGTGGAGAACGCCCTGACAACCCTGCGTGCAGGCTTCACAACGGCACGTGATGTGGGCACCCACGGTGAAGGCTACGGCGATGTTGACGTCCGCAACGCGATCAACCGGGGCATTATCGACGGGCCCAGAATGCAAGTCTCCACTCGCGGAATCGGCGCATCGGGCTCGGATTATATCGGCAGCCCCGAGACGACCATTACCGGAGGCAACCAGACCATACACGGGCCTGAAAACGCGCGCGAAGTCGTCCGAGAACAGATTCGTTTCGGCGCCGATTGGATCAAGGTATTTACCGACCGGGGCCTACTCGTTTGGCTCCGACGGGGAACTGTTTGTCGATCCTACTTTCACACTCTCCGAATTGCAAGCCATTGTGGACGAAGCGCACCGCCACCATCGTAAAGTCGCAGCCCACGCTTACGGCGGCGAAGGCTTGAAGGATTCCATCCTTGCCGGCGTGGATTGCATCGAGCATGGCCAGGGCATGGATGACGCAGAAGCGGCCATGATGGTGCAAAAGGGAATCTATTTTGACGTAACCGGTTACCGCTACACGATGCCGGAGATTGCAGAGAATGATCGGAAGAGCACCGGCGGCAAGTACAGCATCATCCCCATTTTCGAAAAGAATTTTAAGAATGCACTCTCGAAAGGCGTGAAGATCGCGTGGGGAAGCGGCGTGGACGGAACCGCCGGCGATCCTCGCTCCAGCGGGCCAATGAACCATGGAACGCAGGCCGTTGAATTTGCCTGGCTGGTCAATCACGGAATGACACCGCCGCTGCTCTACAAGCCGCAACAATCACGGACGCGCAAATGTTGGGATGGGAAAACCAGATTGGATCGATCGAGAAGGGTAAGTACGCCGATCTAGTTGCCGTTTCCGGCGATCCAATAAAGGACATCACCGAGACAGAGCGAATAAAATTTGTGATGAAGGGCGGAAAGATCTATCGAAATGATTTGAAATAGCGAGACGCCCGAATTTCAAACTGTGGATCCCGCGCAAAACGAGAACTTCTTTTTTCCTGAATCTGGATGGTGAAGAGCACATTTAATGCCTCCAGCGCAACGAGTAGATATGCGGCACTTTCAAGGCTGGTTTGTAGTTCGCAATCCGGCGCATTCAGTGGTTCGCGTGACGTACCACGATGTACAGGCCCGCGGTGAATGAGGAGGAACTCGATGCGACTAAACCTGTGTGCGAGAAAGTTCAGTGCCGCTGTTTGGCTGTTTGTGATCGTGGCTTTCAGCATGTTGGGTTTCGGACAAGTGCATCTCAGGTTGCGGGAGCAATGCTGACCGGCGCAGTCAAGGACCCGTCCGGCGCGTCCATTCCCAATGCTCAGGTGGTCGTCACAGACGTGGCCACCGGGGTTTCGCGCACGGTTTCTGCGGACGGGGCGGGACTCTACTCCGCGCCCAATCTATTGCCTGGCACCTATGAGATTCGAGTGACGGCCACGGGATTTACCACGGAAGTGCAGAAGGGCGTAACCCTGACGGTGGGAGCCCAGCAGGTCCTTGACTTCACGATGCGAGTCGGGCAGATGAGTCAGACGGTTGAGGTCACCACAGACGCGCCCACAGTCGAACTCACTTCGTCCACGCTGAGTGCCCAGGTAAATGCCGCCACTGTTCGCGAGTTGCCTCTTAACGGTCGCAGTTGGACGGACCTGGCCAATCTGCAACCAGGAGTCGCGGGTATCGAAACCCAGGCCAATTTTGCTCAAGGGGCTGACCGCGGAAACCGCGGTTTCGGCGCGCAAGTCACTATCTCTGTCGCCCGCCCCCAGCAGAATAACTATCGCATGGACGGCGTGAGCGTCAACGACTACTCGAATGGCCCTCCAGGCAGCGTGATGGGCGGAACGCTGGGAGTAGACGCGATTCAAGAATTTTCCGTTTTGACCAGCAACTTTTCGGCGGAATATGGGAAAAGTTCGGGCGGCGTCATCAACGCCATTTCGCGCTCCGAACGAATTCGTTTCACGGCTCCGCGTATGAATTCCTGCGCAACAGCGCTCTGGATGCCAGAAACTTTTTCGACGGCCCCACTGTTCCGCCATTCAAGCGCAATCAATTCGGCGTTTCGGCCGGCGGTCCAATCAGCAAGGACAGGACTTTCATCTTCGGCGACTATGAGGGCATACGCCAAGCGAAGGGCATCACCAATGTCGACACCGTACCTTCCCTGGATGCGCGCAGCGGAATCCTTACATACCCGGACCCAGCGCACCCGCATCCGGCCGACTGCGTCCCAATCGTAACCGTCATCGGGAACCAATGTCAGGTGACGGTGGATCCATCTGCGCAGAAATATCTTGGCTTATACCCCAAGCCGACGGAGGCGCCACTAGCTGGCACGCCGGACATTGCACTGTTCCGCTTCGCGGGACAACAAGTCATCAATGAGAACTTCTTCACCGTGCGGGTCGACCACAAATTGACACAGAATGACAATCTCTTTGGAACGTACCTCATCGACCAGACTCCCTATAACTCGCCCGATCTGTTCGACAACATAGGACTGCAATCTTTAACCAAACGGCAGTTCTTTGTTGTGGAGGAAACTCACATTTTCAGTTCTAACTTTACTAACTCCGTTCGGTTTGGCATTAATCGGGAATACGCAAACAACGATGAGAGCGTCAGGGCCATTAATCCCTTATCAGGCGATCCTAGTCTGGGCGCCGTCCCTGGAAAAGACGCCTCGTTGGTGGTTGTGGGTGGTGGCCTCACAGACCTGGATGGAGGACTGGGCTCCCTCGCGACCTGGCTTTTCCGCTGGACATCCTTTCAGGCATACGATGATGCATTTGTGACCAAGGGATTGCATTCGATAAAATTCGGTGTGGGATTTGAGAGAATGCAGCTGAACTTTAAGACGCTCACCAATCCCGGCACCTTCAAGTTTGGCAACTTTCATGATTTCCTGACCAATAACCCTTCACAATTCTCCTCGACTCTTGTTGACCCCGGGGGCCGGGGTCTTCGACAAAGTCTTGTGGCCTTCTACGTTCAGGATGATTGGCGCTTCCGTCCCAACCTTACCTTAAACCTGGGTCTTCGCTATGAGATGGCGACTGTGCCGACCGAGGAAACCGGCAGACTTAGTACCCTCATTAACGTCACGGATGCAAACCCTCATGTCGGCGATCCTTTTTTCTTGAATCCGACGCGCCTCAATTTCGAACCACGGATCGGATTTTCCTGGGACCCGTTCCGCAACGGCAAGACAGCAGTTCGCGGCGGATTCGGAATGTTTGATGTGTTGCCTCTACTCTACGAATTCATGACCATAACCGACAATGCGGCCCCATTCGCGGAGAGCGGTAGTGTCAAGAACTCAAAGACTCCTCTGAGTGGCAAATTCTATTCGGGCGCATTTGCGCTTCAGAACCCGAATGCCCTGCAAGAGACATACGTGGAACATAAGCCGCATCGCAATTACGTAATGCAATGGAACCTCAACGTACAGCGCGAAATCATTCGGAACCTCACAGCTGTGGTCGGTTATGTGGGATCTCGCGGTGTACACCAACCTTTCCGAGCAGATGACGTCAACATAGTTCTGCCCACATTGACTTCCGCTGGCTACCTCTGGCCCTGCGGACCGGACGGAACGCCGAGCGATGGGAGTTGCGTCACCGGGTGGCTGCCAAGCGGGACACAGGCAAATCCCGTGCAAAGCTCTACGATTAACCCAAATGGTGCTGTCCGGGGGGTGACGTGGGCCGGGGGCTCCGATTACCATGCCTTGCAAGTCGGAGTCACAGAAGCCATGAGCCATGGAATCAGAGTGCAAGGATCATTCACATTTGCTAAGAGTATCGACACCAGTTCAGCGACCCTCGTCGGTGACGCCTTCGGGAACTCGATCTCGAGCCTGAATTGGTTCGATTTGAAGCTTGGCCGCGGCCTTTCTGACTTTGATATTCGGAGGGTATTGGTAATCAATACCACGTGGCAGGTTCCGACAATCAAGTCGGCCTCTGGACCACTTGCATTCGCGGCCAACGGATGGGAGTTGGGCGCTATCTATAAAGCCAACGACGGTGTTCCTTTTACCGCAACTTTCGGCACCGACGGAGATCCGTTGGGCCTGGGCAGCACTGACCCATATGACTATCCCAACCGATTAACCGGCCCGGGTTGTGGAACGCTCACCAATCCCGGAAATCCTAACAATTACATCAAGACCCAATGCTTTACGATCCCCACGGCGCCGTCCGCCGCTTTTGCCAGCGCAAATTGCTCCAGCGGGAACCCCGGTCTGCAATGTTTCAACCTGCGGGGGAACGCGGGTCGCAATATCCTGATCGGACCCGGGTTATCAAATTTGGATTTCTCAATAATCAAGAACACACCCATCAAGAGAATCTCCGAATCCTTCAACACGCAATTCCGTGCGGAGATTTTCAACATCTTAAACCACGCCAATTTTGCTCCGCCGCCATTTCCGAATAACACCGATATTTTCGACTCCACCGGCGCCGCCAACGGTTCGGCCGGGAAACTGATCGGGACTACGACGACTGCTCGCGAAATTCAATTCGCGCTCAAGTTTACTTGGTGATTTAGGGAACTCAATATGTACTTTCAGTCTGGAATTGGTGCGAGCACCAATTGGTACCCGGAGGCTTTTGTGGATTGATCCACCCGCCGGAAACATAATATAGAGAAAGGGGAGAACATGAAGAAACTTCTAGCCGTTCTGGCGCTGGTGCTGGCTTGGGGAGCGCAGTCTCAAGCGCAGGAGAAGGCGCCTCTCAAGCTTGTCGAAACTGTTTCATTCGCAAGCGTCCAGCGTCATTGGGACCACATGGGTGCGGATCTGAAAAGCAACCGGCTCTTTGTTACTTCAGGAGAAGATGCAGTCATCGAAGTTCTTGACTTGCGCACAAACAAGAAAATCCAGACCATCACCGGCCTCAAGGGACCGCACAACGTCCTGCCTTTTCCGGAAATGAATAAAATCTTTGTCACGGATGGAGAAGCCTCGGAGCTGAAGATATACAATTACAAGACACTCGAATTGATGGGCCAAACCCCGTTGAGCATCGATGCAGACCCAATCGTATACGATGCTGCCACGAAGTATTTCTATATCGTAAACGGCGGTCGCGAAGCCAAAACACCGTACTGCCTCATCAGCGTCGTGGATGCGGTGAGTGGTAAGAAGTTAGAGGACATCAAGCTGGATACCAACCGGCTGGAGTCCATGGCGCTTGAAAAGTGTAGTCAGCGTCTTTTCGTCAACATGACCACTGCCAATGTAATTGGAGTTCTTGATCGCCAGAAGCGCACCTTGATTACGACGTGGCCCATCACCGCAGGCCTGGAAAACGTGCCGATGCAGTACGACGAATCCACGCATCGTTTATTTGTCGTTACGCGGAAGCCTTCCAGGTTAGTGGTCGTGAATACGGACACGGGCAAGGAAGTTACCAGCCTTCCGACAGCCGACTCCGTTGACGATCTGGCTTACGATCCATACTTCACCGGCTGTATGCCCCGGGCGGAACTTGGGAGGAGCAGTCGGTGCGATTACGGTGGTCCAGCAGAAGGACGCGGACCATTACGAGGTGATTGCGAACATTCCTACAGTACCTGTGCGCCGGGAATTGCCGTCTCGTTCCCGAACTCAACAAATACTATGTCAGTGCTGTTGGCGGAACGAAGCCCCGAAGGATGCGGAAATCATGGTGTTTGACGTGATCTCCTAGCCGAAATATCAGATTTGAATCTCTGGCTCCAGAAATTCATTTTGCGCTGAAGTTATGTGGTAATCGGAAGTGGCTCGACTGTGGGAGCTCAAATCGAGGATTCGGAGCTCACTTCGCCAATTCAAACGTTGTTCCTAGAAAGAAGGAAATATTAAAAGGGTTCACCTGTACTTTGCGCGGCGATATTGTACTTTTCGCCGTTGGCGCTTCCGCTCAAAGTAAGCCCCGCTGCGGCTCTTGCCAGACAATTCCTCTGCCAGACGTAAAGGCTGGTGATTTCGACCATTTTGCCGTCGATCTCGCCGGCAACCGGCTCTTTCTGACAGCTGAGGCTGGTCATGCCGTCCTGGTGATGGATACACGAACCAACAAGTTGATTCACACCATTCCGGATGTAGATGGAGCCTCACTGATGCTTTTCCTTTTCCCGCTGCCAAGCAAATCTGGGTTGTCGCTGGGGGCGAAGGGGCGGTGAAAATCTTTGATAGCGGGACCTACGCTGATTGATCGGTAAAAAGTGACCGATGGCGCGAACTCCCTCGGCCTAGATCCGGCGAAGCACTTTTCCACTATTGCTGCTGCGGATCGATGCAAAACTGGACTATTCCTTAATCGACATCGTGGACACCAACACTCGCAAAAAAATTGGCGAAATCAAGGTAGACTCCCACCAATATCGAGGCACTGGCACTTGAGAAAAATGGCCCGCGGATCTTTGCAAATATTAGGGATAAGAAACTCGTTCGGGTCATCGACAGGGAAAAGAAAACGGTAACCGCGACCTGGCCGCTGGGTGAACTTCAAGGAACACGCCGATCGCCTATGACCAGCCAATCACCGCGTTTTCGTAGCGGGGCGCAAACCGCCGAGCCTCGTCGTTCTGGATTCGGAGTCGGGCAAAATCATCGCGTCCCTGCCAACCGCCGAAATGACCGACGATATGGCCTTTGATCCTACAAGCAAACGTATCTACGTTGCTTGCAATGATTTCGCAGTGGTCTACCTGCAGAAGGACGCGGATCATTACGAAGAGATAGGCAGGGCTCCAACGGGCTTTCGCGCAAGACCAACATCTGGTTCCTCAACTCAAGCGCTATTACGTCGCCGCGCCGCGCCATGAAAACGAAATCGCCGGAGTCAAAGATTTCGAGGTCCAATAGAAAGGCAATGAACAAAACTCAAGGAGGAAATTTCATGAAGTCATCTAGCAATACGTAATCGGTCCAGGCGCTACATA
>CAVOIX010000060.1:0-80722 GCA_963695945.1 uncultured Acidobacteriota bacterium | reverse complement strand
TCACATTGTGGCAACTAGATATGTTTTTACTGAATCAATGCGGGCTGGTGACGTTTCGCCATCAGGGGCAGCAAGAAATCGGCGCCCTTGTCGATGCAGATTCAAAAATTATCCGCTTGCAGAACGCTGAGGAACTCCGCAGCGGCGAAAGAACTCCCATTTCCAATCGATGCTCGCTTTTCTGAACGGTGCTGGCGCCGCGCGTGACGCGGCGCAGCGGGCGATTCAGTTCGAGTTGCAGCGCCCCCAGACTCGCAGCGTAACGATGGATCGCGCCGGCGTCAACTGCTTTCCCCTGTTCGCCCCGAATCGATTCGCGAATTCATGGTCTTTGAACAGCACGTCGTGAACTGCACACGGCGATTTGGAATGCCGCGATGGGTGGCTTCCCTGAACCGATGGTCGAGAAAACCCGGCAGCAAAGCGACGCTGGCTTACCGCGCCATGCGGCCGGTACGAGCGGCCGCTTTATTACAAAAGGAACCGCATGAACGTGATTGGCGACGGCGCGAGCGTGACCATTCCCTCGTTACACGAAAGCCTTTGACTGGAACTGAGTTCGGAATTTTTCTTTGCCGACGGGGCCGCGACATTCCGAAGGAAAAGCGCGCGACTTCATCGGCGGCTTTACCATCTTCAACTGATTTTTGCGTGCGACGTTCAAAAAGCGGAAATGGACGGCCGCCTCGGCCCCGCGAAAGGAAAGGATTTTGATGGAGGCAACGCCATTGGTCCGCTACTGGTCACGCCGGACGAAATTCCCGATCCTTACAACCTGGAAATGCACGCGCGGATTAACGGCCAGGAAGCGTCCTACGGACATACCAAGGGCATGCGCTGGACGTTCGAGGAATTAATTGCTTATGTTTCCCAGGACGAGACGCTCTACCCCGGTGAATTTTTTGGTTCCGGCACCGCAACCGTTGCCGAATCCGGCACCGATCGCTGCTGCTGCGGCCTGGAGATGGGCCGCTTCCTGAAAGCCGGCGATACGGTTGAGCTTGAAGTGGAACGCATCGGAAAGTTGACGAATCACGTGGTCGCGACGGCCTAAGCTGGTGTTGCCGTACTCATTTGCAGGATTGAGGATCGATGGAATTACAGGAATCACCCAGTCTGGTTCGCGCGATGGGCCGCTGGACCCTGACCGCGCTGGTGATTAATTCCATTATTGGCAGCGGCATTTTTGGATTGCCCTCGGTGGTAGCCGGTTACGTGGCCGCCGGAGTCCGCTCGCTTATCTTATCGGCGCGATGGCCATCGCGATTATCATGCTGTGTTTTGCCGAAGTCGCCTCGCAATTCGGCGAATCCGGCGGACCGTATTTATTTCCCGGGAAGCATTGGGCCGCTTTGCGGGAATCGAAACGGGCTGGCTTTCCTGGCTTTGACGCAGCACGGCTGTCGCTGCCGCGGTGAACCTCTTCGTCAACTATCTGACGCAATTCTGGTCCGCGGCACAGGAAACCGTTCCTCGATTGGCGATCTCCGCGATTTTGATCGGATTTCTCGCCCTTGTGAATTATCGCGGGTGAAGTCGGGTGCGGCCGCCAGCAATGTTTTCACGGCGGCAAAATTGTCGGCATTGTTTTTCTTCGCCGAAGCCGGAGCAGTTTTTCTTTTCCGGATGCATCCAGCCGCGCCGCGATTCACGCCCGGCTCCGCTTTTCCCGTTCGCAACTGGTTTGAAGCCATGCTGGCGATTACCTTCGCGTACGGCGGATTGAATCGGCCGTCGTGCCGATGGCGGAAGCCAAGGATCCGCGGCGCGATGCGCCGTTCGCGCTGTTCGCCGCGCTTCTGACGACCGCCGCGCTCTACTGCCTCATTCAATACGTGGTTGTGACCGTGATTCCGTCGGCGTCCGCGACAGACCGCCCGCTTTCGCTGGCCGCGCAGGCGATGTGGGGAAAGTGGGGCGCCTCGCTGATTACCACGGGCGCTCTGATTTCCGTGTACGGGTTTCTCAGCGCGCACATGTTGAATGCACCCAGGTTATCGTTCGCGCTCGGAGAGCACCGAGACTTCCCCTCCCTTTTCTCGCGCATTCACCCGCGTTTCCGTCACATTTCGATTCTGATATTTGCTGGGGTGGTCGGGGGCCTGGCGGTATTCGGAAATTTCAAATGGAACGTGCTCGTCTCCGCAGTGGCGCGCTTATTCGTTTACATTCTGGTGTGCGCGGCGCCACTTCTCATTGAAGGCGCAAGCGCCCGGGGTGGCGGCTGCCTTCAGAGCGCCCGGCGGGTATTCGTTGCCGGACTGGGAATCGCCCTCATGCTGATTTTGGTGTCGCGCATGCGGCTCGACGAATGGGCCATAATCCTCGCTACCATGACGATCGCGCTGGCCAACTGGCTTTGGGTGCGAAAGCAGAACGGCGTGATTTTACGCGCGCCAGTCGAGCCTTGACCGCGCGCAGCACGAGAGCTAAGGTTTGGCGTGCACTCGGTTTTCCTCAAGTGCATAGCCGCGCAGCTACGATCGATCCGAGGCACTCATCATGCAATTGTTTTGCGGAATTGCAATTCTATTGACCGGCACTGTCATTGCGCGGGCGCAAGCGCCAGACCCCGCGCTCATGTCGGAAATTCGCAGATTCGGCCATCGACAATCATGTGCATCCTCCGCGCGTCGTGGCCGGCGGCGAGCGCGACGATGAATTTGACGCGCTGCCCTGCTATCTGCTGTAGCGACCGTGGCGAACGCCATGACGCGCCCGGAAAATCCCCAGTATCTCAGCGCCTGGAGAGCTCTATGGAATTACGCTTATGACGATCGCAGCGACGCGCACACAAAGGAACTCCTCGCCGCCAAAAACAAGATTCGCGAGGAGCAGGGCGACCATGATCCCGCCGGGCGCTGACGATCTCGGGATTCTATATGGAATTTGCAAACCGCGTGGCCATGGGTCGCGGCCTGGACCCGCAACATTTCCGCTGGGTTCCGTTCGACGATGCGCTGCTGTTTCCACTCAATAACAACGCGTTGGCCGCGGAAACGCCGGACCGGAAATTTTTCTTCGGCCGTGAAAATATGCTGCTGGCGCGCTACCGCCATGAACTCGGCGTTCAGGCCATGCCGGCCACGCTCGCGGACTACGCTTCCAAGGTGATCACGCCCGAGCTCGAACGGCAAAAGAAAGACGGCGCCGTGGCCATCAAATTTGAAGCCGCCTATTTGCGGTCGCTCGATTTCGAGCCGGCGTCGGAACAGGATGCCGCGGCCATCTACGCGAAATACGCGCAAGGCGGCTCGCCTTCCAAAGAAAGCTACACCAGGCTGCAGGACTATTTGTTTCGAAGCGTCGCGGCCGAGGCCGGCCGGCTCGGGCTGCCGGTGCACATTCATACCGGCGCCGGCTGCGGTGGGTACTTTTACCTGCAGGGATCGAATCCGCTGCTGCTGGAATCGGTTTTGAATGACGCGCGGCTTCGCAAGACCACCTTCGTGCTGTTGCACGGTGGATCAGGACCTTTCATACATGAAATTGCCGCGCTCTTGATGAAACCAAACGTCTATACCGATCTGTCCGAGCAAACCTGGATGGAATCGCCGCACCAACTGGCGGGAGCCCTGCGCGAATGGCTGGAGTGGTATCCGGAAAAAGTTCTGTTTGGAACGGATTTATATCCGGGCAGCGGAGCCTACGATTGGGAAGAGATCGGCTGGCAGACGTCACAGGCCGCGCGGCAGGCTCTGGGGATCGCGCTGACCGGCATGCTGGAGGACGGAGAAATCACTATCCTCCGCGCGAACGAAATCGCGCGCATGGTGCTGCGCGAAAACGCGATCAAGCTATATCACCTGGATGTAAAGGGTACCGCACCCGCCGAAGGACACTCGCACGAGGGAAAGTAATACAACTGCTCGATGCATTGTGAGGAAAAAAACAAGAACCGGAAGTTGCCCTGCCCTGAATTCTCCGCAACAATTCAAGGCAGGACAACCCACGTTGGTTTGCAACAGCGCGCCATTCGCTCCACTTTGCCGGCAAAGGACGCGGCGCAGTACCTGAAAATGGCACGCTTCATTCCCGCTGCTTGCGGCTTCAAACGCGATTACATTCCGGAAGAGAATTCGATAGTCTTGCTCTTTCCGGACACCTGAATTTCGGTTAGCTTGTTGTTATCGATGATGAATGTCGTCTGGTTGACCTTGCCGTTAAAATCCTTCAGCGTGCAGGGAATCTCCGCAACAACCTTGCTGCCCTGCTGAAATTTCGCTTTGCTTCCATCGGCGATCACCTTGTATTCGCCGGGAGCCAGTTGCGTCGTGCCGATGGTTGTGGGTGAGGTAAGTTTCAGGTTGGTTGTGATGGTATCGCCAGCATCGTTCTTTGCCGAGACCGAGACAGCCATAAAGGCCAGCGCAAAAATCGCGAGAAGAATGGACAACGGACGTCGAGACATAGCTATAGGTTCTCCCTTTTTTATTGAATTCGGGCCGCCGAGGCGTAACGATCGAAACCTGAAGAACAACAGGCACCGTGGCCGCACAGACTCTCAGCGTGCTTGCTTACACTTCTTAGATGCCCGGCTGGCGGAGCACGTTACATCGGAGCAGGAAATTATTTTTGAAATACGGATCGAGCCCGCGCATCCATATTCAGCCGACCATCTACTAAATTATAAAATATCAACCTTAAGATCGCGTGAAACTCAGGCAGAAAAAACTACTTCCAAATCCCCAGAATTCGCCGAACCGTAAGGACCTGCCCGAGATGATAGGCGTTGTGGTCGGCGACGAGCAGAGCTTCCCGGAGGATGGTCTGACCGGTGCCGTGAGGAATCGGCGTGAAGAGGTTCGACTGGCGATCGGCAACCAGTTTTTTCATCCGCTCAAGATCCCGCGCAAACGATTTCAGGCTTTTGTCCCAGGCCTTTGCGCTCGGTTGCTCCTGAGATGACGGCCAGTAACCTGCCGGCCAATCCGGCGAAACGTGTTTTGCGTCACGGGAAAATTCCAGAATATCCCACTGGGCAATGCGCATGTGCTCCAGCAGATCCCAGACCGAGTACGGCAGGCCGCCGGGACGCACTCCTCTCAATTTAGGCGGAATGCCGCCGAACGTGGCCTTCCAATCGATATGCGCGCCGCGGCCGGAAAGAAGTTCCACAAGATGTTGGCGCAGGATTTTACCGTTTGCGGAACTGCCGTTTAATTTCGGTGATTGTTTCAATCGGTGGCCTGATTCCTTTCCTGCGTGCGCTCCGGCAATTGCGCGGTGCATGCGCCGCGTGAAACACCGTCTTGCCAGGCCAGCAGCAATTTCTGCCCCTGGGAATTAATTTGCTCGATCGTGCGCGGTCTCCCGTTGCCGGAGCCCGGAAATACGAGATACAGAATGCCCCGGTGCGCACCACCGTTTCGAGCATCCGACCGAACGCCCAAATTGTCGGCCAGCGCCATTGAGCCTTCCCCGATGCGGTCGAACGGTCCGACGTCACCAAAAATTGCGTACGAGCTTTTCCCGTTCCGCTGATTAAACACGACGGCGAAGTCACCAGGCCGCGCCCCAATCTGGCGGTTCATTCCGCCGGGCAATACGACGAAAGGAATCTTCGACGCATCCACGTAGCGCGTGGGATCATTTAATGCCTTGGAGTGATCGGCCAGCGCCGTCGCCGAAATGTAGTAACCCGGAAACGGATCGTCCGGCCCCTGAATGATCGGTTGCCCTTCGGCATCTTTCGCCAGTCCTTCCCACCGTCCCGGCGCACCGGCGTTGGCCAAATCATCGAGCCCCAAATTGTCGGGATGATACGCGTTCGGAGCGCCATCGGCATCGATGGTCATGCCCGATTCAAAGAAAAAAGCCGACGTGCCGGCCAATCGTCCAATCGGAACATTCTTCTCGGGCTCTCCGTCATGCCGCATTTCAAAATTCAAAAGTAACTGGCCGGAACAGCCACCCTGAAAATCCCGCGCTGCATTGGGCACATCGGTCGCGAGAATGCACTGGGCGAGTGCCGATTGTCTTTCAGCAAGAACACTCAGATCGCGCTCAAGATCAACAGCATTCGGAGCCGGATCAGGTCCCGCAGACAGATCAAACGGGCTGGATTGCGGATGGGTGCCGTCCGTTTGGAGACTGGCAATCTGTTCCGTCACGTGCCGCGGTTCAGCGGGCAGATCGCAATCCGGTGCGGGAGTCACTGCGATTTGATTCTGCGAGCCTGGAGAGACCACCGCCGCGCCACCTTGCTGCGCGCGCGCGGTTTGAAAGCACAGGAATATGGCTGCTAGCAGGAAGAACACGTTGCGTTGCATGGCCGAGAACCTCTTATCTTCCGAACAGGGGCGTGGAGCGAACAGGGATCTGGGAATCCCGGAATTCGCCACCCTATTGTAGACGAGGATGGGAACGCTCGTGTTACATCAATTGTAATGGGGCGGTAAAAATCGACAGCGGATCGATCGTGGCGGCAAGGATATATCGCACATGTTACGATAGCGGTGATAAACCTCGAATCTATCCGGGGGACTTAAACATGTCTACCGCAAGTTTAGCTCCTTCCGCAAATAACGGAATGGTTCACCTCAGCAGTCCATACTCGATTTCCGAAACGCTCCAGCGACTGGAATCCGCTTTAACATCGCGAGGCCTTACCATTTTCGCTCGCATCGATCACAGCGGCGAGGCTGAAAAGATCGGAATGAAAATGCATCCGACGCAGCTCATCCTTTTCGGAAGCCCGAAGGCCGGCACGCCGCCGATGGTGGCATCCCCAACATTGGCGATTGATTTACCTCTCAAAGCGCTGGTTTGGGAAGATGCCGTAGGCAAGGTCTGGCTTTCCTACAACAGCGCCGAGTATTTGAAGCAGCGCCATAACATTCCGGATGACCTGGTGAAGAACCTCGCCGTGATTGGCCCGCTGCTGCAGAGTGTAATCGCCTAGCCTCTGATCGACGCGAGGCGCCGGCACTTCGCTTCTCCAGCGTCCAGAGAGATTTCGCCGCAGCTTAGCACATAGTAATACTTCATATTATTAATTTACAAGTAATTATTTACGGTGTATAAAATCTCGCCGATTTGGGGTGAGCCAGAAAATATCCATTTCGTGAAGTTGGTGGCTTTTTGCGTTACGGCGTGGGTTTGCCATTGCGAACGGTGACTTTGCTCACGGGTTGCAGTCAGTTATCGCCGCGAACCTGCCACCAATCGAGTGCCGCAAATTCAGCGAGCTTGGCAGGGGCTTTCTCGTTGTACCAGTTGCGCCAGGCGGCGGCGTCCGACGGAAGATTTTCGTCCGTGATCCCTCGCAGAGCCAGAAACGACCAGTTGCGCATCTGGGGATTCGCATGAGAATCGGAGACTAGGTCGATGAGCCGCGGAACCAAACGAAGGCGCTGCTTGCGCTCAAAAACGCCGCAGTCGGTAATGTTGCATCCGGCGCGATCCCGAACGGCAAACGAACGGTCCTGACTAAAAATCTCGAAGAGTTCGTCGAGCGCCGCATCGGTGCCCACGAAGCGCAGGCCTTCGGTGGCCCATTGGCGAGCGGTTGGGTCAGGATTGTTGCGCGCGGAATCGAGGATGAATTGGTGAGCACGCTCCGATTCGACGTCATCTCCGGCGAGAATTCCAAGGAAATACAGCGCCCTGGGACGCGACGCCGGATCCGACTTCGCGAGGCTCATGAGGAGATCAGCGGAATTGGGCGTTTCAGACCAACCATCGAGTGCCAGTTCCAGATCGGCTTCCGAGCGGCGCACGCGGAGATCGCTCGAGTAGCGTGCCCGGTCTTCAAGTTGTCCAAGATTGCTGGTGAGCTGAAGGTGCCCCACCCAAATCGGCATGCGTTGCGTCATGGCAGGCGGTGCGGAGCTATCGTGCTCAATCGCTCGCGCCATAAGTTCCTCAGCTTGCTGCTGCGGGGACCACGCCAAGACTTCCTCCAGGGAGGCCTGTTTCATTGCGGCGGTGCGCGCGAAGGGTGGAGCGCTTCGGCCGGCTGAACCCGCGCGCGAAGAGTTTGCGGTGCCGGCCGATCTGGCCCCGCGCACACGGGGCATGCGCAGCACCATGTAACCAATAAAACCCAGCCAACCCATAAAGAAGATTCCACCGACCACCTGGGACCAGTTGCTATTGGATCTGCCCGTCACGTGGAAACCGCCGACGGCGAACGCAGATCCGGCAGGCAAGGCAGAGCCGGGTTGTGGCGGCGGTCCGAAAAACGAGTTTTTGATTTCAACTTGCGTGTTCAAGCGCAAACCCGCGCGCTTTTCGATCATCGAAACGATCCACTGAGCTTCCTGGCGGCTTTCGATGTCATCGACCGGAGTGTAGTTTTTCCCTGACTTGCTTTTGAGACTCAGCGAATAAAGCGTGGCACCGGAGGAACTGGCCTGCTGAATACTGGTACAGGCGAGAATCGAGTCAACCTCCGAAATCTGCAATTCATGAGCCTTGCCAATTCCAAATATGGAGCGCTGCCAGGAAATCACGCCATTTCCGACAACAATGCGCGTCGTGGAAAGCGCCGCATGAACGGCCGCCAGAATCAGGAAGAAATCCAGCAAGCCAACCAGGGCCAGGAAAAACCGGGGTGGTTGGGGCTGAATACGCAGCATCGTGTAGAAAAGCGCGGAGATGACCACCGCGAAGCTGACGACGAGAAGGGTGCGGGCGATGTTGCGTCCGGCGCCGAAGTGAAATCGCAGGCCGTCGGGCGAATCGTCGACGATGACCCGATGGCGCGGTGGTTCGGCAACTTCGCCGGATCCTTCGCTGGCCATCGTTGTGGTTTCCGTGAAACTTCCGATTTGCATACCATAGGTGGAAGCGTCCTCAACCGGGGATGATGACGAAGTTCGAAAGACGGGCAGTTCGAACTCGTCCGAGTAATCGACCCCGGGAAGATCGGCCTTGGCCTTAAGCAGCCAGATCACCTGGTCGCTGGGATTGTCATGGTCGGTCTGGAAAGCGTCACCAGGAAGGCCAAATTCCACGGGGATCACGGTGCCGAGCGGATCGTGAATGAATGCAGTGGCAGGAACATTTTTCGAGTCCTCCCACAACGGAACCTGTTGCGTCGAGCGATTGTTACCTGAGCCGGTCACTACCCGGCGAATGCAGGCTAGCTTGAGGTCCACGCCATGGGCGGCATCCGTATTGAGTTGAAGATGAATCGCGCCGGCAAGGCGGATTCCGGGCGAGAAAGGCAGCGAACTCATCGCGAAATATGTTCGGCCAAAACGTTCGAAGCGGATGGTGGCGCGAATCGCGCCAAATACCACGATCAAACCAATCACTTCGAGCGCCGCCGGCACGATAAACTTGGGGTCTCGCGCGATTAGGCCTTGCGAGCTGCTGCCCATCGATATCGGCAAGGAAATCATGTTGGCCAGCACCGCTGCCACCCACCAGCCGATGGCGCTTGCTTTGTTCCTGCTCTCCACGCGGCCAGCCGCCCAATCCGGCCGCCACAGCCACGGAGAGCCGGGATGGGAGCGCTCGATTTCCGATTGCTTTTTCAAGCGCGAGTAGCCGTAGATCGAGCCGAAGATCAAGCCTCCGCCGACCAACGTGAATACGGAAGCGAAGACGGCTCCTCCGATTCTGGAAGGCAGGGGTTGATTGGGGGCATGGAAAAAAGTAAATGCCGCAAAAAGACCCATTCCAACAAAAGGAAGCCCAAAGACGCTTAAAAAAGCAGGAGCCAGCTTGGACGGAGTTGCCACAAGCTATTTTCTCATGGGATATTGGCGGAAAAATTAGTGCTCACACGGAGTGATCCTCACAAGTAACCTGTAAGAGATCCAGTGCAGCGGGCCGCCCAACAGCTCAAACGCGGATGGAATGGTGTTTCTGTCGAAAGACCAGAGCGCTGCGATTCTCATACCAGCAAAATGACCGGCGAGATCGCCGCCATGCGGAACACCACCCACAGAAAACTCCGAACGCGTGAGTACTATTTGCGCGCTACATGACTTAGAATCACTTCATACCTGCGCGCCCGTAGCTCAGTTGGAAAGAGCGTCTGCCTTCTAAGACTTCCTTCACGAAGAATCAACAACTTACGGCATTTCCTGCGAACGTCGGTCACTAGCCGTAAGTTGCGATTGCTTCAGCTCTTAGATCAGTAGCGACCGCAATCGTCGGTGAGTGGCCGGGAATGACGGTGGGCACAATACTGGGCACAGTTTCAAACCGGTTGAACGAAAACGAGAGAGGGCACCTGTGCCGGATGGGTAGGCCGCGATGCCCCCAGGTACTTCCGCGAATCCGAACTTCAGTTTTTGAAAAAAACCAAAATTTGAGTTTTTAACACGCGCTTTTTGTGTCGAACTTCAGAGACGCGACATTAGCTTCGAGATGGTCATGCCGAACGCAGTGGCCAGTAACTCCAAATTGCGAATGCAGATTTCCTTCCTCCCATTTTCCAAATCTGAGATGAAACTTCGATCCATTCCCACGTGCTCTGCCATGTAGACTTGCGTCCAGTTTTGTTGCTTGCGGAGGAGGCGCAATCTCTTTCCAAGCCGGACGCAGATGTCGCTGGACACGTGCGTAATTATGGATGTAGGCTTTCGCCGATAAATCGGCTATAGACTACATACCTGAAGGCACGAACCGCGCAGAGGGCAGAGAGATGGGAATGAACTTGAAAGCAATTCTGCTGATATCGCTTCTGTGCGTGGGATGTAATGCACTGGATGACAAACCACCAGCATCAGCCAGCGCCCAACCTACTGCGGTAGAGGGCTATCAAAGATTCATACCCGTAAGACTGCCCAACCCAGGAGCGAACCAGTTGAGTAACGATTATGTGCTCGACTTTGCGTTGGACACGAAGACCGGGATGCTGTGCAGAACCTGGGAGTGGGAAGTCAAAGGGGAACACGGCAGGACGGAGGTTCCCGTCTGTCTAAGCTTTTACTACGACACTCCCAAGACTCAGAGCGTTGCTTCTCCGCCGACGGCGCAATCGCCGCGAGTAGGCGGTTTTGCAGAATGGAAAGCACAACAGGAAAGGTTGAAGAATCCCGATTGTGCCCCCGGAAAAGTAAAAACTGCCGAACAGTATTTGAAATGCAAGGGGACAAGCAAATGAGCAGCATCTCAGTCCGAATGATAGCCATACGGTCCTTAGTGGTTAGCCTGGATTCGGGTCACAAGATAGCGCAGGGTCGGCAACGGGCGAAAAGGCGATCATGACCGACATACTCGCGTCCCGCAAAAGACCAGAAGAAGTTGAACTGGACGAGAAGAAACGGGAGCTTGCAGCACTAGAGGCAGAGCTCGTTGAACGTGAGCTTGGTCTAGCAAACCTGCACGCTGAACTGGCGGCATTTCAGGCCCTCTATGTGAGGGTTGTTGGTGTTCTGTATACCGAGCTTGATTCTATCGAAGCTGAGATCGCGGAGTACATCAGCAGAACTCAGCCTTCAGATGAAGATGCACGGGCCAAAGCCTCGCGTGCGCGGGCGAAGGCCGATGCATCGCAGTCGGACTATGAGGAAACACTCGCTCTCAAATCGCGTGAGTTAAACCCGTCGCAAACTCTGAAGAGTCTATATCGAGAAGTAGCCAAGCGTGTGCACCCGGACCTTGTCACTGATCCCGAGGACCGGGCGCGTAGACAGCGTTTAATGGCCGAAGCGAATCGAGCTTACGAAATGGGTGACGAAAATCGGCTGAGGGCCATCCTTGAAGAATATGAGAATAGCCCCGAATCCGTTTCGGGTGAAGGTGTGGCCGCAGTGTTGATCCGCGTGATTCGCAAAATTGCTCAGGTAAAGAGGCGAGTCGCCGAGATTGCAATTGAGCGTGAGGAGGTTGTTCGCTCGAACCTCTACATTCTCAGTGAGAAAATGATGGAGGCAGCGAAGCAAGGACGAGATCTTCTTCAAGAAATGGCCGAGGGCGTAAAGGACGAAATCGAGAGGGCACGCCAACAGCTTGAAGGTCTGCGTAAAGCTGCGTAATGGAATCCGAAGACAAACACGAAACTGGAACCATCATTCCCAGCGCGACAAGAAGCCTAGCCGTGAGGTCATCGGCTCTGGTGTCCCGTGGCCTGCGTGATTTAGAAGAGAATGCCGGTAGGACTTATCTCGCCGACAAGCGTAGCTATCCGTATTGCGAAGAATTTGTAAACGAGCGTATCCATGGATGGTGCTTTTGGGTACTGAATACACCGCTCTACCGCAAATTCAGAACTCAAAAGAACAGCAAACATCAAAGCGATAGCCAAGAATCTTTTACTCCAACGCCCGCAACCCCCGCGTGGGGCCTAGAAGGTTGGAGTCCCGGAAAGGCAGCGGAGGCCGCATGTAGCTCTTGCGGAAATTTGCCGGGACTGACCTGCACTTGTGGCTTACATGCGTTTAGGGAAAAGTGCTTTGCTTGGCCGAGTTCGCCCGATATTGCGGGAGCTGTCCAGAGTCCGTGCGTCTTTGGCGAGGTCATCGGCTGGGGACACACGATCATCCGCGAAAGGGAATGGAAAGCTGCACGTGCCTATCCATTGAGTCTGATTCTTATATGCGGCTATTGCGCTTGCCAGAAGCGGCAATATAAACCTGCGAGTCTGGTCCTAGTTGCTAATCATCTGTGGGGCACACGCAGCATCGCAGTTTGCGAGGAACATTTTTCCGCAGATGAAACGCAGGACTGTTTCCCCGCGAGAGAGATTGAAGCCGAGCTAATGTCCCAATATGGTGTTTTTCGATTCCCGGAGGATGAACTGGTCTTGGTAGGGTCGGCAGCTGGGGCTTAGGTTGGACTTGAATCGTTCCGAATAACTCAGAGTTTTGGGAGTAGGTCGCCGATCCTAAGAAGCACATCGGCTAACGGTGGTTGCTGCCCGAAGAACAACGTCGCCTCCGCTTTATAGTTCTGCTCCAACGCCTTTAGGTTGTCGCCATCGGGCAAAAAAGCAGGGCTGTGAGCGAATGTATCTGCGTCGGGTACAGGCTGCCCCTTGAAGTGTTCTTGCGAAAATATCCGGACCTCAACAACGCATTGTCGGTAAGCCTCTGTTCCGACGTAGGCGCGAACCTCTTCCAAACCTAGCAGCTCGTAAAGATCGTAATAGTGGCGACTTTTTCCCTTGGCTCGATTGACCTGATAGGCTGCGTGAACCGCAAACAGTTTTTCGACACATGTTCTGCAAACACTTTGAACCTCCATTTCAAATGGTTGCAGGTCTTGGGCCAGTCCAACTTGACCTCTCGATGCCGCAAACTCAGTAACCATTGATTGAATGCTCCGACGGACAGAGTCGGCAGTTTGGCCCCGGTAACCCATTTCAAGCAGAAGTGTCTTGCTGATTCCAGTAAGATCCTCTGTGACAGAGGCATACGATAAAACAACGGCTCGATGGATCCCGGTCTCGGAATTGAGGAGTCTGTCAAAGCCGATATCTTTCGCTCCGCTTGCGGTTCTGCAACTCTTTCAACCGAGTATGCCTTCTCGCTTTGCCCCATCCATCTTCACCGCGTACCAGCAGGTCGATATCCTCAGAAAAACGGCGGAGCAATTGCCATCCCTTCGAGAGGCTCGTCCCGCCTTTCAAAAGGAACTGGCCGTCGTGTGTAGTAACCAACGCGCGCAACACTCGTGTTAAGTAATAGTCTTTTTCGATAATTGCAGGTGGCAAGTCCCTCGTTTGTGCTGTTGCCATTAGCAAGTCAGCGAAATCCGCCAATTCGCTTGCGTATTGTTTCACTTGATCCGCCAATCGTGAGCTGTCGGAAGAGAGGTGCCCAGGCCAAGATTGAAAGTTGTGATCGGATTTAGAGATTTTCTCAGAGCGACAAGTGCGGAGCGACTTGCGCCAATTTCGTTGCCGATGGCTCCGAGGATTGCTCGAACACGCGGCGGTTCATCTAAAGCACGAACAGCCAACCGGCTAAATGAGCCCTTTTTCGTTGCAAAAAGATCCTTAATCTTGCTGACCGATTCTGCTGGTGAAGTATCTGGAATCCGGCGCAATTCTCGTAGCGCATCCAAAATTACCCGTTCTTCATCACTTAGCCCGCTGACAGTTCTTCCAACCTTCAGTTTTACGTTCGCGGTCACATGGGCCTTGTTGCCTGGTCCGATTTCGAGCGAATATATTTTCCTTGGTACGTCCAGTGTAATTGTTGGTGAGACTTGCGTTGTAAGACCCAACCCATTATATGCGGCCAGGCCGCTCGGCTTCCATTCAATGCCTCTGCTTTTGAATACAGCAGCCATAACTTCTCTTGGATCGGGCTTTAGCTCTCCAAAACGAGACTTTTTGGGCGAGTAATACACACCCTTTCGGACGCGACGGACTACGCCTTCCTTTGTCAAGCGGCTTAAGGCGGCAGCAACAGCCAAAGGCGGCAAAAGGCGAAAGTCTGCATACGTCCAAAGTGTGCCGGGACCTCCGTCAGCAATTTTCCTTCGGAGCCTACCAGCTATCGAGTTGTTGTCGCGAGGTCTCACGAGGGTCAGAGTACAGGAGAGCGGAGATTATGTCAAGTTTTAAATACTGTAAAACTTGACGTAATGTTCGCCATGCATTCGCCACAGTTCCTGCTACGAGACATTTCTCTTCATTCATAAAAGCACTCTTTCGGCGCGTCAGGGAGACGGGCTAAATCAGACATACTTTGGTCAAGCTGCCTGTAATCAATAGTTTTATGGGGAGATTTTGTGAAGAATTAGAGCGTCAGATACAGAATAAGGAAAAAGCCCCAATAGTATGTTCCCACGAGAGAATGCGTTTCCAGGGGAACGTGCGAGAAACACGACCGGACGCGACCGACGATCATGCTGCGCGCCTAAAGCCGCGCGGGCTTCGGCGTCACAGTTCGACGCCTCGCCTTTTCTGAAGTCGGTCAAATCTTTTCACTCGCCTTAGTGACAAAAAGCATTCGGTCAGCACGCGGGGTGTGGCGCTGACCACAATAACGAGGATAATGCAGCTGCTGTTACTGTTGCCGCCGCTGCTCCTTCCACTACCCCCGCGTTCACTAAAATCTCGTGCATCATGATGATCACCGATGCGAACGATTTCAACCTGGCCATTATCGCTTTTTCCGATGTTGCGATCCAGTGAAGTGACACACGCACGATATGGGGCCGAGCACTTAAGCGCGAGCCACAAGCAACCATTCCGGCCCGCATGTGCTCATTCGGATTTTTCGTAAAATTCGACGATGATTAGAAGGATTTGTCACTGCCTGGGAGGTCGCGATCCCAAGAATCCAAGCGGGTCCGTTGAAACTGTTCTCGACGTTTTGTGGTTCTGATCGTCTAGACCCTTAGAGTTATTGCAACCTTGCACTAATTCTCCGGGTTCTTCTAGCAGACCAATTGGTTCGGCAAGCATAGTGAACAGCTTGTTGTGCCCTTTCATCTTTTCTTCAATGCAGGGAGCCCCGTTAGCGTCTCGCACGGCACTCAGGTTCGCTAGATACTTTCGGGCTTGTCGTTCCTTCCAACCGTATCTCCGTTCGGCCTCAACATTCAATTCGGTACCAAGCATTGGCCGTTTGGAAAGCAGGTGAATGTAGGGATGGAGGGGATAAAGCCGGTAGTCGAGAGAATCGAAGTAGAGCGGAATTGGATCGAATTTATTGCCTGCTCGCATTTTTCCCCAGTGAAAATCAGCGCGAGGTGCGCGCCCGTCGGGGCGGATCATTTGATGAATAACGTCAGGATCTTGGGCGAATCTTCCTGAGCCAACAATCTCCGCGTTGCCGGCCTTGCTTACAATCCCTGGCTGGGGTTTCCGGTCGTGCGCGATGATCAAAACAGCGGGCAACCTCTGCAACTGGCTGAACACGTCGCTTGCCGCATCTGCCGAGCTCAAGTCGCACCCTGGCGGAAAAAGTTTGACTGCGCTATCTATGCTGATGAACTGTAAACCCTCAGCCACAGCCCAATCGGCTATGATCTTGATTCGCCCTCTGGCGGTCCTTTGTGAAAGGATTTTCAAACGCTGATTGTCTGATAGAACGCGGATATTAGGTGCACTAATTGGGAAGAACTTTCCAAGGCGATGACCGAACTGGCGACCCTTCATTTCCAATTTGGCAATGCCGGTTATGTAGCCACCCTGGACCTCGCGCAACAGAAATGTTCCACCCAAGCTCAGTGCCTCATGCAGCTGGATGGTTAGCATTGTCTTGAATGACTCTTCGGCGCCGTGGATGACGTGGACTCCATCCTCCAGAAGTACATCTGGGACGAGCCACCTCAACGGATTCTGTTTTGCTTGAGCAATCAGCTCCGAAACGCTTGACGATTCTCGGGATGCCTCAATGTTGGAGCCAGCGCGACTTGCAGCCTTTGGCACTGCTTTCTCAATTGTTGGCGATTTAGGTTTCTGCATGAGCAATCTTCTCAACTGAACTGCCTAGTTGGTGCGGGCTGGCACAAGACTTGACGAAATTAATTTCTCAATATCCATTCTGCGGACGAACACTCGCCTGCCGAGCTTAACAAACGGGATGCGGCGTTTTAGCAACCAGTCCCGGACCGTGCTTGGCTTTAGGTGAAGGAGCTCGGCAGATTCGTCCACGGACAGCAATTCGGATTCGAGGGCCGTGCTACGCATTTCTCGGCCCTCGCCGTAAGAGTTGCCCCTGCACCGCATCCACAGGAATTACCCAGGACTTTCCCACTTTTCTTGCACCCGGAATACGACCCGTCCAGAGTTGGTAATACACATATGTAAGACTGACACCGCGATGTTGCGCTACCTCTCGCGGACTTAGTGTCCGTTCAGTATTCTTAGCCATCGTTTTTCTCCCACGGGAGACTTGACGGTCCATCCCGACTTATGATAATTGTAAGCATGATTGTACTAGAAAGTCTAGTCTATTGAGGTATTCAGTGATGAGAAAGGCGCGAGGGCATCTAGCGGAACGTTTGGATTTGACGATTGTGCTTCCGAAATGGGCACTAACAATGCTGGTAGATTTGGCCAACGCTCAATCGGTAGATTTCTTTCTGCAAAAGTGGCAATTCCGCGAACTATTGTCGCTTACCCAGGAACCAAAAGACTTCGACCAATTGCGAGCTGTCGTGAGAAAAGTTTGGAGAGGTGAAGCGAGTGGTGCGGCTGAAGTATCTCGCCATCTCGGTTTCGTGCACGACAAGAGCGCCCGACATAGTCGTCCGCCACTTTACGTGGATTGGAAGAGAAGCAATCTCTACCTCAGCGCCTCGGATTTGAATGATGTGGTCTGGTTAACGCTCCTTCGTTACTCGCAGAGCTTAGGCGTGTGCGGCAATGTCGAGAGTCGGGAGAATCCAACAGGAACCTGCGTTACACCCTACTTCATTAAGTACAGACCGCAGAATCAGTTTTGCTCGGAAATATGCGCCGGCCCTGCTCACAGAGAAACGAAAAGACGGTGGTGGAATGAGAAAGGTCCGGGAGGGCTCACGAAACGTCGGGGAGGCCGCGGTAACAAAAATAAAAGGTCAACGGCAAAGGAGAAATAGCGATGGCAATCTATAAGCGTGGGTGCGACAAGAAAGGCCCAAATGAAACATGCAGCAAATGCGGCGAGCGCGGTTCGTGCGGTGTCTACTGGTACAAATTCATGTGGCAGGGCAAATTGATCCGCGAATCCACGCACCAGGGCAACGATAAGGTTGCTCGAAACATGGAATCGGCCCATCGCACTTCTTTAGCGAAAGGCGAGGTTGGCATCCGGGAGAAAAAGATCATTCCAACACTCAAGCAGTTCTGCGACACTCGGATCGAACCGTGGGCCAAGGCGACTTTCGAGAGCACCACGCGAAAATCGTGGCACTGGTATCGGACAGGCATGCGAACGCTAAAACTCTACAAACCATTGGCCGATTCCCCACTCAGCGAGATTCGAGGCGAGCTTGTGTCAGAGTGCGCCGCGCACCGAGTGGAGGGCGACTATCAAATCTCTACGGTAAACAGTTCCCTTCGCTTACTGCGCAGAGTGTTGAATCTCGCGGTAGAGTGGGATGTGCTGGAAGCCGCGCCGAAAATCAAATTACTGTCGGGCGAGCGTCGCCGTGAACGTGTTGTGAGTAAGGAAGAGGAAGCACGCTACCTATCCGCTGCTCCTGAGCCGCTTGGTTCAATTGCTGCGGTCCTAGCCGACACTGGTATGCGCCCGGAAGAGTGTTTCCGGCTGCGCTGGGAGTCTCTGGCGTGGGTAAATGGACGGAATGGTACGTTGCTGGTATCTCATGGAAAAACGGCTGCGGCACGGCGTATCCTGCCTATGACACCGCGTGTACGGTTCATTCTGGAAACGCGCTGGGAGAGCGCGGAAAAGCCCGTAGAGGGGTGGGTGTGGCCTGCGCAGACGCGCAGCGGCCACGTTGAGCCGTCAAGCGTACGGAAACATCATGCCAAGACGTTTGAGACGGTCGCGGCACAAGCAAAGGAACACGGCGGAAAGCCCGTTCGCCCGTTCGTGCTGTATTCTCTGCGCCATACGTTTCTAACGCGGCTGGGCGAATCCGGCTGCGACGTTTGGACATTGGCCCGAATCGCAGGGCACAGTTCGATCAGCATTTCATCGCGCTATGTCCACCCGTCCGAGGATGCCGTGTTTGCGGCGATGTCGAAGCTGGGTGGGCACAAATCTGGGCACAGTGAAGAATCAACATTCCCAGCGGTAGCAGATCAAAGGCAGCTAACTCAATGATAGGATTACAGTAGGACACGACGCGCCCGTAGCTCAGTTGGAAAGAGCGTCTGCCTTCTAAGCACACGCTTTGGAAGTGGTTACATTTTGAACGTCTACTAGGGTTAGGGAGCCGCCGAACCTCAGTCTAAAGTTTTGTAAAAGTCGTGAACCCGCTGTCAGAACTCGGTTGGTTATTCTCCCAGTGTTGCTTTCTAAGCGCATCCAATTCCGGGTTATGAAGGGTCTCCAGAATCTTCTTTGCCGGGACGATGATGCTCACCCCCATGTTGACTGCCTCCGCTTGTTCAGTGGCGGAGAATGAAACGGGCAAGTCCCAATGCCCGTGAACCAACCCTAGTAAATAGGGTTGTCCAAGTCCCGCTACGTATGCGGGTTTTCCGTCCGCAGTTTGCATCTGCATCTTTGCGGTGTTGCGCACGAATACGGGCGAGCCGCTTAATCCTCCGATTGAGCGTCCCTCCGCCAGATATGCTTCCATATCCCCAAAGTCTCTGGTTGGTAGCTTGTCCTTCGGCATCATTGCGATGTTGCCAGTGCGAACCAGAGGCGTAAGTTTCTTCCGCCCAAAGAACCGTGTGAACAATCCGATGATGACTAGCTCGTCCCCAAGTCCAATATCAAATTCGGCGATCCTCTGGTCGGTAACGAAAATATCTTCTGGAATCCATTGAATGTCGTACTGCTCAAAACGAGGACTACCGAACGGCATCACTGCAACATCAACTGAGTTTCTCTCCGTGGGATGGTAGAACCATTTCTGAGCGCCAGTTCGTAGAAAAAACGGCATGCCGTCCTTGCCATTCATGCCGATGACAGCCTGACCCGGTTCTATTGCTTCGGCGACGTGCCTCGCTGTAACGAGGTGCGCCAATCCGACCTTCCCGTCCATAAGCACACCAACGATGAAGACAGTACCGCCGAAGCGAAGATGCGATCCACCCTCATTATCCGGCTCATACCGGGAAACAAATCCGACGCACTTTAGCAATCCGTCAGATATTCGCATCGCTTTCCTCGGTGCCTTTTCTCAGTTGGGTCTGAGACAAGGTTCTTCATCAAATCGTTTGAGACCTTCCTGAAGGGCGGTCTCTTCTGTTCCGCCGTAGCTTCGGACAAATTCGTTTCCCGCAGAGGCGATCTCTTTCCCGTTGCGTGTCACTTCCCACGTCCACCCATTGGCCCTTGGCACAGAGTTTTTATTGTCAAAACCGCGAAGGTCGAGGGAGCAAAGATCGCAGACATAATTGAACTGTTTTCCAGCATGGCAGTTGTTATCAACTCGGCGTCTATTATGTATCATCAGTTACCTCCGTCCCAAGTATACAAGCTCTTTCATCGCGGATGTGGACGACGCAAATTTCCATTAACCTCGCCGCCACTGAAAGAGAAGCATCTCGAAAATATGATTCCGTTTAATCGAGGATGACCGAGCGGGCGGATGGGTCGATCCCCGGCGTTACGGCCCCAGCCAACGCGCTCAACTGATATACAATAGGGACTCGACCCCGTAGCTCAGTTGGATCAGAGCGCCAGCCTTCTAAGCTGGATGTCGTGAGTTCGAGTCTCACCGGGGTCGCCATTTTTCCTCAGTACCGTAGGTTGCTTAAGACCGTCATTTTGACCGTTTTTCTTCGAAGCAGAGGGTCGAGGGTTCGAATCCCTCCGGGCGCCCCCTTTTATCGTTCATGATTATTTTTATATTTTTTTGCGCACGCGAGGAATACGGGGGAACTCGTGGCCACGGACCGGAGCGTGGTGCGTGATTCTAAGCGGTAAAAACTTAAAGCAATTTTGGATTGGCCATACCGCATGCATCTGCCGCCTTCGCCGAAAAAAGTTTCCGGACCTAAGGCGCTTGTCCAATCCACCAGAGAACCTTGCCGACAATGCTCCAGTCTCTCTTATTGGTCAGGACCACTGACGTGTATTCATTGTTCTCAGCGCGCAGCACTTCAACCCCTTCGTAGGTTTGAAAGCGCGACACGGTCAGCCCTTTCGATCGATGCCAGGCAACGACGATCTTGCCGTTCAGCTTGGTATGATCGGCTTGTGAAGTATCCACCGCCAGGATATAGCCGTCGTAGATCAATGGGTTCATGGAGTTGCCCCTCACCCGCACGCATGTTGTTGCAGACGGATTGGGACACCACGCTCTGGGAGCGGCAATCATGCCCTCGATCGGGGCGTCCTGGGGCATTGCCACCGTCGCGCCGCGCTCCCCGTGTGCCGCCGCCGCGCCCTTGATTAATGGAAGGGCCACGAGGTCGGGAACCGCCTGGCTTTTAGCGCCGCTGCCGGCAACGGCAATCTGATAGGTGATCGAACTGGCCCGGTTGAGGCGCTTCTCAAGATCCGGCATGACGCGCGTGAAGTCCGTGGTCCGCAGACCGGCGCGGCCCCAAAAATACCAGCACATAGGATCGCCGGCCAAAACTCCAAGCCTGATATAAGAGCTTGAGGATGGCTCTGTTTCTCCCCGTTCCCAGCGTGACACGCCCATCGCGGATGCATGCGACCTCTTTCCCATCTCGGTTTGATTGAGGTGTAGAGTTCTGCGCAGCGTCAAAATTCTGGACGACCAATCGGGAACGGTATGGGAAGATTTTTGAGGCATATTCGATCCAGGAAATTCGATCGACGTCTATGTGCGCTACCGTACGCTCATTGGCGGCAAATAACAAGACGGGATTTTGCAGATGCTTGCAAAGCCTGATTTCCTGCGGCGGGGGAATTGGGAAATCGGCAGACAGGCGCGCCAATATGGACCTTCCAGTGGGCATCCTGGTTGCTCTTGAAGCAAATCGGCGAACCGAGCGCGCGGACCTGGCTAGAAAACTCGATCAGGCAAATTCAACTAGGAAGCTCAGAGCAGACGGGAGTTCGCACTGATTTGCCGTACGTGCGCCATTCGGATTTGGTGGCGCAGGCTTCAGCCTGTGGAATTTAGGCCTTGCAAGGGCAATAATATAGTTGACTCATCCAAACAATAGAGTCAACATGTTACTGCCGATCAGAAAGGAATGATCGGTGGAAGCCCATTTAGAACTGCCGCACACTGAGATTCAAGATTATCTCGGGGGGCCGGTAGAGAGAGAAAGTGCGGTGGAATTTCGGCTCTTATATAGCGGTCGTGTCCTTGGAGCTTCGCGTGACGACTCGCGGGTACAACTGAAGCACGAGATAAGAAGGGAATTTCATCCGCAACTGCGACGCCTGTGGCAAACACACAATAATTTACGGTTGCTTCCCCAGAACATCCTGTACAAGCATGACACCAAAGGGGTTCAGGAGTGGGTAGATGATCCAGATTTCAACAAGAAGGTTTTGGGCATCCTCGATTCGCATACCGACGATGCATTGTTTGAACAACGATTCAGCAAAGGCATTGAACTGATTACTAAAAACTGGGAACGGTGCGGCTATAAATTCGTTCCGCTGGTCACGGGCGATTTTTGCGTTAGGTGCAGTCTCGACATCCTGTTTCTCCGGCCTGAAGAACCCGGATTGTTGATAAGAAGTGGCGATATTGATGCTCGGATTAAGACCATCTTCGACGCGCTTAGAATGCCAACGAATCTTGCAGAAACAGGAAGCATGGGGCCGCAGGAAGGCGAAGACCCATTTTACTGTTTACTGGAAGATGACAAACTGATTTCAGAAATTCGTGTTACCACGGATCAGTTGTTATTGCTACCCCGGGAACGAGAGATCAAACCCAACGACGCACTTCTTGTGATTAGGGTAAATTTGAAATCGACACAGAGGCACACATGGGATTGGGTGTTCTCGTAAATTCGGTGATAGACTGCCCTAATGACGCAAAGTCCAGAGCACGATGCGTTCACGAGTCTTGTAGATCGCGTGCTTTCCGTTCCGCATTCGGAGATACAGAAGCGCGTCGAGGCTCACCGCAAAGAGGCTGCGAAGAATCCGAATCGGCGAGGACCGAAACCAAAGCGGAAACCACGCGTCTCCCGCGTGGCAGCCGACCGTACTTAGAAGGGCTGATTCGTTTCTCCCACCTTGCCGGTGACCTCTGCAAAAGTCAGTCGCTTGCCAATGATCTGAGAAACTGCAAGGTCAAAACGGTCCTTATCGTTCATGGGATTTTCTTTGGTTGCGCGATTATTGAAGCGCCAAGCCTGTTCATCGACGTAGCGGAACAGATGGAATGGCTCGACGGAAACATAGGTTCCCTTGATTCCACGCTTGAGAAGCGACCAGAAGTTTTCAAGCCCGTTGGTGTGGACCCTTCCGTTGACATACCGTTCCGCATGGTCTATGAAGCTGTGCGAGAAGTGTTCTGGCAATCCTACGTACGAAATGAAGTCATCGGTATAAACCGCGCTTCCAGGCTCTACGTTTTTGTTTATTTCGCCGTGAAGAGACGGACGCCGGCGATTCGGAATGACGTTTGCGCGAACTTCGCCACCGCGTTCAAGCAAGCCGAGAACTGCAACCTTGCCCGCCATGCCAGTAGGAGCCAGTTTCCTTCTACGCGATTCTCCTTTATGCATGTTCTTAGCTTTGCCGCCGATGTAAGTTTCGTCCACTTCAACTTCGCCGCTGGGACCGCCGAGTTTCCTACTGGACTTAGTTTGAAGAGCGAGTCGCAGACGGTGAAGCATGAACCATGCCGACTTCTGAGTTACGCCAATAGCCCGGTGAATCTCCCAAGAGCTAACACCATTTTTACAGTTGGCAACCATCCACATTGCGGCAAGCCACTTGTCCAATCTGATCGGCGAATCTTCAAAGATAGTCCCGACCTTGACGGAGAACTGCCGTTTGGCGTGATGGCTGCTACACTGCCAGATGCGACGTTTCGCGTTGAACTTGACCTTGTCCGATCCGCAGGTCGGGCAGACAACCCCCTTGGGCCAACGTCGCGCCACAAGGAAGTTGAGGCAGTGATCAGGATTCGAGAAATAGACAATCGCTTCCTGAAGGCTCTTTGGTTCGCTCATGGGCTTAATCTCCATGAGCACAGAGTACACTAACTAAGTGGATGCGTCAAGTATATTATTGCCCTTGCAAGGACACCATTCCACAGGCTGAAGCCTGCGCCACCAATCCCACATTCCGCAACCTTGCTCGCGCTAATTTCGGACTGCTTTGCTTTCCTTTTCGGAGGGTCGCACGTCTGAAAGTACGGGGGCGAGGTGTCGGCGGCTCTACGGCCGGCCTCCTGCAACGAAATTATTCGCTGGCGCTTAGGCTGGAGGCGCACGAGACTGTCTCTCGCCGCATGCTCGTTTTTGTTAGCGAAAGGCCGTTTTTTGTAGGCGAGGATTGACAGAGGGGAGCAAGGTTCTTAAGATTGTCTTTCGCAAAGTAAACCTGAGCCTGTGGAACCTTATCCAGCTCGTATGCGTCTGTCTCAAAGAGAATCCTTATGATCAAAGTAAACGCTCTCACGAAAAAGTACGCACACACGACGGCTGTTGACCAGATCTCGTTTGAAGTCCAGAAGGGCCAGATCGTCGGCTTCCTCGGACCAAACGGCGCCGGCAAGACCACCACGATGCGCATGCTCACTTGCTTCTTGACGCCGACTGGCGGCACGGCCACCGTGGCCGGCTTCGATATCATCGAACAACCGCTCGAGGTGAAGAAGCGCATCGGCTATCTTCCTGAAACGCCTCCCGTTTATCCGGAAATGCGAATCGACGAGTACCTCTCGTTCGTCGGCCAGCTCAAAGGGCTCAGCGGATCGGATTTGCGGGCGCGGGTTGACTATGCCGCCGAGCGCTGCGCGGTCGCCGACGTTCGCACCAAAATCATCGGAAAGCTTTCCAAAGGCTACCGCCAGCGCGTGGGGCTGGCCCAGGCGATCATTCACAACCCTGACGTCCTGATTCTTGACGAGCCCACTGCGGGCCTGGATCCGAAGCAAATTAACGAGACGCGTGACCTGATCAAGAGCCTCGCGGGCGATCACACCATCATCCTCAGCACGCACATTCTTCCCGAAGTCAGCCAGACTTGCGAGCAGGTGATCATCATCAACAAAGGCAAGATTGTGGCCACCGATTCGGTGAGCAATCTGCAACAGCGGGCAAGCTCCGGAGAATCCGTGCTGGTCGAGGTTGCGGGACGAAATGGAAATCTGGATCCCGCGGCGGTGCAGCGCAAGCTGGAGCAGATCGCCGGCGTCAGCCGCGTGGTGGCCAAGGCCGACGGCCAGAAGCGCGTGATTTTTGAAGTGGAGGCCAGCAAGGGTCGAGCCGTGCGGGGCGACGTGGCTCGCGCCGTGGTCGAATCGGGTTGGGATTTAAATGAACTTCGCGCCGCTTCGTTGAGCCTGGAAGAAATCTTCCTGCAACTGACCGGATCGGAAACGACCCCGGAGATGGAACCCGTGGCGGCAGGAGGAACGAATTAATGAGAAATATCTGGATCATCTGCCGCAAAGAACTTCGCAGCTACTTCGTATCGCCGGTTGCTTACATTTTGCTGGTGATGTTCGCGGTGATTTTCGGCTTCTTCTTCTGGAACTCCGTGGGCTACTTCGTGAACATGGCCATGGAAGCCACGATGGAAGGCGAGCAGTTTCCAATGAACCTCAACGAACAGGTCATTCGGCCGCTACTCTCGAACGTGAACGTGATCGGCCTATTCTTTATTCCGTTGATCACCATGCGATTGTTTGCCGAGGAAAAACGCAGCGGCACGATCGAACTTCTGACGACATCGCCGATTACCGACATGCAAGTCATCCTCGGCAAATGGCTTTCCGCGGTGGTCATGTACGGGTTGATGCTGCTGGCAACCGCGCTGGATGTTCTGTTTCTGTTCCGCTACGGCAATCCGGATTGGAAGCCGTTGGCCATCGGTTATCTCGGATTGCTTCTTCAAGCCGGCGGGTTGATCGCGATCGGAACGTTCATTTCCACACTGACCAAGAATCAGATCATCGCCGGCGCGGTGACCTTTGGAGTCTGTCTGCTGCTATGGGTGCTCGGATGGGTCAGCCAGTATGAAAATGCCACCTGGGCGCAGGTGCTGTCCTACATGTGCGTAATCACTCATTTTGATTCGTTCGCCAAGGGCGTGCTGGATACCAAGGACGCTATTTTCGATTTGACGGTTATTTTCCTGGGATTGTTTTTTACGGCGCGATCGATGGAATCGATGCGGTGGAGGTCGTAAGTGAATCGCAAGTGGATTGAAGCACGACAAACCAAGTACGCAGCGTACGTCACGATGTATATCCTGGTGGTTCTGTGCATCGTGACGGTGGCCAACGTCCTGGCCAATCGTTACAACAAGTCTTTCGACTCGACGGCGAACAAACGCTACAGCCTTTCCGAGCAGACTTCCAAGATTGTGAAGGGTGTAGCGCAACCCATCACGATCACCTACTACGACAAGACCACCGCATTCCAGACGGGCAAAGATTTGCTCGATCGCTACGCGACGCTCTCGCCCAGAGTGCATCTGGACTACGTCGATCCCGATAAAAATCCGCAGGCCGCAAGGGCTGCGGGCATCTCCAAGTACGGAACCGCCGTGGTGCAAATTGGCGCGAAAAAAGAAGATGCCAAGAACATGACCGAGGAAGACGTCACCGGCGCGATCATCCGGGACCTCAAGAGCAACACGCGCAATGTGTGCTTCCTGACCGGCGGCGGCGAACGCCAGATCGATGACACGGATCGTCCCGGCATTTCCCACCTGAAAGATTTGATGAGCAAGGACGATTACACCGCGAAATCCATCAACCTGTTGGAAAAGCCCGAGGTTCCCGCGGATTGCACCTTGCTCGTAATAGCCGGCCCGAAGAACGACTACCAGCAGCCCGAAGTCGACGCCATCAAGAATTACGTGGAAGGAGGCGGGCGCGCAATGTTCCTGCTGGATCCTCCCTTGAAAATCGGACGGCCCACGGCGGACAACGAAGCTCTGAACAAGCTGCTGGATAGCTGGGGAGTTGGAGTCGAAAAAGATTTGTTGCTGGATCTGAGCCCGGTGGGACAGTTGTTTGGAGTCGGGCCGACGATCGCGCTGGTCTCAACCTACGATCCGCAGCCCATCGTGAATGAAATGAAGGGCACAGCCACCGGATTCCCGCTGTCTCGTTCTCTGACCGTGAAGAACACGGATAAAACTACGGTGCAGAAACTGTTTGAGTCCTCGGATTCGAGCCTGGCGACCACCAAGCTGGATACGCCCAACATCAATCCAAAGGATCCGGCCAACAAGCCCGGCCCGATGACGATTGGCGCCGCCGGAACCTACCGAACGGGCAAGGAAAATTCGGAGGGACGCTTTGTGGTGGTGGGCAGTTCGTCGTGGGTGGCGAATTCCTTCCTCTCGTTCAACGGCAACAGCGATCTGGCGATGAACGCGATGAACTGGCTGTCCTCGGATGAAGACATGATTTCCATCCGGCCGAAACCGCCCGAAGATCGCAAAGTCAACATGACCGGGGCGCAATTCAACTGGGTCCGCCTCAGCAGCCAGTTCCTTTTGCCGGGCGCGATCCTGCTGGCAGGTCTCTCCGTGTGGTGGCGGAGGAGATAGCGGCCGCCCGGAAATTCATACCATTCACAGCGAGACACAAAATGATGAAGATGCGACAGCTTCTGGTGGCGACCGTTGTCCTGGCGGCGCTTGCTGCGACCCTTTACTGGTCCAATCATCGCAAGCCGGCAACCGATAACGTCAGCGCCAATCCCACCAATCCAACCACCAAAGTGATTTCTCTGACCCAGGACGACATTTCCAAGCTGGAAGTGAAGCGAAAAGATGGTGGCGATGTTGTTCTTGATCGCGTGAGCCCGACGAGCTGGAAAATCACGGCGCCGAAGCCTCTGGTTGCCGACCAGGAATCAGTGTCAACCGTTCTGTACAATTTATCGCCAATGGATGGCGCCACGCTGATTGACGAAAAGGCTACCGACCTGAAGCAATTTGGACTGGCGGATCCGGAGGCACAGGTCTCCGCCACGGAAAAAGACGGGAAAACCCATACCGTTCTGATCGGCGATGAGACGCCCACCGGCGACGCCGCCTACGTGATGGTGTCTGGCGATTCCAAGGTGTACTCCATCCCCAAGAATACGAAAGCCAATCTGGATAAGAGCTTGAACGATCTGCGCGATAAGCGCCTGATGCCGGTCGACTTCGACAAACTCACCAGCATGGAAATCAGCGGCGCAAAATTGCATCTGACCTTCGCGTCGGACGACGGCAAGTGGACGGTCCGCAGCCCCGCAAACCTGCGCGGAGACACCTCCAAAATGGAAACGATTATCGAGAAGCTGCGCACGGCGACCATGGATCCCAGCGCTCCGGACGCGGAAAAGAAAAAGGCGGCTTCCCTGTTTGCCGCGGGCACGGCGGTCGCGACGTTAAAGGCCACGGATGCCGCGGGCTCGCAGGGACTCCAGGTTCGCAAGACCAGCGATGGCTACTATGCGAAGACTAGCGCGATGGATGGTGTGTACAAGGTCCCGAACGAGTTGGGCGACGCGGTCAACAAGGATGCGGAAGATTTCCGCGAGAAGCAGGTTTTCGATTTCGCGGAGCAGGATCCGGATAAAGTCGAGCTGCACGAAGGATCCAAGACTTATTTGCTGACGCGCAGCGGCGAGGACTGGTTATCCGACGGGAAGAAAATGGACCCCGTAAGCGTTGAGGAGTTCCTACGCTCGATCCGCACCCTGACGGCCAACAAGTTTGCGACCAGCGGATTTTCCGACCCGACGCTATCCCTGGTCGTGACGTCCAAGGCGGGCAAGCGCGTCGAACAAGTGGAGATCGCCAAAAGCGGCAGCAACTACCTCGCGAAGAGATCCGATGGACCCACGCTGTTTGAGCTGGATGGAAAAGCCGTGGACGGAGTTCAGAAAGCTGCGGACGGATTGAAACCGGCACCGGCAGAAGTTCCAGCTGCTAAGAAGTAAATCTTCATTCAATAAAAAGTGGCGCAGGCTTCAGCCTGTGGGGTTTTGTCCTTGCAAGGGCCAACGTCCACTGGCGGAAGGCTGCGCCACTCACATCATTATCCAACACTATGTCTTCAACTGGCCTTATGCGCTTGGATACCAGTCCAGCAGGCGCACATCGATTCCCGTGCCTTCCAAATCCTTCTTGAACACGGTGGTGTCCTGTCCCTTGTAGTGGTAGGGAATGGCTACCTTGGGATGAAAGGCCTTGACCGCATCGGCCGCTTCGTCCGGCGTCATGGTGTAAGGCAAATTCATGCAGATGAAGGCGACGTCGATATTTTTAAGCGCGCGCATTTCGGGAATGCCTTCGGTATCGCCCGAAAAGTAGAAGCGCTTGCCGCCGTAGGTGAGCACGTAGCCGTTGCCGCGCCCCTTGTCGTGGAACAGTTTGCCGGGCGCCGGACCACGCGATGCCGTGGTGTTGTACATGGGAATGGCTTCGATAGTCCAGTCGCCCCAGGTGGTCTTCTCGCCATTGCCGATGACCTTCGCGGTGGTCACGGTCTTGGCAACCGCAGCGGGAGCGATAATCTCGGTGCCCTCTTTGCTTTCCGCTTTGAGCATATCCGCATCGAGGTGGTCGCCATGGATATCCGTGATCAGAATCAAGTCGGCCTTCGGCAGGCCTGCAAAATTCGCCGGCTTGGCGGGATCAATGATGATGATCTTTCCACCAGCTTCGATTTCCAGCGATGCGTGGTATACCGGCGTAATCTTTACCGGCCCCTTGGACGTGTCAAACTTCTGGACCGGGCGCGAACTCTGGGCACTGGCGCCTGCTGCGAGCGATAACATGGCGGCGCCTGCAAGAATACTAACTATTGAATTCATAAGTTCACTCCTATGGGGAATTCCACCCTAAGCGTGCGAAATCTTAGCACGCGTCCTGCGAGGGGCACAATCCGCAATGGCTGGGATGATTGGGTAACACGAAGCGGTATTGGGCGGGCGCCTAAACTCGCCCCGTTGGAACCTCAGGAATGCGGCACCCCAGGCAAATTCATGTTTTGCGGCGCGTCGCAGGAAAAGCTCTTCCTGAGTACCACGCCATGCTCCCCCAATCGACGGCGTAGGCTGGTCCCTAATTCCTGGTACAGGTTCCGCCTGTACGAAAGGACAGATGGCTTTTTCGCACTCCTTCCGAAGCGCGCCGGCGGGACAGACCGACTATGCGTACAATGGAACGTAGGGTCCTCGGCCAGATCATCTTCGGAGTGATACAACACATGAGCGATGTTCCTTTTACTGTGGCCCGGTTAACTCCGCGTTTCGCCTTTATTGCCGAGGCGGAAATCGTGGGTGTAATGAAGGATCGCGCGCGTGTCTCGGAGTTAAGCGCGCGCGGCTGCTACATCGATTCCATCAATCCGCTACCCAAAGATTCCACCATCCGCTTTCGTATCCGCTATGGTTGCAGCACCTGCGAGTTTTTCGGTACGGTCATTTACACGCACGCGGGCTTCGGCATGGGTGTGGTGTTCGGCGAACTGACTCCGGAGCAGCGATCCACTCTCGATGTGTGGCTCGATGAACTCGCCAGAAAAATGGACTGATCCGCGACCTACGGTCGCTGCCGCCCACCGGTCGCAAATTCATTCGAAATTCGCCGGAGCCGCCTTGAACGACTGTCCTGCCTTGTCGCATACTGCCGTTTCTTGACGTTCCGCGCGGCCTTCGATACTGTTGCGCTGTTTCTCACAGATTTGCGAACCGACGCTTCCCTGAGTCGAGGAGATAATCCGCCATGCGCATTCCTGTTCGCGCTGAGCACGTTGGCAGTCTGCTGCGCCACCCGCAACTGCTCCAGGCGCGGGCCGAGCACGCGGCACGAAATCTACCTCTTGATCAGCTTCGCGCTGCGGAAGACCGCGCCATTCTATCGGTCTTGAATAAACAGCGCGAATTGGGATTCGATGTGGTGACCGACGGCGAAATGCGGCGAGGTTCCTGGCTCACCGACATGGCGGACGCGGTAGATGGCTTTGTTTCCGCGCGGGTAGCGCTGGAATGGAGAGGCCCGGGCGGAGGCGTCGAAGGCAGCACCGCGCATGCAGCCGGCGCTAAATTGCGCAAACTCCGAAAGATGACCGGCCACGAAGTTCCTTTTCTGAAGAAAAATGCCCAGGCGCCGTTCAAAGTCACCCTGCCAGCTCCCTCCAATTTCATGCTGGCCAGCTACAAGGCCGGCATCACTGAAAAATTCTATCCGACGCATGCCGACTTGCTGAAAGACCTGGTGGAAATTGTGCGCGATGACGTGCAATGGCTGGTCGCGGAGGGCGTGCAATACATTCAGTTTGACGCGCCCTACTATTCCCACTACCTGGATCCCCGCCAGCAGGCGCACATGCGGCAGGCCGGCCTTGACGCCAACAAGGAACTGGAAAACGCCATTGCCGGCGACAATGCCGCGATGCGTGACGTGCCCCGTAGCAACGGCGTGACCCTCGCCTTACACGTGTGCCGGGGGAACAGCCGCAGCCGCTGGTACACCGAGGGCGACTACGATGCGATTGCCGAAAAACTTTTCGGCCTGCTCCAGGTGGACCGCTTTCTTCTGGAATATGACACCGAGCGTTCCGGAGGGTTCGATCCGCTGCGACTCGTTCCGCGGGGAAAAAGCGTGGTGCTTGGCCTGATTACGACGAAGGAACCGGCATTGGAATCGCAGGGCGAACTTTTGCGGCGCATCGATGAGGCTTCGCGTTTCGTTCCACTGGAGAATCTGGCGATCAGTCCGCAGTGCGGCTTTGCATCCGTGGCCGCGGGCAATCTGCTTTCCGCGGACGAACAATGGAAGAAGCTTGAGCTTGTGGTGGATACCGCGCGCAAGGTCTGGGGCGCGGCGTAATTCATGGCGGAGTGGGCGCGCATCAAACCGCTGAAATGATGTAGCGCCCCCCATTCGGCAGGCATGCCTGAGCCAAGCACATGCCCGCCTGAAGGCGGGCGCTACACCCGCTTCTCGAACGTCCCGCGCTTGATTACAGCGAACGCAGGAAATTCAGCAAGTCTTGCTTCTGTGCCTCCGACAGGCCGTTGAAGATCCGGACGACGCCGTTGGCTTCCGAACCGGGGCTCGCGTGCGCTTCGATCGCTTGCATCAGGTCGGAGGTTCTGCCGTCATGCAGGAAGAACAGCCGCTGACCAAGCCCCCACAGCGGCGCCGTTCGGAATTGATCCGGCCCGGCTCCGCCCTGTGAGATTCCATCGGACAGGCCGGATCCCATGTGATGCACCAGCAAATCAGAGAATAGATTTGCCTGCACATTACTGAGCGCCGCAACATACGACGCGGCGGTGGTCATGCTCGGTGTGTGGCAGGCTGCGCACCTGGCCACGTTGACGAACACGTTCCTGCCATTCTGAATCGACTGCGAGCAGCCGGTACTCGTGCACACCGGTGTGGGCTGATCGAGGAAGCGCATGAAGTTGGAGAACGCCACGATGTCACTCGGACCGGAAACGGTCGAAGTAACGTCGAAGTTGGTGGTGTCTTCCGGAGTGGGATTGATCAGGCAACCCGCAGGAACCTGGTTCCCAGGATATCCGCGCTCGTTCGGGAATAGCTCATTCGTAATGCCCATTTCCACGTTGTAAGCTTCGCCCGAGAACATTAACAGCGACTTATTTTGCGCCTTCCAGCCAAATCGCGTGATCGAACCGTCGTTTCCGCTGCGGTTGGCTACCCCGGCAATGCCCAGGAATTGCTTGGCGGCGGCTTGTGCCGTTTCGTTGGAAACGATCGTATCGTCCGAGATGCTTTCGATCAGGCCCTCGCCAAAGACGGGCGTGGGGATGCGGAACGAAACATTGTTTTCATCCACCATACGCTCAAAGTTGGGCTGGGCCATCTGGCAACTGGCGGCGTCGCTTCGTCCCGTGATCGTGAAAAGACCGTGAACGCCTCCGTCTGGTGTGCTGCTGCTCCTTCCGCTCGCATCCGTAGCGAATTTAAATCGGGCTTCGCGAACCGGCCCGTTCAGAGTGATGAACGCCGGGATCCTGTTGGTAGCCCCTTCGAGATTGGCGACCGCAATTTGCGGGTTCACCGAGGGGCTTGAGCCTCCAAACGTTGGCTGCGCGTGGCAGCTGGAACACGAATTGGAATTAAAGGACGGCCCTAGACCGTTGTTCTTTCCATTTTGGACAGACTCCACTTCCTGAAACCGGGTCTGCCCATCGGTAAAATACGCCTGCTGGGAAGACGAAAGTCCGTTTATGAAATTACCCGCGCTGGGCGCTCCGGTGCGCGGACCGGGATCCCGTGGCGTATTTTGCCCTTGCAGGACAAAGACGAATGCCAGAGAGAAGATGATCAGGGACAAACCGCGGAGGATCAATGTACGTTTAGCATTCTGTTTTCGGCTCGCAGCTGGGTGGGCCAGACGGCTTGCGAATGATTCAAATTCTAGTTTCATGGCTTTCTCCCTTATTTTTGCGAGCTGGGAACCGCGACTGCCAATTCAGACTTCTTACGTCAAACCCTGTTCTGTCCACCTCCGGGATCGGCGTCGCGGATCGAATCCGTCGCCCACCAAATTCATTTCGCATCGGCGTCCAGACCGCGCGGTTTTCCAGTCATGCCCGGCAAATTGCTAAGACTTGGAAGCTGAGGAATTCCCCAGATCAAAATCGGTTACTCCGACTTCCAAAGGCCGAATCATGGAGGCAGAAGTTATTCTTTATCCCTGTGCAAAATCTCCTGTCCTGAAGGCCAGAATGTGGAGGGGGTCCGAAATGCGCTAAAAAGTACTATCGGCACGCTGACCTTTTACTGTACTGGTCCAGCCGGCTGCTGCCCCTGGGTCAGTTGCAGAATGGGACATTTGGACGGGAGCGCTCGACAGGATTCGCCGGCCGCCTTTACACTTGGTTGCGCAACCGCAATGAAAGAACCACAGGAGGCCCACGGATTATCGATGCCCACCGTCACCTACGTTTCGTCGAACGGAACTTCACGGCAGCTGGACGTGCCTGCCGGAACTTCCATCATGCAAGCTGCGTTGAATCACCGGGTGGAAGGAATCCTGGGCGAATGCGGCGGGAACAGCATGTGCGCGACCTGCCACGTCTATGTGGACGATTCGTTCCTGAACCGCATTCCAGCGGCAAAAGAAAACGAGAAATTCATGCTGAGCATTGCCGCCGAAGGCCCGGAAACGAACAGCCGCCTGTGCTGCCAGATCAAGATGACCGATGAACTGGATGGGATCATCGTAAAGATTCCGCGCAAACAGAAGTGAGGCCAGCGAACAAATCCTTATAGAAAGGAAGAAGACCCGCCATGAAACTGCGCGAATTTGCTAAACCCTTCCGGGTTGCCGATGGAGCCCGCTTTCGCCTGAAGGATTTCGATACGGCGGAAACGCTTGGCCTGAAATCCAAGGAACATGCGCACAAAACTCTGGAGCGCGGCATCGAGCGCCTCACGAAATTGCAGGAAAAACTCTACGCGCAGGAACATTGGGCGGTCCTTTTGATTTTGCAGGGCATGGACGCGGCGGGCAAGGACAGCACCATCAAGCACGTCATGTCCGGAGTCAATCCTCAGGGATGCGAAGTGCACGCGTTCAAGGCTCCCTCGATCGAGGAACTGGCGCACGATTACCTGTGGCGAACATCGCGCGTACTGCCGTCGCGGGGCAAGATTGGCATCTTCAACCGATCGTATTATGAGGAAGCGCTGGTGGTGCGGGTACACCCCGAACTTTTCGATCGCGAAATGATCCCTCCGAGCCTGGTCTCAAAAGATATCTGGGGGCAACGCTATGAGGACATCAACTCTTTCGAGCGCTACCTTACCAGGAACGGGATCGTGGTCCTGAAATTTTTCCTGCACATTTCCAAGGAAGAACAAAAGAAGAGATTCCTCGAGCGGCTGGAGGATCCGAATAAGAATTGGAAATTCTCAATGAACGACGCGCTGGAGCGCCAACATTGGGACAAGTACATGGTCGCTTATGAAGACATGATTCGAAGTACGAGCACGAAATACGCGCCGTGGTACGTGGTTCCCGCCGATCACAAGTGGTTTTCGCGCGTGCTGGTCGCCGAAGCCACGATCGAAGCAATGGAGAATCTGAATCTCGCTTTTCCCGAGCTGGATGCGGAGAAACGGAAAGAATTAAAAAAGGCCCGCGCAGCGCTGGAACGCGAGCCTTGAAGGATGCACTTACGCCGGGAATGGTTGTCATTATTTTGTAAAAATCCGCGAGCGAATGAGTCTTTTTGACAATGCAAATTATTTACAGAGCGCCGCAGTGAATTAGAACAACTTTGCCATCAACGGTGGCATCCAATGGTTTACTTGTGACGGACCATTGCGAGGTACTTATTGTCGGAGCCGGGCCAGCGGGAATCGTTGCAGCGATTGCGGCGCGCAGGCAAGGTTTGCAGGTAACTGTTCTGGACGCCCGAAATCCTCCCATCGACAAACCGTGTGGAGAAGGCATCCTGCCCCAGGGTGTTTTCGCTCTGGCATCACTCGGTATTTCAATTCCGTCCGAATGCGCATTTCCATTTCGCGGAATACGCTTTGTAGACTCCGAACATTCGGCGCGCGCAATTTTTGATGGCGCGACCGGGTTCTCGGTGCGGCGCGTCAAGCTTCACCAACTGCTGGTCACCCACGCGATCGAAGCCGGCGTGAGATTCCGCTGGGGTTCGCGCGTGACTCGCATCGATGAACACGCCGTGACCTCGACGGATCAAAAATTCTCCTACCGCTGGCTCATCGGGGCCGACGGCCAGAATTCGCCGGTGCGCAAATGGGCCGGACTGGATTCGCCGCCCGTTCGCGGAAAGAGATTTGGGTTCTGCAGCCATTTTAGGGTGCGCCCTTGGTCAGACGTGGCCGAAGTACACTGGGCGCACGGTTGCCAACTCTTTATTACTCCCATGATTGGCCAAGAGGTTGGCGTGGCGGTAATCTCGCGCGATCCGTCGCTGCGGCTGGACAGTGTTCTGTCGCGCTTTCCTGAGATTGCCGAAAAACTGCGGGGCGCAACCGTAACTACCAGAGAACTAGGCGATACGACGCGCCTCAGAATTTTGCCGGCCGTCGCGCGGGGGCGTGTGGCGCTAGTGGGCGATGCGTCGGGAACGGTGGATGCCGTCACCGGGCATGGCCTGAGTCTCTCATTTCGTCAGGCGATTCAGCTGGCCAAAGCGATGCAGCACGGTGACCTTGCTTATTATCAGGACGCTCATAAGAGAATCGCAACCGTGGCGGTTACCATGACGCGCTTGATGCTACTGATGGACCGCAACGATTGGATTCGCCGCAGGACCATCCGCCTGTTTCAGAAATCCCCGGGCCTGTTCTCCAGATTGCTGGCCATTCATACTGAAACCACACCGTTGTCCTCGGTTGACTTGAACGAACTCGCCGGCCTCGGGTGGAAATTCCTTTGGGCGTGACACACATGGCGCGAAATCCTCGCATACTTCGTCGATCGTCGATTCCCCGGCTGCTGGTTATCGGCGCCGCGCTGCTCGCGGCGCCTGCGTTGCGGGCTCAGGAATCGGCCGTAAGACTTGACCCGGTACAGGCCAAGATCGAGTTCGTGCTCGAAGGCAACATGCACACCGTTCATGGAAAATTCGCGCTGAAGAACAGCGACATTCGATTCGATCCCGGAAGCGGCAAAATCAGCGGCGCAATCGTCGTGGACGCAACCAGCGGAGACAGCGGCAACAACGGCCGCGATAAAAAAATGCATCACGAAATTCTGGAGAGCGACAAATTCCCGGAAATCGTTTTTACGCCGACGACTGTCACCGGCAAGCTTACGCCGGGCGCTGCGCGCCGCATTACGATCTCAGGGCAATTTCGGCTGCACGGACAGAATCATGAAATTACGATCCCCGTGGACTTGAAAACCGATGGCCAGAACCTGCAGATCGCCGCTCACATCGATGTTCCCTACGTTCAATGGGGGCTGAAGAATCCCAGCAATTTCCTGCTGCGCGTGGGCGACCACGTTGGCATTGATATTCATGCGGCTGGACACCTGGAGAATGCGGCAGAGTCCCGCTAGCGATCGTGTTATTCATTCCAAATTCAGAAGATCACCGGGAATCCGTGGGGTTCGTAATCTGGACTTCATGCTTGCCCGGACTGTACCCAAGCTGGATGAAGCCTATCCCACCAGGCGCAAACCTGCCGCCTGCATCGCCTGAAACATCGCGCCGATCAATGGCGCTTCCTCGTTCAGCACCATTTGAATCGGAATCTGCGCCAAGAGCGCGCCGAATTTTTCCTTCGCGCAAAAGGCCCGGAAAAAAGTTCCATCCTCCATTTTCTTGCGGATTTTGACGGCAATTCCGCCGGCCACCCAGATTCCGCCGCGGGCCAGAACCTTCAGCGCCAGATTCCCGGCCTCGGAGCCATACATGCTCACCCAGAGATCGAGGGTCTCGGTGCACACCGGACACTTCCCTTCCATTGCCAGGCGCGTAATTTCCGGCGCCGCATCGGCCTCAGGGCCTTCAAACGACGGATGCTGTACGGACGCATTGAGAAAGGTATGAATGGTGCGGAATCCGCGCCCCGAAAGTATCAACTCGATGCTCACGAATTCGTGCTGTTTCTTCATGAAACGCAATAACTCAATTTCCGGTTCCGTACGCGGCGCAAAATCCACGTGGCCGCCCTCGGAACTCACGACGATGTGCCGCTGGCCGTCCCAGAAGAGGGTAGCTTCCCCAAGTCCAGTGCCCGCCGCCAGCAACGCCTGGGTGGCTTGCGGCGCAGGTCTACCCCGGTTGAGCGTGGCCAGTTCGTCTGGCGACAGCAGAGCCAAACTGTGCGCCGTAGCCTCCAGATCGTTCAGCAGAACAACGTGCGGCGTGGAGAGTTGCGCGGCCAGCGAAGCCGCGTCCACAGTCCACGGCAAGTTGGTGGCTTTAACCCGGCGATCGATCACCGGTCCGGCAACACCGAATCCCGCAGCCTCCACGGTGGGTCCCTCTGGCGTTGTCTGCTGCGGTCCGGGAATCGGCGAGGAAAGCGGAAATCAGGTCTTCAAACGCAGGGAAATTCATTGCTTTCATAACGGCGATCGATGATTTTTCGGTGGGATGGGCCGACGATTTCAAACAGCGCCAAATTACATTTGGTGCCGCCGATGTCCCCCGCCAGAATCACGCGGTTCTCCCCGGCCGTCCGCGCGTCGTCCCAGCCGGCTTGACCGCGGAGGCCACTTTGTCCGGTACGGAAGGAACCAGCTTTGCCGCGGCAGCCTTATCCACCAGAAACAGCCTAAGGCCGCGATCGCGAGGCTGAACGAGTTGCGCGGGCAAAGGTGGTTCGCACTTCTCCTGCAGCACCGTGTGAAGAATGTCTGACTTCTCCTCGCCGGCGACCAAAAATGCGACCCGGTTGGCCGCTTCCAGTACCGGCAACGTCAGGGTCATGCGGCGCATGTTCAACTTGGTCACCATGGGAGTGCTGACCCAGCGCGACGTTTGGCGAAGCAGGCGTCACCGGGAAATAAGGACGCCGTGTGGCCGTCCGTACCTACTCCCAAAAAGATTAGATGAAACCGCGGAAATCCGCGGTCGTCCAGGTCCAGATATTTGCGGAGAACTTCCTCATATTCATGGGCGGCTCGGCCGATGCTGGCTTTTTCGGCCTCCATGCGATGCACGTTGCCTTCGGGGATGGGAACTCGAACGAGCAATTCGCGCCGCGCCATTCCATAATTGTTCTCGGGACTATCGGTAGGGACGGCGCGTTCATCGCTCCAGAAAACATGAACCTTGGCCCAGTCCACCTGCCCTCGAAATTCATCCGATGCCAGCAGAGCAAACATCGCGCGCGGCGTATTTCCGCCGGAGAGCGCGACCATGAAACGCCCATCTTTGGCGATGGCCTGCCAGGCGTAATCAATAAACAGGCGTGCCCCGCCGCGGGCTACCTCAGCGGCGTCAGCATACACGTGCACGCCCGGAATGATCTCTTCCGGAACTCCCTTACGAATTCCGCCAGTGTCGGCCATCGCGCTCCAGCAAATCGTCGGCTTCGTGTGGGCCCCATGTGCCCGCCGCATAGTTCGGGAATTTGGGTTTGTGCGACTGAAAATAATTCAGAATCGGATCCACCAGCGCCCAGGCCGCCTCAACTCCGTCAGCGCGGTAAAACAGCGTGGCGTCGCCGCGCATGCAGTCATTGATCAAGGTGGCATACGCGGATCGTTCCCCACCTCCAAATTCTGCCTGATAACTGAAATCCATGGTAACCGTTTTTAATTTCATTTCCTGCCCCGGCAACTTGGCATTAAATGAAATGGAGATCCCTTCGTCGGGTTGGACATTCAAAACCAGTTCATTCGCGGATACGTCCTGGTCGCGAAATACGAGATGCGGCGCGCGGCGGAACTGAATGGCGATTTCCGTGAGGCGCGACGGCAGACGCTTTCCGGTCCGCAGATAAAAAGGTACGCCGGCCCAGCGCCAGTTGTCGATCTGCACCTTGGCTGCCACAAATGTTTCGGTGGTCGAACTTTTCGACCACCCGTGGCTCGCTGCGATACCCGTTCAGCGGCGTGCCATTCTGGGGATCGATTCCGGGTCCGTACTGCCCGCGGATAATGTCCTCCTCGATGCTCTCCGGAGTAAACGGACGGATCGATTGCAGAACTTTGATTTTTTCGTTGCGCACAGCGGTGGCATCGAAGGCTGCCGGCGGTTCCATGGCCACCAGCGAAGTCAATTGCAGGACATGGCTCTGAATCATGTCACGGGTTGCGCCCGCGGTTTCGTAGAACGCCGCACGCTGCTCGACGCCCAGAGTTTCCGCTGCGGTGATCTGAACGTAATCCACATAGTTGCGGTTCCACAGCGGCTCGAAAATGCCGTTGCCAAAACGGAGCACCATCAGGTTCTGGACCGTGTCTTTGCCCAGGTAGTGGTCGATGCGGTAAACCTGCGATTCGTCGAAGGCCTTCAGCACGGTCTGGTTCAGCTGCCGCGCCGAAGCCAGGTCGCGGCCGTACGGTTTCTCGATAATGATTCGCGTCCAGGATTTGCCGTTGGGATTTTTTGCCAGGCCGGCTTTGTCAAGCTGTTCGATAATTCCAGATAAACGTCCGGCGGCGTTGCCAGGTAAAAGAGCCGGTTGCCGTTCAGCTTGTGCGTGCGGTCCAGTTCATCCAGGCGGTTTTTCAGTTTCCCAAATGCCGCGGGATCGTGGTACTCGCCGGCAACGTATGCCAGCGCCTTGGCAAATTCCTTGCACTCCGCTTCGCGCAACGTGTTGGCATCGGCAAACTTCTTTACCGATTCAATGGCCGTATTTTGAAATGCCTCGTCGGTCATTTCCGTGCGCGAAAACCAATAATCGCGAAGCGCCTCGCGAGGCAGTTCTGTGCGGCCAGTCCGTAGAGCGCGGGAACCAGTTTCCTGCGCGCCAGGTCGCCTGACGCGCCGAAGATTACGATGGTGCAAGGTTCGGCGGGCGAGATGGAACTTTTCTTGGCGGGTTCGGTGGCTTCAAGTACGGAACTTTTGTCTGGAGCCATGTTCGGGACCTCACTTTTTCACGGCCGCCTCGATCGCGGGGCCGCCAATTGGCTGTTCATCGCCGCCGACAGGTTGTTGGCCCGGGAATCGGAGGCGCATTCGTTCGCCCTTCAGCAGTCCGGGATATTCACGCCGCTCGCCAGCAGATCGCGCCGCAATTGAGCCGCATCCTGGAAATGAATGGTGCGCATCTGCAGTTGCCTGGCACATTCCAGGTTCAATTCCCGATCGTCGATGAACAGGCATTCGTCCGGGCTGCGCTGGGTCACTTCCAGCGCTAGTTTATAGATGCCTTCATCCGGCTTCCGGACGCCCAAATAGCAGGAACTGAAAAAAGCCTTCAGTTCGCGACGTAAATTGAACTGGTGGATTCTTCGTTCGTTGAGTTCCAGCGGCTCATTGTTGATGGTGGCCTGCAGGTACCTTCCGGTGGCGGCCACATCGCAGAGAACGGCGCGCGATTCCGGAAACTCCCGCGACTGAGAAAACATGAACTCCGTAAATTCTTCGCGCGTGAAACTGCGTTTGCGGTAGAAGACCGTGCGCTGCAGGTAGGTATCGAGAGTGATGCGTCCGGTCTCAAACGCGGGAAACGCCAGTTCGTGGCGGTCCTGAAACTCTTCCCAGTCCAGCCCGAAATGTTCCGCCGCCGCGGCGCGCGACGCCCGGTCCCATCCATTCGACAGGATTACTCCGCCTACATCCCAAAACAACGCAGTGACGTCCGACATCGAGCCCCCTCAGAGCCGACTGCGTGACTCAATTATTATTGTAAGCGAACCTGATGTGGAAACGTTGCCCTCTTCCAAAATTCATTTTTGGGATGCCGGGCCGCCGGTTTTTGCAAGTATCCGCGCCGGGTGGATTTCACGCTTCTGGGGGTGCTGGAGGGAAATCGCGCGTGCAATGACAGGTGAAATCGGTCAAAAGTAGGTGCCTGAATGAATTAACTGATCGACCTCGGGTCAAGATCCTTCCGGGCAATGGCGTTGATTAGAACTTCGGTGCGATTTTTAAATGATGATTAATCGCAAACATTTGGTTATTTGTCCGGGGGTGCCGGCCCCCGCTTTCGAGAAGCATTTTGTTTTTGTCCAGCTTCTGCCCTTGGCGCAACCGAGCACCGACGATGGAACTATTTTGATTGCGCTCGACCCACATGATTTCAAACTCGCGGGACGGTTCATCGCTAAGGGCTTTTCCGCTAGGTCCGAGCACATTCAAAACGATGGTGTCCCCTTTCTGGACCACGCCTCGGACTGAGAAACGGCAACCAAAGTCGCTCACGTCTTCGATAAAAGTTCGCTCCGTGACCACTCGTCCGCCCGGACCCGTTTCTGACCTCAATTGGTACGGAAACACGGATACGGCTATCCGTCCTTTTCTCGATCAAATTTGAAGTGCTCTTCTCCACTGACACAAAGCTTTACAGACCTCAAAAGCACTATCGGCACATCAAGAGCATGACATTAAAGGAATTTGGGGTTGAACAGAGTTTCGATGTCGAATGCCGAATCGAGGAGTTCCGCTCAGAACGCATACCTCCTCGAGCGATCGCGAATTAATCCTTACTCCCCCGGCTTGAGGCCGGGTCGCTCGACGATTTCGAACTTCGCTCCGGCCGGTCCGGCCACGTAGGAGTAGTTAATCGACGGGCCATTTGGCAGCGCTAAAGGCTTGGGTTCAGATGTCACGGTCACGCCTTGGGCACGAAGGCCGTCGATTGTTTTCGTCAGAGGGCCCGTGGAGCGCCAGCCGATGTGATCGATGGCGTGGCCTTCACTTGGTTCCGCGTCGCCGCGCTGCACCAGAATCCACATGTCGCCGAAACCGGGGGCGCTGTATTTTAGGGCGGCGCTTCCTTTGAGCTTGGTCCGCTGCCCGCCGAATTTGGCCAATAACCAGCTGAAAACTTCTTCCGGGTTTGGCGCCGTCATGTGGACATGGTGCAACCCGAGGCGTTCCGGATCCTGCACCACTTCAATACGCGTGCCCCACGGATCTTCCACGAACGCAGCTTTGAAAAAACCCGACATATCGCGCGCCGGCGTGACGATCTTGACGCCGGCGGCTTCGAATTCCTTCATCTTCGCGTCAAGGTTCGCGAAGGAAAACTCACGTGATCGATGGCACTCCTGCTGCTCGGCTTGGCGTCCGCCTTCTGAATGAAAGGAGCCGCGTGCTGCCATACATGAGGCGGTCCGGAGCCTCGGTGATCCGGCGTCCGCCGAAGTTCTTCTCATACCAGTTGGCCGCCGCCGCGGGATTGGGCACATTCAAATGGATGTGATCGTAGGGAAACGTCTGCGCGGTTGTGGCGCTGGCGAAAACCCCTAAAGCGCGGCCCGCAGAGCGGCGGGAGGACGCGTGAGCTCGTCGCATCTGGAACTCCTTTTCTTATTTCTTTCGTTCGAATAAGCGCATCTGCGTTGCAGCAATCAGTCGCCCGCGCGATTGTCCGGATGTTTTTCAGTTTGTTCATCCAGGAGTGGGTGAAACATGGCCTCCTCAATGTCCACCTCGTACGTGCAGCCATCGGGGCAATCGCCAACCGTGTTAACATTCTTTCCTTTACCGAGCTTCCTGGACCGATATTCTCTGCGATCAGATCACCTGATAAACTTTTCCGCGATGGAAACCGGCTACTACAACTATATTCTTACAGTAAGCCGCGCGGATATCCGACCTCCAATGCATCGATCCGTCTATCGAATCGTGAGGATCGCCGCGCGGATATTGGTCGCGGGCGCATCGCTGCTCGCGCCCGCCCGCGTGTCCGCCAACCAGGATCTCACGAAAATGACGGTCTACGAATTGCCGCCGGCGGATCCGGAGCAATCCGCACCGGTCACCCAACAGAATGATGCGCCTGCAAAATCCAATGCTCCATCCGTGCGGACTAGCAAGAAACAGAGCCTTTACCGTGCGTGGAGAAAAATGGCCGAACGCGAGGAAGCCAGCGAACCCGACTGGCTGAGTCCGCTGGCTACCACTTCGGGACGCATCAAGAACGAACTGCGATACGACATGTGGCGGCAAACAACGCCATCGGGAACCACCATCTACACGTTCGCCGGCGGCAAAGGCCTGGAATTTATTGCCGCTCCTCGCGTGCAACTCCTGCTGGGAATTCCATCCTACGTCGACCACTTCGCGGCGTCGCCTCCCGATGGATTTGGAGATCTGCCGCTGATGCTGAAATTTCGCGTTGCGTCCGCGAATGCATCGCAGGGAAATTATCTGGTCACATTCCTGTTGAGCGCCACGGTCCCAACCGGTTCGCGCGCCAACGGGTTGGGCGAAGCGGTGCTGACGCCAACGCTGGCGCTCGGCAAGGGCTGGAGAAAATTTGACGTGCAGACGACTTTCGGCGTCAATCTACCTGCTGCGGAGACCCAACGACTCGGAAAACAATTGCTGTGGAATACGACGTTTCAATATCGCGCGCGCTGGAAACTGTGGCCGGAGTTGGAAGTGAACTCCACATATTTCGAGCAGGGCCCTAACGCGGGAAAGACGCAAACCTTTTTGACGCCCGGCCTGGATTTGGCCGGGTGCGCCTGTTCCGCGGGCTGCGGTTCTCGACGGCCGCCGGAATGCAGATCGCCGTCACCAGCTTTCATACTTACGACCATCGCGGGATGCTCTCGGTACGCTTTCCCTTCTAAACTTGCAAGCCTGTCGATTTCACGCCGAGTGCACAAGTTTGCGTGAAAATGGACGACGCGTTACCCAAACCGGAGACCGCCCTCGCTGCGACGATCTCTTAACCGCATGCGAGTCCGCAGGTTAGGAGCGGCAATCACATGGCATGCAAAATGCCCTTTCCTTGGAACCATGACGTTCCACTGCCTTTTAGTGGTGCTTTCCCTTTGCGGCGTTCTGCGGGATCGCCCGGTCATGGCTCTCGCGGGCCTCAATGCGGCTGCGGCATCCTGGGATGGCATTGAGACGCGTCGCGGACTCAATTCCGGATGGAGTGAGGCCGATCCGCTCACGCGGCCATTCGTTCACAGCAACGTGACCATGGTAGTTGCCGGCGTTGCCGAAATTACGGGATGCGCGATTATCGCGGACAAAATGCGGCATTCGTCCCATCGAGTGCTCCGGGACACCTGGTTTTTATGGCAGACGGTGCCGACCATAGCGCACATCGCCAGCAGTTCAGCGTGGGTGAGAGCGAGATGAGCGGCGCTGAATTCTGAAGTATTCATTTTCAATTGAGTCCCACCGGGCACGCCGTGCACAGACGTGACGTCCTCAGTTTGGCGGGAGCTGATCGATAAAATCAATCACAAGGAGATTCACCGGACTTGTTTGTGATTCCAATTTGAGGCCGAGCTGATTCTTGAGGGCCTCAGCGAATGTCGGTCCAGTGGAACCAGGCTGGGAATTGGCGCCGGCGGATGGAGGCTCTTCGGGTACGAACTCCATGGCAAAATCAAACCCGCCGGTGAGCTCCGTTTCATCCACAATGGGAAGGTCGAAACCACTGGCCCTTCCCGTCAACGAACTCGCAATCAGCTCCATTGGCACATTACGGGCGCCGGCGCGCACCCGTCCAGGCGCGCTCGGATACATGCCCAGGAGACCGCCGCACGTTAGCGGAAACCGGCCGTCGATAGCGACCGGGGGCGCTGTCGGCGCAGGGCTGGGAACGAAGGGCGTCGTGGGGCAAGGTGAATCTTCCGGATGCTTTTGAAGCAGTGGGCCCAGATGCCCCGGCTGATCCACGAGCAACGCAAAGACGGGTACTTGCCGGACCTCAAAATGTGCCGCCAACTTGAAGCGATCCGCGAGCAAAGCTTGCATCATCAGGCGCATTTGATTCTTGGTGGGAGTGCCTTGCGCCTTCGCCTGGATATCGAAGCGATCCGTGATCACCCATGCGGGCAGTTGCGACAACAGAAACGGCTGCTGATTCTCCGTGAGCTTGTACGCAAACAAAATGTAATTCACTAGCGGTAAATTTCGCGCCCGGAAGTTTCCAGCGTTGGGGATATAAACATCGCCGGGTCCCAGTGGAAAATTAAAAAATACGCCGCCAGGGGACGCGCTGGTGTTTTGCTGCACGGAAGCGCTATCGAACGCCATCTGGCCGCCCGCCGCGAGTTGCCAATCCGGTATTGAGGCCCGCGAAAAGGCTTGCTGTGCGGATAGGCGAGGCGATGTTGCCGGCCACGTGAACGCCCAAATGGCGGAGAGGACCGCGACGGCGAGCGATAATGCGCGAAGCCAGTTTGCCTTTGCCATGGCCGCTCCATGCACCGATAGGCCTCGGTAGGCGCCGATTATATGCCCAAAAGCTTCGGGAACGGCAAAGTTCAATGGCTGCCAGCCTGCTCCTGGCCGCGCAGGATGGGTATATCGGCAATGAGCGTACTGACCACGAACTGCAAACCGATAAGCGCGCCGGCCGACGACCCGACGATTACGTAAAAGATCGCTTATCCGGCGAGTGCGGTCATGTCGGTCACAGAAGGTTGGCAAACCCCTGGGTTTCTGCGCATCATTTTTACTTTTTTTCTATCGCCAGATATTGCTCATCGCTGACCTTCTCCAGCCAGTCGACGACTTTGCCGTTCATCCTTTCTTGAATGGCGATGTGCGTCATGGCCGTTGACGGCGCGGCTCCATGCCAGTGCTTTTCATTGGGCGTGATCCACACGACGTCCCCGGGACGAATCTCTTCAATCTGCCCGCCTTCGCGTTGAGCCCGGCCGCAGCCTGCCGTGACGATGAGGGTCTGGCCCAGCGGATGGGTATGCCATGCCGTCCGCGCGCCCGGTTCGAACGTTACGCTGGCACCCTGCACGAGTGCCGGATCGGGTGCCTGAATCAAGGGATCCATCCGCACCGTGCCGGTGAACCAATCAGACGGGCCCTTGGTGGAAGCCTGCGATCCGGCTCTTTTGATTTCCATGTCGTTTATTCCCTCCGCGTGATTTGTCCTTATCCTAGCTCCGCAACCGTTCGAAACGATACGCCAGCTCCGGCCCTGCGCTTGCTTTATACATGAATGTTCCCTCCTAGAATTGGCGCATGCAGGATCCTCTTATGGGCTCACAGACCGGTCATTCGCTCGAGCCGTTCCGGGTAGCGAGCTCCTTCCACTTTGATGCCTGAGGCGGCGACATCGATCTCCCGCAGGTCTTCGGCGGTCAACTCGACAGCCGCTGCCCCGATGTTCTCTTCGAAGCGGTTCAGTTTCGTCGTACCCGGAATGGGGACCATCCACGGTTTTTGGGCGAGAAGCCAGGCCAGTGCGATCTGAGCAGGAGTGGCTTGCTTGCGCTTCCCGATGCTGCCAAGCAAGTCAATGAGCGCCTGATTCGCCTTCAGGGCTTCCGGCGTAAAGCGCGGGAGAGTGCTGCGAAAGTCGGAGCTGTCGAAGCTGGTTTTTTCGTTCATCGCGCCGGTCAAAAAGCCCTTGCCGAGGGGGCTATAGGGCACCAAGCCGATCCCCAGTTCCTCAAGCGTCGGTATCACTTCCTTTTCGGGGGTTCTGGTCCACAAAGAATATTCGCTCTGGAGGGCAGTAAGTGGCTGGACGGCATGGGCGCGGCGAATCGTCCTGGCACCGGCCTCGGAAAGTCCGAAGTGCTTGACCTTGCCTGCTTGAATAAGTTCCTTCACCGTGCCGGCGACGTCTTCGATCGGCACATTTGGGTCAACCCGGTGCTGATAGAGCAGATCGATCGTCTCGACTTTCAGCCGCTTGAGGGATCCCTCCACCGCCTCCTTGATATGCTGCGGGCGGCTGTTCACACCGGGCGCGCCGGTCATGCCTCGAGGATCGCGGTCCGGGCTCAGGTCGAACCCGAACTTGGTGGCAATCACCACTTTCCCGCGGAACGGAGCGAGGGCTTCCCCCACAAGCTCTTCATTTGTGAACGGACCGTACACTTCCGCGGTATCGAAAAATGTGACGCCCTGCTCCACAGCGGCGTGAAGAAGGGCGGTCATGTCCTTCTTGTCTTTCGGCGGGCCGTAGGAAAAGCTCATTCCCATGCAGCCAAGTCCGATGGCCGAAACTTCCAGATTGCTTTTTCCGAGTTTGCGTTTTTGCATTGTTCCTCCAGCGATGATGGCGTCGAGTGCCGGCCCCGCAGTAAGGCTGCGCAATTCCGATCCGCCCATCGAGGAAAAGTGTAGTCTGCCATCGCCTCGCGAGGTTGCCTATTTCCCCGAAGTTCTTGCCAAATCCTCCGCGGGTCAGCGCGTCGAATATGATACGCCTTGACGGTCAGCAATCCGGAACCTGATCATTTGCCTGCTTACGGTCTCAACACAAACGCGGTGCTGGATCGCAATCACGGTCTGATAGATGAGCACATCGCCTACTGTTCCGCTCGGCAAGTTGCACTTCGTAGCGGCGTGATACACTGCCGCGAAACAACCTCTGGAGGCAAAACTTGAAAGCCTCTATTTTTTATCGAATCGCCGCCGTGCTGATGCTGCTGTTTGCCATCGGACATACCCTAGGGTTTCGCCAGTCCGATCCCCAATGGGGAGTGGACGCGCTTCTTGTCTCCATGCACTCCATTCACTTTCCTCTCCAGGGGTTCAGCCGAAGTTATTGGGATCTCTTCGTTGGCCTCGGGCTGTTTGTGACCGTTTTTCTGCTATTCGCGGCCGTATTCGCATGGCAACTAGGTGGCCTTCCCGCGGAGACGTTGGCGCAGATGCGCGGTCCTGCGTGGGCGCTGGCCCTTTGTTTTGGGGCCGTCACCGTTTTAAGCTGGAGGTACCTCTTCCTCGCCCCAATCGTTTTTACACTCGCCATTACCACCTGTTTGGTTGTCGCGGCATGGCTTTCGGCCAAACCACGGCCAGTAGCCAATTCCCGGTAAGGCGGTCACTGGCTTGTCTCGAGCCTGCGGGTTTGGATTTCTTTCGGTCTTGCAGTATCGTAGATGGGAAGAGAGTTCCCAAGTTTCCGGCGGAGGATGCAGATGGCGGATGATTCCTGTGGACCGACAAAGCCCGTGGCTTCGAGTGTACCGGCCAAGCCCGGCCAGCGCATCGTCCACTGCGTGAAGTTTGACAAGGACATGCCGGGGCTCGAACGCGTTCCCTGGAAGGGTGAACTGGGCAAGCGCGTCTACGAGAACGTTTCGGCGGACGCCTGGAAACTGTGGATTGAATATTCCAAGATGCTGGTGAATGAGTACCGCTTGAACCCGCTCGATCCGCAGTCGCAGAAAATCATGGAAGAGCAGATGGAACAGTATTTCTTCGGAGAAGGCGCCAAGCTGCCGGAGGGATACGTTCCGCCCAAAGCGAAGGGCTGAGGCGCGTGGACCTCATGCGTGGGTTTTCCGCTTAAAGTGCCGGATCACATCGTTGCGCAATGGCGCTCGTATCTTCGGGGCGCCATCCAAGCTCAACTGGAAACCCACAGACGAAAGTCTGGGCCTCTAGTTGCCAGAAACCGTGCCTGTCACGGGATGCTGCACCGGAAGCCGTTCGGCAATTTCAAATTTTAGCTGGCTGTGCGCCTGGCGAAGCGCTGCTTCCACCTCGGCGGGCGTCTTTCCGTGCGCGAACAGGAACCCCAGATACGTGGAGCCCTCGGGCCACGCTGCAATCGCATCGTGCAGGCGTGCGGTGATCTGCAGATCCTCGATTCCGGGAGTCGCGCGAGCCTGTTCTTGGCCTTCTACTTTTTCCAGAACTCCTGACTTCGGCACAGGAATCATCATCACGCCGGAAGCTTCCTCCTCGCGGTCCAGGTCCGTCCCCGGCATACCCATCGCATGCCGCACCAGCAACTCTTCCAGCAAAATGCGATGGGGGCCGAATCGAAACGCGCGCGAGCACAGCCCGCCGATCGGCCTTGGCGCCGCCTCCAGCACCCACGGGCCCTCTTCCGGCTTCTCCAGATTGATGCGAAATTCGGCGTGCACTGGTCCGTGCGTAAGGCCTAACGCGTTCACGGCACGTGCGGCGCAGTCCAGCAGCCGGTCGTAGATTTCGTCCGGCAGGCGCGACGGCGTGACATAAAACGTTTCTTCAAAATAGGGTCCTTCGAGCGGGTCCGGCTTGTCGAACACCGCCAGAATTCGCAGCTTCCCGCGCGTCAGCAATCCTTCGACGGCAAATTCCGAACCGGGAACGTAACGCTCCACCAGCAGGCGGTCGAGTTCCGCTTCGCGCGTGACTTGCACTTCCGGAGTTTCCAGCAGTTGCTTGATGCGCGCGACAGCGGCCAGAAATTCCTCCGGCGTATTGGCGCGAATCACCCCCTGGCTCGCGGCCATTCGCAGCGGCTTTACGACGCAGGGAAACTGCACGCGAGGGAGAATTTTCTCTATGCGCTTGTCCAGCCGGAAGGAAAAAAATCCGGGCACCGGAAGACCAGCGTCGCGCAAGACTTCCCGCTGGCGCAATTTGCTGCGGCAATTCTCGGTGGCTTGCGGTGAATTGTAGGGAAATCCCAGCGCGCGCGCGACGTGCGCAGCGGTCGTTGTCGAACGGTCGCCCAGCGCGATGAGTCCGTCCACGGGACGTACCAGCGATTGCTGCACGATGCGTCGCGCCGCTTCTTCCGGCTCCTCGAAGCGGACGGCAATCGCGCCGTCGGCCCATGGATCGTCAAGCTGGTGGCAGCGGTCGCTGGCAAATACCACGTCGACGCCCAGCGACTTCGCGGCCTCCGCGAAGCTTCGCGTCTGGTAACCCAATTTACTAGCGAGAATCAGTAGTCGGCTCATATGAATTCGATGCGGCTGTTTGCTGTAGCCCGCCTTTCGAGAGGCGGGGGGATCTGCGACGCCAAACAGAAAAACACGGGACTACAAACCCCGGGCTGCAACACCTGCTTAATTTCCCGGGCCTGCCATCCTCACACATATTGATCCGCCTTGGCGACCGATTCTTTCGGCTTGCCGATGGAGACAAACTGAACGTCCATCGGCTCGGCGCAACAGTACCAGGGTTCATCGAGGTACGGAACCGGAGCAGGTTTCACGACGGACGCCGCGGGCGCATGGACGGAGCGTTTTCCGGCGGCTGCACTGGCGGCGCGATCTATGTGCGAAAAAATTTCTGTCCGGGAAAGTTTCAGGCCGTCTCCGCGCTGCACCAGTTGCGATATTTCCTGCGCTAAGGCGTCCACCCGCGCATCGGAGTGCTTCCAGGGGTAGACCAAAGCCGCCGAATCAAATGCCCCTACCAGGGATACTACCTCGGGCAACTCCAGCAGTCGCGACCCCGCCGGAATCAGCAGGCGAATGGCGAGTTGAATGGGAGCTACATTCTCACTCAAATCCTGTTCGGCAAGAACCCCGAGCAATTCCGTGTAGCTTTCAAGGGTGGTCCACGGCGTGAAGGGTACGAACGTCGGCAAGAGCGTCATGCCCAGTTCCCGAAAGCGCGCCACGACCGTGAGGAAATCCGCGCGGGTGTGGCCCTTGTCAAATTTCTCCAGAACCGCATCGTCCACCGATTCCACCGCGCTGGTTACAAACAGGCAACCGGTATCGCGCAGAGTGGGCAAGAGCGCGTCCTGTTTGCGCAAATGCTCGATCTTGATGGTCACGTCATACGTGAGCTCGGGGAATTCGCGATGCATGGCTTCCACAATCGCAATGGAATGCGACGGACCATTGAAAAAATCGGGATCGCCAAACGTGATGTGGCGCGCCCCCGCCGCCACTTGCCGCCGAATATCCTCAAGCACTACATCGCGTTCCACTACGCGAAATACCCCGTTGTACACCGGGACGATCGGGCAATGACGGCACAGATGTTTACAACCGCGAGTCGCTTCGGTCGAGCCCGCCACGCGATGCTCGCCGTCGGGCATCACCACGCGGGCGTACCTGGCCGGTTCCAGCATTCCCGCGCGATCGGGCACCAGAAATTTCTGCCGTGCCAGGGAAATCACCGGTTCGAGTTGCGCCACGCTGTTGTGCCCGTTCGCGCGGCCGCTGCCGTTCGTGGCGCTATGTTCCATTCGTGCGGCAAGATCTGAAAGACCTTCCTCAAACTCGCCGCCGAGAATCGTGCCAACACCAAGCTGTCGCAAGTATCCTTCGTTCACCGGAGCGTACAGACCGTAAAAACAAATATGAGCGTGGGCATTTTTCTCGCGGACTTTTGGGATGAGTCCCGCCGCCAGCCGCGTGGCCGTGTGCATGGGCACGTAGAAGCAAATCAACTCCGCGGACAAAACGGCCGCGCCGTCGAGCGCTTCCCGCGTCAAATCGAGGCAGGTTACGTGATTCCCGCAGGCCCGCAGCCACGCCGCCGGCGAAGCCAAACCAAAAGGCTGGCGGCCAAGTTCATACGTGGAAATGAGAAGAATGTTCATCCGGCTGCGCGCGCACGCATTTTCATTCTAACCGGGATTCGGCGCCATCGCATCATGTCGATTCAGACGAGGACGGACTTCAGCCTGTCTGGTCTGGACATCAGACGCCTTAAAGCTTTTCGCTTGGTCGCGATTGTCAAAATCAGACAGGCTGGAGCGCGCGCTACAAAAACGCCTCGTCCCGGCAATTCGTTTTGCCGGGACGAGGCGAGAAATGAACACATTCTGGACCGTCGTCCTGCGGATCTACGACGAGCCAAAAAACGGAAGTTCTAAATTCTTATGGGCAGGTGGTCGAAATCATCTTGATGGCCGTCACCTTCATGTAGTGAGGGGCCTTCGGTACGTCCTTCATTGCTTCGGCTTCCGCGGGAGGCACGGCGGTGCCGGTGATTTCGATTTTGTGTCCCACATGCGGCTTCAGATTCGCCGAGGACGAAACGATTCCGACCGTCTTCGGGCCCTTCTCGAGATCGGAGAGCATATAGGAGCCAGGAGCATCGCCCGCCCGCAAGCAGCCGGTCATGCTGTGTTCTTTGGGCATATCCTGGGCAATCGAGCCCATGGAAACGGTCATCGCACAGGCAACCACCAGAACCGCGAGAATCAATTTTTTCATGAATTTCTCCTTTTCGAATTTGAAGAGGGGTCGCCGCACATCCTATCACAAAATTGTGCCCTGAAAGCGATACCGTGATTCTGGTAGGAGCTTTTCCAGCGCATTTCCGGCTGCCCGGCCAACGCGTGAGGAAGCTCACCGTTGCATCCAAAGATTCGCCTCGAAGACACGCAAGCTGCGAAGAACTTCAGGATGCGTTATGATGATGACCCTGCAACACACAAGAAAGGAACTGCACGTATGGCGCCCGCATCCAAAAATTCGTTTGGCACGCGTGACACGATTCAGGTGGACGGCAAATCCTACGAAATATTCAGTTTAAACGCGCTCGAGAAAAAAGGAGTGGGGCACGTCTCCAAGCTCCCCTTTTCGCTTCGCGTACTGCTTGAGAATCTCTTGCGCCAGGAAGATGGACGTTTCGTTCATCCCGGAGATATTGAGGCGCTGGCCGGCTGGGATCCCAAGGCCGCTGCGCAGAAGGAAATTTCCTTCATGCCCGCGCGCGTGCTGTTGCAGGATTTTACAGGTGTGCCCGCCGTGGTCGATTTCGCCGCCATGCGCGAAGCGATTCGCACCCTGGGCGGTGATCCGAAAAAGGTGAATCCGCTCTTGCCTGCGGAATTGGTGATCGATCATTCGGTGCAGGTCGACAAGTCCGGCACCGACATGGCCTTCGCGTTCAACGCGGAACTCGAATTTCAGCGCAACGTCGAGCGTTACGCCTTTCTCCGCTGGGGACAGGACGCCCTAACAATTTCAAAGTCGTTCCGCCGGACACCGGCATTTGCCACCAGGTTAACCTGGAGTATCTGGCACGCGTGGTGTTCGATGCGCAAGTGGATGGCAAGACGCAAGCCTTCCCCGATTCGCTGGTGGGCACGGATTCGCACACCACCATGGTCAATGGACTCGGCGTTTTCGGCTGGGGCGTCGGCGGCATCGAAGCGGAAGCCGCCATGTTGGGCCAGCCGTTGTCGATGCTGATTCCTGAAGTGGTGGGATTCAAGCTGCATGGCCGCCTGCCGGAAGGCACCACGGCGACAGATCTGGTGCTGGTGGTCACGGAGATGCTCCGCAAGAAAGGCGTGGTTGGAAAATTCGTGGAGTTCTACGGCACTGGGCTATCCAGCCTGAGCCTGCCGGATCGCGCCACGATCGCCAACATGGCGCCGGAATACGGCGCGACGATGGGCTTCTTCCCGGTAGACGCCGAAACAATTTCCTACTTGCGCTTCACGGGCCGCACCGCGGAGCGCGTCCGCCTCGTCGAGGAATACACCAAGGCGCAGGGCATTTTCCGTACCGATGCGACGCCGGATCCGATCTATACGGATAAGCTCGAACTGGATCTTTCGACGGTGGAGGCCACTTTGGCCGGGCCGAAGCGCCCTCAGGACCGCGTGCCGCTGCGGCAATCGAAGGCCTCGTTCGAAAAATCGATGGAAGGCGCGGCGCAGAAACATGTCGCGGTGCGTAACAACGGCGACAAATTTGAACTTTCGAATGGCTCGGTGGTCATCGCGGCCATCACCAGCTGCACCAACACTTCCAATCCCTCTCTGATGCTGGGGGCCGGCCTGCTGGCGAAAAAAGCGATCGAACGAGGATTGCACAGCAAGCCGTGGGTGAAAACCAGTCTGGCGCCGGGTTCGAAGGTCGTAACGGACTACCTCGATTCGGCAGGGCTCACAAAATATCTTAACGATCTCGGTTTCCAGCTGGTGGGATATGGCTGCACAACATGCATCGGCAACAGCGGCCCGCTCGAAGAGCACATTGGCGCGGCCATCAAGGACAACAGCCTCGTCGCCGTCTCGGTGCTGAGCGGCAATCGCAATTTCGAGGGACGCATTCATCCTTTGGTGCGCGCGAATTACCTGGCGTCGCCGCCGCTGGTGGTGGCCTACGCACTGGCCGGCCGCATGGATTTCGATATGGCCAGCGAACCGCTTGGTAACGGCAAGGACGGCAAACCGGTTTTCCTGCGCGACATTTGGCCGTCTCCGCAGGAGATCGAATCGACGGTGCGCGCGAACGTTACCACCGCGATGTATCACAAGGAATACGGCGAAGTGTTCCAGGGCGATTCCCGGTGGCAGAGTTTGAAAGTACCTAAGGGCGACATTTATGCCTGGGATCAGCGGTCCACTTACATCAAGAATCCGCCGTTCTTTGACAAAATCTCGAAAAGTCCCGCGCCCCTCACCGACATTCACAACGCCCGGGCGCTGGCGATGCTCGGCAACAGCATCACCACCGATCACATCTCGCCCGCTGGATCCATCGGCATTGATACTCCGGCAGGCAAATGGCTCATCGAACAAGGCGTGAAACCGGTGGACTTCAACTCCTACGGCGCGCGCCGCGGCAATCATGAAGTGATGATGCGCGGCACATTCGCCAACATCCGCCTGCGCAACCAGCTTGCACCGGGCACCGAGGGCGGCTGGACCGTGCACCAGCCCGACGGCGAAAAGTTGTCCATCTACGACGCGTCCATGAAATACCAGAAAGAAGGCATTCCGCTGGTTGTGCTGGGCGGCAAGGAATATGGCTCAGGATCGTCCCGAGACTGGGCGGCTAAAGGTACGTTGCTGCTCGGCGTGCGCGCGGTGATCGCCGAAAGCTTCGAGCGCATCCATCGCAGCAACCTGCTGGGCATGGGCGTGCTTCCGCTGCAATATCGAGCTGGGGAATCGGCGCAGTCGCTGGGCATCAGCGGCTTCGAGGAGTTCACCATCGAAGGCATTTCGAAACTTGCGCCAGGAATGGCCGTGGAAGTTCATGCCCGCGACAAAAGCGGCAAGGAAACGGTTTTCCAGACCATCGCGCGCGCCGACACGCCGGAGGAAGTCAACTACTACCGGCACGGCGGAATCCTGCCCTATGTTCTGAGGCAGATGCTCTAGATCTTCAAATGGCACAGACTTCCGTCTGTGGGGTTTTGATCGTCAGAACGCCCAAAATCCACAGACGGAAGTCCGTGCTGCTGGCGGAAGCGAGGCTTGAGATGCGCCAAAAGTTAAACCGGCGGGAATTGGTGAAAGCCGCCGCGGGCACTTCGCTCGTGGCCGCCTTGGGCACGGCGATCGCCGCGCAAGCCTCGCAAAATCCAAACTCCGCGCTACAGCCGCCAACCGTGGACATGTCTCACGAATGCACGGTAGCCGATCCCGAGCACTACCACCTCGAATTTGAAAACGAGTACGTCCGCGTGATTCGCTGCCGCATCCCCGGACGCGACAAAGTAAAAATGCACAACCACCCGTTCGGGTCGGTCATCATTTTCATGACCGACCAAAACCTGCATCAGACCCTCGAGAGCGGAAAGACGGAAGAAGCCCACAACAAGGCCGGACACATCGTGTGGGGCAACGGATCGCAGTCTCAACACATGGGTCGAGAACGTCACCGATCAGATGTATGAATACATCCGCGTTGACATCAAAGCCGCCGCACCAAAACGCGCCTGACCGCCTTTCCTTCCGCTTCCCACCGGTATCGATTTCTGGCAACATGCCAGCCTCGAAGTGAAGGAGTTCAGTATGCGTTCGCGAGCCATCCCTTTTTGTCTTCTTATACTTTCCGTCATTTTCTTGTCGGTCGCGAAGTCGCAAATGGCGGCGCAGTATCCGCAGCCGGGACCGGATCGCGTCTATGCCATCAAGGCGGGTAAACTCGTCGATCCCGAAAAAGGCAACACCGAAACCAATCAAATCATTCTGGTGCGCGGAAAAAAGATTCAAGCCGTCGGCGCTGATCTGCAGATTCCCGCGGATGCAACCGTCATCGACCTCTCAAAATCCACGGTGCTCCCCGGCCTCTTTGACGCCCACACGCATCTGTGCATGACGCTGAAGAAAACCCGGGACGGCAACAGCTACTTCATCACCACGCTAATGGACCCGACGCCCTACCGCGTGATCGAGGGCGTCGCCAATGCCCGAGACATGCTGGCCTCGGGATTTACCACCGTTCGCGACGTCGGCAACAACGGCAATTACGGGGACACCGCGCTGCGCGAAGCCATTGAGCGCGGACTGGTGCCCGGACCTACCATGATCAACGCTGGCCGGATCATCGCTCCATACGGCGGCCAGTTTCAGCTGCAGCCCGAGAAGCGCGATCTGGCCACTCCGGAGTACGCCTTCGCCGACACCCACGACGAAATGATCAAGGCCATCCGCGAGAATATTCATTTTGGCGCGACGGTGATCAAGATCGTGGTCGACGATCAGAAATATATCTACAGCGCTGACGACATCCGCTTCATGGTGGAAGAGGCGCACCGCGATGGATTGAAGCTGGCCGCACATTGCTGGACGCGCGCCGGCGCGCACAATGCGGCCGAAGCCGGCGTTGATTCCATCGAGCACGGCGAAATGATGACCAACGAAGATTTACAGCTAGCCAAAAAGAATCACGTCGTGCTGGTGGGAACGGATTTCACCGAAAGCGCCGCGCGGGTGGACGGATTTCCGGAACTTCACGCCGTGTTCGTGGACCGGTTGAAGCGCGCCTACCAGATCGGCGTGACCATGGCGTTCGGCACCGACGCGTTTGTGTATGTGCCGGGCGAAACGCGCGGGACGCAAGCCGCCGAATACGTCGACTCCTGGGTGGAAGCGGGAGTCCCAGCGAAAGACACTTTACGGGCGATGACGATAAATGCGGCGCGCCTGCTGGGAGTGGACGCGGAACGCGGCGCGATCAGGCCGGGACTCGCTGCGGACATTATCGCCACGCCGCAAAATCCGCTGGACGATATTCAGGCCGTGCGGAAGGTAACGTTCGTCATGAAAGACGGCAGCCGTATTTAAGAACGAATAGGATCAGATTTTTGTGGCGCAGGCTTCAGCCTGTGGAATTTTGGCCTTGCGAGGACGAAGTTCCACAGGCTGAAGCCTGCGCCACAATCAGTTCGGTACCCGAACGACGGTCAGCGACTTGACCATCTCCACCCACCGCGCCGGGCGTTTTTCATGCGGGGCCACCAGACGAAATGGGCCAAGAGCACCCGGAATGGGCGCTCCGTCCATCGTGTCCGCCAGGATGATGTCGGAATCCATGAAGCTGGAATTAAACTCCTCCAGGGCAAACAGGACGCGATAGTTGTCCGCGGCCTCCACCAGAACGTAGGTGGCCATGGACTGACCGCGCAATTGTTCGCCCTGCGGCACGCCGGCCTTTTTCAGCAGGTCCTCGACGAGCACGCCTTCGTACACTTCTGATTTCTTCGAATGCGCGTTGTCCACGTGCAGCGTCTTCCGAGGCATGGTCTTCAGATCCGCCGCCGTCAAGTCCAGAGGCTTGGTTACCGCGCCGCTGATCTTAAAATCCGAAGGCCCGCTCGAAGGCTTGGGAGGGCGGGCATCCTGTGGCCGCGCGGAAAGGCCAGGCCAAAGCAAAATTGCTGCGATTAGCAGAACTCGACGCATGGGAAGTTCCTTTCTGACGCAATTTCGCAGGCGTATCTTTTTTTAGCCCTTCTGCAGCATCACTTCGGTCGATTTGATAACGGCGGCCACGCGATCGCCGACTTTCAGCTTCATTTCCTCGGCGCTGCGGCGGGTAATGACGCTTTCGATGAGGTTTTTCCCGACCTGCACCGTCACGTGAGCCATGACGCCGTCCACCTCAAGTTCCACGATTTTTCCATCAATCTGATTTCTTGCCGAAAGTTTCGTGGCCATGGATTCTCCTTGTTTCTTTCGATCGATGCCGAGTGGCTTCGCTTTGCCGCCAACTTCGGGGCCAAGCTTCGGATGTTTCCGCCCCACTGTCAAATCGGCTGAAACCGGCCATTCTTGAGGCGTATCGATACGGATTCCAGGCGCTCAAATCGCATGGTCGGCGTGGGCTGGAAACCATCCATCGGCGGGGCCGGCCGCCCTCCTACGATTTTCCACTCGCGGGCATAGCAATCCATATACTTCCTGATCGTATTAAGTCGATTTGACATATCGGTTCTAATTGGATTAAATCGCTCATTCACGATGGGGCGGGTTCATCGTACTGCCCGGCCACGGGCAATCCAGGGGGAAATCATTCATGAACGGATCGATCACTACAACAGTCTTTCGGCGCGCTGCCCTTCCCAAGATCAACATGCGCACGTTCTGGCTACTTGGAACATTCCTAGCCGTGCTCCTGATGCATGCCCCGGCGGGCAGTGCTCAGGTTTCCGCCGCGATCTCGGGCCGGGTCACGGACCCGGCGGGAGCGACGGTGTCCGCTGCGGCGGTTCTGGCGAGAAATGTGGAGACCGGAGACACGCGTAGCACGGTGACCGACGATGCGGGGCGTTACTGGATGCCCGCGCTGGCTGTCGGCGAGTACGAAGTAGATGTCACCAAGCAGGGCTTCCAGGAACAAGTGCGCGGCGGAGTTCATCTGGCCGTCGCGCAGGAAGCCACGGTAGATATTGCGCTAAAAATCGGCCGGGTCAGCGAGCAAGTGAAAGTCATCGGGGATGCCCCGGTGGTCAGCGTGACTCCCGCGGATATTTCGGGACTGGTGGACGAGAAACACGTGAAAGACCTGCCGCTCAACGGGCGAAGCTATGACGAATTGATGACTTTGAATCCCGGCGTGGTTAGTTTTACGTCGGAGAAAACCGGCGGGATCGGCGTTTCCAACTCCACGGCGGCAAATATGTTCGCGGTGGCGGGAAACCGTCCGCAACAAAATATGTTCTTGCTCAATGGCATTGAATATACGGGCGCGGCGGAAAACAACATGCAACCCGGCGGCACCAGCGGACAGATGCTGGGAGTTGACGCGGTGCGCGAATTCAATTTGCTGACCGACAGCTACGGGGCCGAATACGGCAAACACCCGGGCGGCCAGGTCACCATCGTCACGCAATCGGGCAGCAATCAATGGCACGGATCGGTTTTTGAATTTCTGAGAAACAACGCGTTGGACGCGCCGAATTTCTTCGATCCGGGCTCCGCGCCTCCCTTCCGCCGCAACCAGTTTGGCGGATCGATGGGCGGCCCCATCCAGAAAGACAAAACTTTTGTTTTCGCAAACTATGAAGGATTCCGGCAAAGCCTGCATCAAACCAGCGTGGCGTTTGTACCCGACGCCAGCGCGCGCAGCGGCGCGATCGTGCCTCTGGGCTCCGCCTGTCCACTGGCCAAGCGGGCTGCCTGTGCCGCCGCGGTTTCCTCACTACTGAACTTGTGGCCGGTGGCCGATGGACCGGACGTGCTCAACGCCAACGGCACTCCCAGCGGCATCGCTGAAAATTTTGCCAATCCGATCCAAACGATTCGGGAAGATTTCGGCACCGCCCGGGTAGACCATACTTTTTCCAGCAAGGATTCGATGGGTGTGATCTATACCGTGGACGACAGCGCGGACCAGACGGCTACCGCAATCAACCCCTATATGGCGGACGCGACCAGCTTGCGCGAGCAAGTGGTGAGCATCGAAGAGACGCACGTCTTCTCGGCAACTTTTCTCAACACCGCGCGCATTGGATTCTCCCGTGCAAACTACTATTTTACGGGACAGCCTACCCCCGGCACCCCGGCAGCCTCGATCCCCGGCTTCCTTCCCGGCCTGCAGGTGGGCGCCGTCGTCGTGGGTGGCAGCGCCGCGTCCAATCCCGCCGCGCAGATTGCCCTCGCCGGCAGCAACAACGGAAGCAATCTGAATCTTCACCGCAATTTGTTCACGTACGAAGATCAAGGCTCGCTGACCAAGGGACGCCATCAAATTAAATTTGGGGTGTGGTTCCAGCGCTTCCAGTCCAATGAGAATATCGCGCTCAGCCAGTACGGGCAGGCGACGTTTCCGAGCGTGGCGACATTCCTTGGCGGGACGTTCGGCACGGGAAGTTTCCTGATCGATCCGTCATCGACTCCGCTGAGCTGGCGCTCCCTGTTCGGAGCCTTTTACGGAGAGGACGTTATTCGCCTCAGCCCCAAATTCACGCTCTCCCTGGGCTTTCGCGATGAATTCTCCACCGGCTGGAATGAAGCGTACGGCCGAGCGTCGAACTACACTTTCACGAACGGCATAATGAACACGCAGCCCCAAGTCGGCAGCAGAACCTTCACAAACAATAATGCATGGGTCCTGCCGCAGCCGCGCGTTGGACTGGCGTGGAGTCCCTTCGGGCGCAAGACCGTGGTGCGCGCCGGAGCCGGAATTTACAATGATTTGCAAGACGCACTGGGCTACCGCACGGATCAGAACTCACCTTTTAATCCCACCTATACGATCCCTAATTTGAACCTGAGCCAATTTCCCCTGGGGCTGCCGATCGTTCCGGTATCCGCGGGAACGGCGTCGCCGGCGGGCACAAAGCTCGCGCCGGGAGGCGTGCAGCCGGATCTGCAGACTCCGACCCTGATTTCCTACAGCTTGAAAATCGAACAGGAAATTTCGCCCAACACTTCGCTTAGTGTTGGTTACGTCGGTTCGCATGGGTATCACGAAATCATCAGCCTGGATGCGAATGTTCCGGCGCAAGTGATTTGTCCCGCTGCACCGGGTTGTGCAACGGGGCATCTACCTGACGGAACCATCTTCACACCCAGCACGACCAGGGCAAATCCTAACTTGGCGAATACGTATAGCTGGTTTTCCGAAGGCGACAGCATGTACAACGCCATGACCGTGGACGTGCGCCACCGCTTCAGCAAAGGCCTGACGTTCCGGGGGGCGTATACGTGGTCCAAGGCCGAAGATGACGGCGATTCGCTGAATGCCACCGCCGCGGCCAATGCCCCAGCCCTGGCCGCGAATCCCTTGAACATCCGCGCGGATTGGGGTCCGGCGACGTACGACGTCCGAAACGCGGGCGTAATAAGCGCAAGCTATGACCTGCCGTTCGGACGCAACCGGCAAATGCTAAATGGATTGAACGGCTTGGCAAACGGCATCGTCGGCGGATGGACTCTGAATAGCATCGTCACGATTCAGTCCGGATTCCCGTTCACTCCGCAACTGAGCTTCAATCCTTCGAATGACGGTGATTCGAAAAATCCAGTGCGGCCGTCGTGGAATCCGGCAGTCAGTGGTCCCGCGGTTCTGGGCGGGACGTCGCAGTGGTTCAATCCAAATGCGTTCATCGTTCCACCCATTGGGACCTTTGGCAACGTTGGCAGAGACGTGCTGACCGGTCCCGGCCTGGCTACGTGGGATTTTTCCGTGCTGAAGGACACGCGCATTTCGGAAAAACTTGACCTGCAATTCCGCGCGGAAATGTTCAACATCCTGGACCGGACGAACCTGGACACGCCGAACCTGATCGTATTTACGTCGGCTGCCGGAGCGCCTTCTCCCGTGGCCGGGACTTTCACGCAAACATCCACCACTTCCAGGCAGGTGCAATTTGGCTTGAAGTTGCTCTGGTAGGGCGAGTACGAGTGGCGCAGGCTTTAGCCTGTGGGAGATATTCCTTGCAGGTACGGGTTAGTCCTTGCTTGGACGAAATTCCACAGGCTGAAGCCTGCGCCACTTCGCTTCAAGTCACGATCGTCGGATAAAGTTTCGTCGCTACGGCCACCAGCACTGCGAATGCAATGAAGAGCATCAGGAAATCCCTGGCGAGGCCAAACGAAGTGCTACTGCCCATGATCATCAGCGTTCGCAGCGCATCCACCTGGTACGAGAGCGGATTCACTTTGGAAACGGCGCGCAGCCAGGACGGCATCAGCGTCAATGGGTAGATGGCGTTGCTGGCGAAGAAAAGCGGCATGGTCAGCACCTGGCCGATGCCCATAAAGCGTTCGCGCGATTTCACCAGGCACGCGACGATGAGGGAGAACGTCGAGAAAATCGCCGACCCCAGCATCACTGCCAGCACCACGCCCGCCAGAGCAAGGATTCCGAAGCGAAGCTGTATGTGCAGGAGGTAGGACAAAAGATAGACAAATACCATTTGCGCAAGGCTGCGCACGGTCGAGGAAATAGCTCGTCCCAAAACCAGCGTGCTGCGCGGCGCGGGGCTCACTAGAAATTTCTGCACAATGCCCAGATCGCGCTCCCAGATCAGCGAGATCCCGTAGAAAATCGCTCCGAACAAAACGCTTTGCGCGAGTATTCCGGGCGCCATGAAATCCAGGTAGCTGATGCCGCCGGTGGGAATGGCGCGCGTACGATTGAACACCTGCCCGAAGATCAGCAGCCACAGCACCGGCTGAACCATGCGGGTGAAAAGCTCCACGGGATCGTGGATGAGTTTGCGAATGTCAGCTTCGGCGACGGCCAACGTTTGGCGCAGGTAATTCGCGCCGGGAAAAGGTTCAGCCCAGGCGTTGAGATGTGATTCTTGTGCGAGCGACATCTTTCAGTTCGCCTCCCTCGGATATCGTGGCTCCCGTGAAGTGAATGAACACATCGTCGAGCGACGCGTCTGCCGCGACTCGCGCTTTGAGCGCGGCAGGCGTGTCCATGGCGGCGAGGACGCCGCGGTGCATCACGGCCACCATATCGCACAGGTGATCGGCCTCTTCCATGTCATGCGTGGTCATCAGAATGGTGGTGCCGAATTCGCGGCGCAGTTCGCGGATGCGCTCCCACACCGCTCGTTTCGCGGAGGGGTCGAGGCCCACGGACGGTTCATCCATAAATAGAACGGCCGGCCGGTGCAACATGGACTGCGCGATCTCCAGGCGGCGAATCATTCCTCCGGAATACTGGCGCACAAGCTTCCCGCTCACGTGCGCCAGGTCCATAAATTCCAGGGCTTGCTTGATCCGCCGGGAACGCTCCTCTCTCGGTATTCCATAGAGCTTGGCGGAGATCAGCAGGTTTTCGAAACCGGTCAGATCGCCGTCGGCGGAAAGCATTTGAGAGACGTAGCCAATCTTTTTCCGGATCAGCTCCGGATGCTTGACCAGATCGAACCCCGCGATTTTTGCCGTGCCTTCCGTGACCGGGAGCAGCGTGGTCAGCATCTTGATGAGCGTACTCTTCCCTGCACCGTTCGGACCGAGCAATCCGAATGTCGCTCCTGACGGCACAGAAAACGTCAGATGATCGACCGCAACCAGCAAGCCGTAACGCCGGGTAAGGGAAAGAACTTCGATGACATTCGTTCCGGGGGCGGTTTCCATGGACGTTCAAGTTTACCTCGGACTACGATTTGATGCGAGATCAGGTCATCCCGATCGACCAGCTTTTCCAGCCAGGAATCAACGATGCTCTTCGCGGCAGTGTTGGGTGGTCCTCATGGGCGGAAACTAATGCCGCCGGCGGACGTCTATTAAACGTACGATGGAGTGTCTGTCTGAAATTGCCTTTGGCCGGAGCTCGCCATGAAGCTTTCTAGAATTCTGTCGATTGCTTTCCTTGCTTCCGCGTTGGGAAGCGCGGCCGTCGCCCTTGCGGCAGGGGCGCGAAGTTCGCCCTCTCCAGTTGCCGCCGCTTCCACCCAGGAAGTCAAGATCCCCATCGAGCAGTACACGCTGAAGAACGGTTTGCGCGTGGTGCTGTCGGAAGATCACGCGGCGCCCACAGTTTCACTCTGCGTGACCTACGACGTTGGATCGCGCAATGAACTGCCCGGCCATACCGGCTTCGCGCATCTCTTCGAACATATGATGTTCCAAGGTTCCGAAAATGTCGGCAAAGGCGAACACCTGATCCTGGTCCGCGTAAACGGCGGAGACGTGAATGGCACCACAACCTCCGATGCGACAAATTATTACGAGCGCGTGCCCGCCAACCAGCTGGATATGGCGTTGTTCCTCGAATCCGACCGCATGCGAGCTCTGCGTATCACCCAGGCCAATCTGGACAACCAGCGCAACACCGTTCAGGAAGAGCGGCGCCTGCGCATGGACAACCAACCATACGGAAAAACCAATGAAATCATGCAGGATCTGGCCTACGACAATTTTGCCTACAAGCATTCGACCATGGGCTCGATGGCCGACCTGAACGCCGCCAGCCTTGAAGATGTGGCGCAGTTTTTCAAGACCTTCTACGCGCCCAACAACGCGGTGCTGACGCTGGTCGGCGATTTCAAACCCGCGGAAGCCCTGGACAAAATCAAAAAATATTTTGCCGACATTCCCGAACAGCCCGCTCCAAAGGGCGTGGATATGGCGGAACCGGCGCAAACCGCGGAGCGCCGGACGGTAGTCGAAGATTCTTTCGCGCGTTTGCCGAGGCTCGATATTGTTTATAAAACAGTCCCCGCAAACACCGCGGATTTTTACGCGCTGGATATGCTTGGCGATATTTTGTTTGCCGGCCCGTCCTCGCGGCTCTATCAGAAATTGGTGAAGGAAAAATCGGCGGCATTGCAGGTGGCCGGTGGCGTTGACTTCCGGCGCGGGCCGGCGCTGTTTCAGGCGTTCGCATTGCTCAAGCCGGGCCAGGACGAGGGCGAAGTCGAGAAGCTCATCTACGAGGAATTCGAGCGCGTGAAAAAGGGTGGCGTCACCGCTGCGGAAATGCAAAAAGTCCTGATCCAGGACCGCCTGCAGCAGGCGGAATCCATGACCAGCACCATGAGCCGCGCACGCACACTGGGGCAATACGCCGTGTACTTTCACGATCCGAATCTGATCAACACAATCCTGGCAAAATACGGTGAGATTACTCCTTCTGATATTCAACGCGTAGCTCAGCAATACCTTGGCGCCGCCGAGCGAACCGTCGTGCTGACCACTCCAAAGGCGGAGGCCGCGCCGGCGAAATAGCATTTAGTAGCCCAGACTTCAGTCTGTGGGATTTTGTGCTTGCCGGACCAAATCCCACAGGCTGAAGCCTATGCTACGTAAAACCTGAATGAAATCGGTAGTATCGCGAAGACGAAGAGGAACTCGATGAAGCGCAGCGGGAATCTCAGATTTTTCATTCGAACGTCGGCGACGGTGCTCCTGGCGGCTGCGTTGTCCACCACTGGCTGGAGCCAGGGCGAATCCGCGCAGGATAAATCGATCCCCACCAGCAAGGTTGAGCGGCTGAATCGCGCGCCCGTTTCAAAAGATATTCTAAAGGTGAAGCTGCCGCGTCCGATAGAAACCGTTCTCCCGAACGGCATCAACCTGATGATTCTTGAAGATCACCGCGCGCCGCTGGTCACCGTGCAATTTGACGTCAATGGCGCGGGACCGATGTTTGAACCTGCCGGGCAGCCCGGCCTGGCGGGAGCGGCCGCCCGGCTGTTGACCGAAGGAACAAAAACGCGAACGAGCCGGCAAATTGCCGAACAAATCGATTCGCTGGGAGCGTCGCTTTCCGCATCGGCCGGCTTTGGTTCCGGCTCAGCCGTAGTGTTCGCGTCAGGATTGTCAGACACATTCGAGAAATGGTTTGCGCTTACGGCGGATGTGCTGCTTCATCCGAGTTTCCCCGCGGATGAACTGGCGCAATACCAGACCCGCGCAAAATCGGCGTTGCTCCAGCAGCGTTCGCAGCCAGGTTTTTTGGCGAATCAGACGATGAGCCGCACACTGTACGGCGCATTCCCCGCTGCGGTCGTTTCCGCGACGCCGGAATCTCTCGATTCCCTGACCCCTGCGATGCTCACTGCCTGGCACAGCGAGCATTACGCGCCGCAGAATACGATCCTGGCCATTTCGGGCGATGTGCATGCGGACACGCTGATTCCCAAGCTGCGCCAGTGGCTCTCCGAATGGCAGAAATCAAAATTGTCCGCAAAGCTTCCCGCCGGCCCGGGCCCCGCCAGCAAGGAAAAGATATTTCTGATCGACCGGCCATCCTCGGTGCAGACCACGCTCTTGATGGGCAATCTGGCGATTGAGCGTTCGAATCCGGATTATCCCGCGCTGATGGTGATGAATGAAGTTCTGGGAGCGGGATCGGCGAGCCGCCTGTTTCTGAATCTACGCGAGGAAAAGGGCTACACGTACGGTGTGTACAGCAACGTGATCGCCCGGAAGTATGCCGGCCCGTGGACCGCGGGCGGCGATGTGCGCACCGAAGTGACCGATGGAGCGATGACGGAATTCATGCGTGAATTCAATCGCATTCGTAATGAGAAAGTTCTGGACACGGAACTCGACGCGGCGCGCCGTTCGGTGGTCGCGCGGTTTGCGCTTTCACTGGAATCACCGCAGCAAGTGATCGGCTACGCGATCACTCGCAAGGCCTACAATTTTCCAGCCGACTATTGGGACAAATATCCCGCGCAGATCGCGGCGATCACCGCCGACGACGTGCAGCGCATCGCGCAGAAATATATCAACCCGGCGACGATGCAGGTAGTCGCCGTCGGAGATGCAGGCAAAATTAAATCGGTGCTCGAAAAATACGGACCGGTCGAGTTGGTGGACGCCTCCGGCATGGCCGCGCCGGAAACCAGCAAACCCAAGGACGCCAGCGCGCAGTCATGGTAGCGGCGGCAATCAGGAGCCGCGAGCAGCCCGCGAAAAAGCTTCCTTGGTCTCCCGGAGCATTAAGTAGGAAAGCGCCAGCACATCCGCAGCCAGGATGGAAGCATTCCAGATCACCGCAACGTGGCTGAAACTCAACAACGTTGCGATCAATCCAAGGCATGCTCCAGCGGCAATCAGCCCAAACAAAAACATTGCCAGGATTCGCGCCAGGTTACGCAACTGGAAAATGCCGATCGCCAGAACGATGTGCAGCCCTCCAAAGAGCAGAGCGAGAATCCCCCCGGCGGCGCCAAGCGCGGCCAGTAATGTAGCCATCGCGCCGCTTTCCGGAGCGGTCGCGGTAGCTCCTGTCGATCCCACGAAAAAGAAGAAGACTCCGGCTGCGGCCGATGCCAGTCCGGCAAGAATCATGGCCGCGGTGAGGATCGTCACTCCGAGTGGTCGCTGCATCGCTGCTCCGATTTGAGTAACGCAGACCGCAGGCTGTCGGCGGTAGGGTTTCGGACTTGCACGAACTAATCCCCACAGACTGAAGTCTGTGCTACTGAACTCTGGCATGGACGGTAAGCGAGCGGGTCTACGCCGTCAAGCGCGGATCTTTTGCGGGGCTGCCTTGCGACAATAAAGAAAAAGCGCGATACCGGCGAGAATCGAAAGCGCGCTAGCCGCCTGCGCATTGGTCATCCCAAAGAAGGAACGTGGATTGATACGAATTATTTCGATAAGAAATCGCGCGACGCCGGTGAGTACGAGATACGCCGCGAAGACAATTCCGTTCGAGGCGCGAGTTTTTATGGCCCGCTCCCCAACCTTCCACAAAATCCAGAAAATCAAAATCGCAATAAGAAATTCGTAAATCGGCGTGGGATGCACGCGGCAATCCGCCGGGGCTCCCCACTGCACGCAGGTCTCAGTGGTCGGAACGATGCCGTTCGGAAACGCCATGCCCCACGGCAGGTTGGTTGGCCGGCCGTAATCGCCGTCGCCGGAAATCAGGCAGCCGATGCGTCCGATTCCGTAACCAATGGCCGCAGCCGGAGATGCGGCATCGAGCATCAAAAGCGGCGAAATCCGGAAGCGCTTCGCCAGCAGGATGAGGGCGAGAAATCCTCCAATGATGGCGCCCACGAATGCAAAACCCATGGTGCTGAAAAGCTGCGGCCACGGATCGGCGAAGAATTCCGCGGGCGATTCCAGCAGGTGATAAAGTCGCGATCCAACAAGCCCGGCAAGGCCGGTGATCCCGATGATGGCCTCGGCATCGACTGAAACGCCGCGACGCGCAAAATCAGCTCGCAGTATAAAAAACGCGCAGATCAGACCGGTCGCCACCATCAAGCCGTACGAACCGAGCGTTATGGGGCCAATATGAATGAAGGGATACAACCATGCTCCCGTCTTTTTGCGGAACTTTTCGTTTCTTCGTTCGCCGCGACAGTATAGCCGAGATCCTGCGGCACAGGCTTCAGCCCGTGGACTTTAAACCTTGCAAGGACATAACCCGCAGGCTGAAGCTTGCTCAACTCATTAATGAACCGCGGTCTGCTCACTCGTCACAGTCCGATTTCTCTTCATGATCAGAAGAAACGGAACGAGGCAAAGGATGATGACGGCCAGAATGGAAATTACTTCGACGTAGGCAATGGTCGTCGCCTGCCGGTCGATCATGAACGATACAAGGCCGTAAGCCTGATGTGTAGCATCCACGCTGCCCGTTCCATGCTTCTGGAACGTCTGGGACAGTCCATTAATAAAACTGTCGTACTGCGGCGTCCCCGGCGTCGCGTGAGCGACCATGTAAGATCGCCGCCTCTGCGCGACTCGCGCAATGGAAGTGGAGATGAGGGCGATTCCGATGCTGCCGCCCACGTTGCGCATGAAACTGTTCATCGAGGAAATCTGGTTATTTTTCTCGCGCGCCACCCCCACGTAGGCCAAAACGTTCTGCGGGACAAAGATGAACGCCAGACCGAACATCTGTAAAGTACGCATCAAAAATGCGGCGCGGAAATCCATGGTAAGGCTCACCAAAGTCGACATGTAATACATCGCCGCGGAAATGGATAGAAATCCGAAGGCCATCATTTTACGAGGATCAATGCGTGACACCATTTGTCCGACGAATGGCAACACCATGATCATAATGAAGCCGCCGCCGGCCAGCGATTCCCCCGCCACTACCGCGGGATAGCCCAGCTGTACCTGCAGAAATTGCGGAATCATGAACGTCGTGCCGTACAAAACAATCCCCACCGTGAAACTGAAAAACATGGCCGTGGCGAAGTTACGCATCTTGAACATGCGAATGTCCACCACCGGATTCGGATGGTTCCATTCCCAGACAACCCAGACCACGAACGCGTAAGCCGCGAGCACCATCAGCGAAGTAATCCAGCGCGAAGAGAACCAGTCGGACTCCTGGCCCTTATCGAGCGCGATTTGCAGGCTGGCGATGGCCAGCGTCAGAAGTCCAAGTCCAACGTAATCGGCGCGGATGCCTCTGCGTCGCTCCTGCTCGCGTTTCAAGAACGGCGGATCTTCCACCAGACGATTTGTGAGGAACAGCGAAATCAGGCCGATGGGAACGTTTACGTAGAAAATCCAGCGCCAGCTGAAGTTGTCCGTGATGTAACCACCGAGTGTCGGACCAATTGCTGGCGCCAGCACCACCGCCATGCCGTACACGGCGAAGGCCATGCCGCGCTTGGATGCGGGAAACGTGTCCGCAAGGATGGCCTGTTCGCTAGGTTGCAGTCCTCCGCCGCCAACCCCCTGCAGAACGCGAAAGAAAATCAACATTCCCAGACTGGGGGCGAGTCCGCAAAGAAAGCTGCTGATCGTAAACAGCGCCACGCAAGACATGTAGAAACGTTTGCGGCCTATGATGGTGGAAAGCCACGCGCTGATCGGCAAGATGATGGCATTGGAAACCAGATAGCTGGTCAGCACCCACGCGGATTCTTCCTGGCTGGCCGAAAGATTCCCCGCGATATGCGGCAAGGGACACGTTGGCGATGGAGGTGTCCAGCACCTCCATGAACGTGGCGATGGTGACCGTCAGGGCGATGAGCCACGGGTTATATTTCGGTTTCCAGGCGGCGTCTAAAGTTTCGGTCACGAGATTCTTTCTGATGCCGGCTTTCTAGAGCATTACCGGCACGTCCTGCGGCGCGGAATTCACGTCCACGTCCGTGCCAAAAAACTGGCATTCTGAGGCGTTTTGGGCCGGGGAATCTCTCTCTCGTTTCGATTGAAGAGGGATTCCTCGCTTCGCTCGGGATGACAGAATTGAAAATTACTTCGCTACTTCAGCCACACTTTTGGAACGACAGACATCCCGGGCCGCAACCGTTCCAGGCCTTGCTGTGCCGGCTTGAAACGAATCCGCACGGGCAAACGCTGCACCACTTTCACGTAGTTCCCTGACGCATTCTCCGGAGGGAGCAAGCTGGTAATCGATCCGGTCGAAGCGGGCATACTCTCCACCGTGCCATCGAAATCCTGGTCGAAGGCATCCACCGAAATCGTGACCGATTGTCCCGGGTGCATCTGGCGCAACTGGCTCTCCTTGAAATTGGCGGTAACCCACAAATCGCCCAGATCGGCGAGCGTGATCAAGCGCTGGCCCTTGCTGATGTGCTCGCCCACTTCCACGGTCCGCTTGCTGACCACTCCCGCCACGGGCGCGACGATCTTGCAGTAGCTGAGATCGAGTTGCGCGCGATCCAGTTGGGCTCGCATCGCCTGCACGTCGGCTTGCTTGGATTGCAAGTTGGCCCTGGAAATGGCGACTTGATTCGGGGCATTCACCTGGGCTGACGCCATCATACTGTGCGCTTCATCCAGTTGCGCGCGGCGCTGTTCGACCACTTTTTGCGCGGCGTCCGCGGATGCGCGCGCGGAGTCAACGGAAGCAGCAAGGGACTTGGCCGTTGCTGTGACCTGGTCGTAATCGGAACGCGACACCTCATTCTTGTCCACCAGGGACTTGTAGCGCGCCACATCCGCTTGCGCTTTGGCGTTATTCGCTTCGGCTTCCAGCACGCGCGACTGCGCGGCCAGTTGGTCCCGCTCGGCCGCGGCTTCCGCCGCTTCGGCGTTGGCCACCTCGGATTTAGTGTTTGCCACGCTGGTTTCCGAAGTGCTCCGGATAATCGGAAGATTGGGATTTTCCGCGCGCTCGCCGGCCTGGGCCTTCAGCAACTGCGCCTGGGCCTGCTCTACGGCGATCTGGTAGTCGCGCGGATCGAATTCCACGAGCACGTCGCCGGCTTTTACGGACTGATTCTCTTCCACGTGAACCGCGAGGACGTCGCCGTCGATGCGCGACGTAATTCCATTGAGGTGCCCATCCACCTGCGCGTCATCCGTGGATTCATACGTGCGCGAATACAGCCAGAACCCGACCGCTCCCAGAAGAATCACGACGCCGATAATGGCCGCGAACAGAAGCGTCCTGCGTCGTCCGTCCGCAGTGCTGCCGGTGTCGTTCGGATCATTTGGTTTCCCGGCAGGAACGGCGGAACGGGACTCGCTGGTTTGCTGCAATTGATCTACCGCCATGATTATTGGCTCCTCAAAAGGTCGCGCATGATTTTTTCGGCCTGTCCGATAGCGCGGGCCACGCTAGCCTTGGCCAGGTTGTGGGCGTTCAAATCCGCGATGTACTCAGACTCCGCGCTGGCCACCACTTCCTGGGCCTGCGTCACTTCAACCGTATCCGCAACGCCCGAGGAAAACCGGTCGGTGGATTGCGTCAGTTGGTCGCGCGCCAATTCGCGCCGGCTCTGCGCCACACGCACCATCTCGGCGGCGGCGTTGAGATCGAGGTAAGCGGTGCGTACATCGGCCTCGACGCGCGAGCGCGTGTTCTCATACTCCGCGCGCCGCTGCTTCAGCGTGGCATCCGCCTCGATGATGTCGCCGTGGGTGTGGCCGCCGGCCCAAATGGGAAACAGCAACTGGGCGCTGACGTCAAAAGTTCCATGGGAGTTGCCCGGATTGATGCCGATCACGCCGTAGTCGGCGGTGGCACCGAGCGTGGGATAGTGCTCGGCTACCGCCGCCTTGCGGGCATATTCCGCCGATTTCACTTGCGCTTCCGCCGCTTTCAGATCAGAGCGATTCTGTGCAGCCAGCGCCAGGGCCTGCTCAAACGTGATGCTGTCGAGCGGAGCGTAAGGCATCTTGTCGGCGAGCGTGTATGGCTGTCCCGGAGACAATCCCACAATCCGCGCGAGGCCGATTTTCTCTTTGTCGTACTCCGCTTGTTCCGAGGTTAGCCGCTGCTGCTGCGTCTGCAGCTCCACCTGGCTGCGGGTCATGTCAATTTTGGCGCTGAGTCCCGCAGTGAAACGATCCGATGCCTGCTGAAAAATAGCCTGCGCGCTATCCACCTGCACCTTCGCTGAATCGACCCGCGCGGCCTGCGCGATCACCTGCAAGTACGCCTGCGTCACCACGTACACCACAATTTCCCGCGAGTCGGTCGCGGAAAGCTCGGCCGCGCGCTGGCCCTCGCGGGCAGACTGGTAGTTGCGAATGGCGTTCACATCGGCAATGCGCTGTGACAGGTAGGCCCGCAAATCGAAATAGTTGAACGGTCCCACGACCGTCGGAAAAGCGATTCCCGTACTCGCTGGAAATTTGAAATTGAATCCAAAAGATTGCAGGTCGGTCTGTTGCGCATTCTCACGAAGGCCGCCGGAGAAGTTGGGAAACAGCACCGCGCGCGCGACGATATCCTGCCCTTTGGCGCGCTGTGAGGACTGTTCCGCGGTAATGCCTCCCAGGTTGTAGTGCAAGCCCATCTTCAGCGCTTCGTCCAGAGAAAGCGAGATGGTCTGCCCGGTCGCGGGGCCAGCGCTCGCACTGCCCTGGTAGGCGCCGGTCTGAGCCCAACCGGCAACCGCGGTTGCCAAGACCACCAGCGCCGGGATGCCGAGAGTCAGAAGGAGGAAACGAGACCGCGAAGTTCTCATAAGAAGCGCTCATTTCTTCGGGATTTTTCAGCCGCGCCCCGTGCGCCCCGGACCACCCTCCACAGGGAGAGACCCGGCCAGTTCTCCGAATCTACAATTAAGGCTTGCGTGGCCGCGAACATCCCAGTAAGATACATACACGTATGTATCCTGTCAAGCGAAGGGCCCGGGAAGTTGCCGGGGAGATATGCGGCGCCTGATGAGGGATCTGTCAATTCCCTCACGCGGCAAAAGATCCCGGGGGCGATCCCCCGCAGCGCGAAGCAACGGCACGCGCCAGACGGACCGCACCCGCGCCACGCGCCGCAAACTACTGGACGCCGCCAAACGCATTTTCGCACAGCAGGGCTTCGAAGCGGCCCGCCTGGAGGATATCGCGGCCGGGGCCGGCTACACCCGGGGCGCTTTCTATGCCAATTTCGAAAGCAAGGAAGACATCTTTTTTGCCCTGTTCGAAGAATGGGTACGTGAACGAATCGAGTCCCTCACCCACGCGATGCGCCGCCATTCCGATCCCGCCGAAAAACTGGCGGCACTTCGAACGCACTATGCGGAACTTGCCACGGACCGGCGCCTGGTTTTGATTTCCATGGAATTCAAACTGTTCGCTCTGCGCCATCCGGAGGCCCACGCGCGTTTGCGCAGCAGGCACCGCCGCATTCGAGCCTCGTTTGGCGAACTTTTTTCCGAAGTCATGAACGCCCTGGGCAAGAGCATCCCAATCGCCTATCCGGCGGCTTCCGCATGTCTCGGAGCGGTTGCGCAGGGACTGCTTCTTGAGCATCTGCTGGATCCGAAAACTTTGTCGGATGGCGATGTGCGGCATGTCCTGGGGCTTTACTTCGATTCGATTTTTTCCGGCTGCTCCCAGACGGATTGAGGTTTGCCGGATGGGTTAATGGAATGAAATGAGTTGTAACGGGATTTTGCGCTTTGGCATCTGAAGATAGTGCTGTAAGAGCGCCCCGCCAGTCCAACGAGCGGCGCGAGCCGGGGACGGAACGCAGGCAGTCACTAAACTTCAGAATCGCCAGCGAAGACCGCATTTACATGCGCGCGAAAATGGACTGAGATGGTATCGCTGGCTTCGCGAGTCGACGAATTTCGGCTTCGTGTCGGTAAAAACCGGCGCGGGCGTGCCCTGGGAGGCAGAAGTCCTGTATGTGGATTGTCCGATTAGCGCTGCGAAGACCCTACACCTTTGTGGTGATGTCGTTGCTGATTCTGATCCTCGGGGTTCTGGCCGTTTACACCACGCCCATCGACATTTTCCCCAATATTGACATCCCGATTCTCAGCGTGGTCTATGGATATCCGGGACTTTCGGCCGTCGATGTGTCCCAACGGCTGGTGGTCAACTTTGAGCGCGGGTTGACCGCGACCGTCAACGACGTCGAGCACATCGAATCGCAATCCTTGAACGGGCTCGGAGTCATTAAGATTTTTTTCTATCCCAACGTGCGAATCGAAATGGCCATGTCCCAAGTCACGGCCATTGCGCAGTCCGCCCTCCGGCAGGATCCCCCGGGAACGACGCCCCCCTTTCTCCTGGTGTACAATGCTTCCTCGGTCCCGATTATTCAACTGGCACTTTCCGGGAAAAACCTGTCCGAGCAGCAGATAAATGACCTGGCGTCCAATTTCCTGCGCACCCAGCTGGCCACCGTCCAGGGCGCCGTCTTCCCGAACCCCTACGGCGGCAAACAGCGCCAGATCCAAGTGGACTTGAACATCCCCGAATTGCAGGCCAAAGGGCTTTCACCGACAGACGTGGTCAATGCTATCGGCGCGCAAAACCTGATTCTGCCTGCCGGCACCGTGAAAATCGGTTCCTTTGAAGACGATGTGGACATGAACGGCAGCCCGAAAACGGTGGAAGAAATGAACGATCTGCCGATCAAGAACGTAGGTATGAACACGATCTACATTCGGGATGTCGCCCACGTCCGCGATGGCAATCCCCCGCAGACCAACATTGTCCTGGTGGACGGGCAAAGGGCCGCGCTCATGACCGTCCTGAAGCTCGGAAGCACCTCGACGCTGGACATTATTAACAATCTCAAGCAGCGCCTGCCCGTTGTCCTCGCAGGGATGCCGTCGGACTTTCGATGTGCGTCCGATCGCTGACCAGTCCCTGTTCGTGCGCGCTTCGATCAATGGAGTGGTGCGGGAAGCGGTGATTGCCGCGTGCCTGACGGGGCTGATGATCCTGATCTTTCTGGGGAGCTGGCGCAGCACGCTGATTATCGCCGTGTCGATTCCCCTCTCGATTCTGACGTCGATCATCGTTTTGAGCGCCATCGGACAAACCATCAACATCATGACGCTTGGAGGCCTGGCATTGGCCGTGGGCATCTTGGTGGACGACGCCACGGTCGAAATTGAAAACATCAATCGAAATCTGGCCGAGGGCAAGGAAATCATTCAGGCCATTCTGGACGGCGCGCAACAGATCGCCGTTCCGGCATTCGTCTCCACGCTCTCGATCTGCATCGTGTTCGTGCCCATGTTTTTCCTGACGGGAGTGGCGAAATATCTGTTCGTGCCGCTGGCCGAGGCCGTGGTCTTTGCCATGCTGGCGTCGTACCTGCTTTCGCGCACCCTCGTGCCGACCATGGCGCGCTATCTGCTGAAGGCCCACGAAGAGGAATCGGCCGAGAAATCGCTCCGTAGTTCCAATCCATTGGTCCGCCTGCAGGGGCATTTCGAATTGCAATTCGAAAAGCTGAGGAATTTTTATCGTGGAGTCCTGCGAACTTGTCTGGCGCATACGGTGCTCTTTCCGGTCGTGTTCCTTGCGTTGTGCGTCGGCTCGTTCGCTCTGTATCCCTGGTTGGGTGAGGATTTTTTTCCATCCGTTGACGCCGGACAGATCAAGCTGCACGTACGGGCGCCAACCGCTACCCGCATTGAGGAAACCGCGGCGCTGTGCGGCGACGTCGAGCGCTCCATCCACGAACTGATTCCGGCCAATGAAATTGAAGGCGTGATCGATAATATCGGACTGCCTTACAGCGCGCTACAATTATGTGTACAGCACGTCGGCTCCGATCGGTCCGGAAGACGCCGACATCATGATCTCGCTGAACCCGAAGCACCATCCCACCGAACAGTACATGCACGATTTGCGCCAGAAACTGACCCGGGAATTTCCGGGTGTGATGTTCTACTTTCCACCCGCGGACATCGTCAGCCAGATTCTGAATTTCGGCCTGCCCGCGCCCATCGATATTCAGATCATGGGGCGCGACATTGAAGGGAACCACCAATTCGCCAATAACCTGATGTCGCAGTTGAATTTGATCGATGGCATCGCCGACCTGCGAATACAGCAGCCTTTCAACCAGCCTAAGCTGCACATCGACGTGGATCGCACCAAGACCATGCAGGCGGGCTTCACCCAGAAGGATGTCGCCGGCAACCTGCTGGTCTCGCTGAGCGGCAGCTTCCAGACTTCGCCGTCCTTCTGGCTCGATTCCAAGTCGGGCGTCAGCTACACCGTCGCGACCGTCGCGCCACAATACGAGATTCAGTCCTTGCAAGATCTTGAGAATATTCCGGTGACCGGAGCCGCTGGCGCCAACCGCCCGCCGTGGCAGCAATTTGGCCAATCTCGGTACCGTTTCCCGGGGCGTGGGAATGGCCACGGTGTCCCATTACGACGCGCAGGACATGATCGACATTTTTGGCGCCGACGCAGGGACGCGATTTCGGTGGAATCGCCAAAGAAATTGAAACCATCGTGAATAAAAACCGGAGCCGGCTGCCGCGAGGCTCCCAGATCTTCATTCGAGGACAGATTGAGACCATGCGGAGTTCGTTCATCGGATTGATTGCCGGTCTGGCATTTGCAATTCTTCTGGTGTATCTGCTGATCGTCGTGAACTTCCAGTCCTGGCTCGATCCGTTTATCATCATTTCCGCGTTGCCGGCGGCCCTGGCTGGAATTGTGTGGATGCTGTTCGTGACTCACACGACGATCAGCGTGCCGGCGCTGACCGGCTCAATCATGTGCATGGGCGTAGCCACCGCGAACAGCATCCTGGTGGTGAGTTTTTCCAAGGAGCGAGTCCAGGAAGGGCTCGATCCTCTGCAGGCTGCGGAAGAAGCCGGCTTCACTCGCTTTCGCCCTGTGATCATGACGGCCATGGCCATGATCATCGGCATGCTGCCGATGGCGGTGGGCCTGGGCGAAGGCGGCGAGCAGAACGCGCCCCTCGGGCGCGCCGTAATCGGCGGGCTGTTGTTCGCCACGGTTGCCACGCTGCTTTTCGTGCCGGCGGTATACAGCCTGATTCACGGATTCCGTAAGAACCCGGGCGATTCCGCAGTGATCGAGATTCCGGGCGAATAATCGCGGCCAATTTCTTGGAGGATCAGATGGAGGTTGTTTCCAATCAGCGCGGCCACGCAGATGCGCCGACCGGTGAAAGACTAAGAGACGCTGGCCCACCGCCGCCTTCGACCGGCGGCAGGATTAGCCGTACGATCACGCTGCTGCTGATCGTGATAGTCGTCGCGTTGGTTGTGATCTGGGGAATCTCCAGCCGCCGTAAGGCCGATGCGCAGCTTTCGCAGGAGACCCGCGATCTGGCGGTTCCTACCGTATCGGTCATTCACCCCAAGCCATCCGCGCCGCAACAGGAGATTGTCATCCCCGGCGATATGCAGCCTTATACGGACGCGCCGATTTTTGCCCGGACCAGCGGCTACTTGAAGAAGTGGTATGCCGATATTGGAGCCAACGTAAAAACGGGACAGGTCCTGGCGGAAATTGACTCGCCGGAAGTGGATCAGCAGCTGCAGCAGGCGCGAGCGGATCTGGCGACGGCACAGTCCAACCTGAGCCTGGCACAGCTCACCTCTACTCGTTACAAGGATTTGCTGAAGACGGATTCTGTCGCGCAGCAGGACGTGGACAATGCCAACGGTAATTACGATGCGCGCAAAACCACGGTCGAATCCGCCCAGGCCAACGTGAAACGCCTGCAGGACATGCAGGCATTCGAGAAGGTCTATGCTCCTTTCGACGGGGTGATTACGGCACGCAACACGGACGTCGGGCAGCTGATCGATTCCGGAAGCAGCGGTGGCACCGCGCGCGAGCTGTTTCACATTGCAGCGGTGAACCCCTTGCGCGTCTACATCAATGTGCCGCAACTTGACTCTCCCCAGATCAGGCCGGGATTGCACGCCGATCTCGTCCTGACGGAATTTCCCGGCCGCCGATTCCAGGGGACCGTTGTGCGAAGTTCGGGAGCAATTGACAACACAACGCGGACCCTGCTGACGGAAGTCGACGTGGAGAATGCTTCGCATCTGCTCAAACCGGGAGGCTACGTGGAGGTTCACCTCAAACTACCCTCTCCGGTGAATACCTTCACGCTTCCGGTGAACGCCACGATTTTCAAATCCGCGGGCTTGCAAGTGGCAGTCGTGAAAAATGGAAAAACGATTTCCCTGATTCCGGTTACACCCGGCAGGGATTTTGGAACGGAGATCGAAATCGTGGCCGGACTCAAAGGTGATGAATCGGTTGTCCTGAACCCGGCCGATACCCTCACCGAAGGCGAAACGGTTCGCGTCGCCGAAGCGGCGGCTCCCGCCCAGAGGAAGAATTAATGGCCCGGATGACCAGAATGACCCAACCATTCGCGAATGGAATTGTCTGGCTCCGCCGATTCTTTCCGATTCTGTGTTCTGGCTTTGTTTTCCTGGTGGGTTGCTCGGTAGGTCCGAAATATGTCCGGCCGGTGACGCCCACTCCGCCCGCATACAAGGAGAATGCCAACTGGAAACCGGCGCAGCCCGGGGACCAGGCCCAAAAAGGAAATTGGTGGGAGATTTTCCAGGACCCGCAGTTGAATGCGCTGGAAGAAAAAGTAAATGTCTCCAACCAAACTTTGCGGGTGGCCGCGGACCGCTTTCAGGAGGCGCGCGCGGCGCTGCGGGAAACCCGCTCGGCTTATTATCCGCTGGTCACCGCCAGCGTATCGCCGAGCCAAAATCGCCAATCCACAACGAAAGCGCTGCACGGGGCGACTTCGCCCGCCAACTATGGGGATTTTCTGCTTGCTGGCGACGTCTCCTACGAGGTGGACGCGTGGGGCGCCATACGTAAATCCGTGGCATCCAGCAGGGAAATCGCCCAGGCCTCCGCCGCGGATCTGGAAACAATTCGCCTCAGCCTGCACGCGGAATTGGCCTTCGATTACATGACTCTCCGCGGACTGGATGCGCAGAAGCAGCTGTTTGATTCGAATGTCCAGGCTTTCGACAAAGCGGTGCAGCTCACCGAGAGCCGTTTCCAGGGCGGCGTCGCTTCCCGGGAAGACGTGGACCTGGCCGAAACGGAACTCGAACAAACGCGCGCGCAGGATATCGATATCACTTCGGCGCGCGACCAGTTTGAACATGCTGTCGCGGTGCTCATCGGGCAGTCGGCCTCTTCCTTCCAACTGGATCCCGCTCCGCTGCCCGTAATTCCGCCCGTTCCTCCTCCCGGGCTTCCGTCTGATTTGCTGGAACGACGCCCCGATATTGCCGAGGCCGAACGAAGAATCGCCGTGGCCAACGAACAAGTTGGAATTGCGCGCGCCGCTTTCTTCCCCACCATTACGTTGGGCCTCGTGGGCGGCTTTGAAAGCGGGCAATTTCCCGGTTGGCTGACGGGTCCCAGCGCGCTGTGGTCCATTGGCGGGGCCGCGGCGGAAACGGTGTTCGATGCCGGGCGAAGGCGCGCGGTTTCCGATCAAGCGATCGCTAGCTATGACGAGATGATCGCGAATTATCAGCAGACGGTGCTGATCTCGTTTCAGCAGGTGGAGGACTCTCTTTCCGATCTTCGCGTGTTGGAGGAAGAAGCCAAGACGCAGGACGCGGCGGTGGCTGCCGCAAATCGAGCTCTCGATCAGGCGACCAACCGCTATAAGGGCGGCATTGACACCTACCTGACGGTGATTACGGCGCAGAGTGCCGCGCTTTCTAACCAGCGAACTGCGGTGAGTCTCCTGACGCGCCGCCTGACTTCAACCGTGCTTTTGGTAAAAGCCCTCGGCGGCGGCTGGGATGTTTCCAAACTTCCGGCTGTGGACTAAAATCCTTCGCAGCAATTGGTTAAATTATTGTTTTGAAATTCTGCTGATTCAATTCCATCTTGAATGAGACTGATCGACGTTTTTGGTGTGAGACGGTTTGAGTGGCGCAGGCTTCCGCCTGCGGGTTTTTAGTCCTTGCAAGCACGAAAGGCCACAGGCGGAAGCCTGCGCCACGTTATTCCATGAGTGAGGGCTTCAGGATGAAGATAACTGCCACCAAGTCTTTGAAATTTGCAATTTCTTCGGCTGTCCTGTTCACTGTGCTCGCACTCACCATCACCGCCGCTGACTCCTACCATCTGCACAAGAAAATTCCCATTCCCGGCAATGGTGGATGGGATTACGTGGCCGCCGATAGTGACGCGCGCCGCCTGTACGTTTCGCATGACACCGAGATTGTAGTGATGGACCTCGACACCGGCGCCATCGTCGGAAGAATCGCGGGCGGTCCGGACATGCATGGCGCGGCGGTCGCCCCGGAATTGGGCCGCGGCTTCATCAGCGTAACGAACCCGGGCTCGGTGGTGATTTTTGATCTCAAAACCCTGGCAAAAATTGGCGAAGTACGGGTGGGAGACGATCCGAACGGAATCATCTATGATCACTCCGCGCAGCGCATTTACACCGCGGACCGCGGAAGCAAGCGCCTCACCGCCATTGATGCCAAGTCCGGCGCTATCGTTGGCACGATTGAGAACCTCGGCGGCAGAACCGAACACCTGGCCTCGGACGAAGCTGGCCATGTTTTCCTGAACATGCAGGATCGCAACACGATGCTGAAGCTGGATGTGAAGGACTTCAAAGTTCTGGAAACATGGCCCACCGCGCCGTGCCAGGCGCCCAGCAGCATGGATATGGATCGCGCGCACTCGCGCATTATCATCGGGTGTCGCGGCGACGGCATGATGGCTGTGGTGGACGCCAATTCAGGCAAGGTCGTGGCCAGCCATCCAATCGGGGGCGGCGTCGACGCGGCGGAATTTGATCCGAAAACTGGCTTGGCCTATTTTTCGACCGGCGCGGATGGAGCGCTGTGGATCTTCAAGCAGAAAACTCCAGACCAGTATGACCTCGTTCAAACGGTGCCGACGCAGTCAGGAGCGCGCACCATGGCCGTCGACCGGAAGACTGGCAGGATTTATGTTGCCGGCGCGCAACTCGGCCCCCGTCCGGCGCCCAGCCCGGAAAATCCGCGGGGCCGGCCTCCAGTAATTCCCGGAACATTTTCGGTGATGGTAATCGGGCAGTAGATCTAACA
>CAVOIX010000059.1:0-6200 GCA_963695945.1 uncultured Acidobacteriota bacterium | reverse complement strand
GTGGGAGGAAAAAAATTGAAGACGGTGGGCGAATTCAGCGGGGCCTCGTTCAGACTGAAAGCGACATTCAACGGCGCGAACCCGTCACTCTTCGCGCCAAACGCCCGCAGCAGATTGGTAAGGTAAAGCATCGGCTCGCGCAGATGGCCGTCGGTGGCGACGGCGGTAGCAGGGTTGTCGCCGCGGCGCGCTTCCGGATCCATCAGGATCGCGGCAATCACGGCCTTCATGTCTCCGCGCTGTCCCGAACCGAATGTTGAAAATGTGCCGCTGGCAAAAGCGCCGGCGACGCGGCTGACATACGCGGGACTCGGGTTGCTGGTCACCAGGCGCTGAATCAGTTGCCGGGAAATGAAGGGCCCGATGTTCGGGTGGTTAAATAAATTATCAAGCGCGCCGTTCAAATCCTGCAGCGCGGTCTGGCCGGCGGGAAGCGTCGTGCCGCTCAGGAGCGTCTTGGCATCCGTGTCATGATTGCTGTCGAAGGCCACCATCGGTCCGATCCAGTCGGTTGGATTGTGAATTTGTGGCGAGCTGCCCGAAATGGTTGGATAGGTCCATCCGGTAAACGCGCGGGCCATGGCCTGCACTGCATTCTGGTCATACGAAGGAATCGGATTGCTGTTGGAATCGAGCTGCAGGCTTCCGTCCGGATTGAGTTCGTACAGTCCTATGGTGAAAAGCTGCATCAATTCGCGCGCGTAGTTTTCGTTGGCATGAGTGTTGGCCGCGGCGTTGGGTTTGTCATTGTTCACCATGTTTAAATACGCGCCCATCGACGGGCTCAGGGTAACGTCCTGCATGATCGTCCGGTAGTTGCTGAAGGCGTCTTGCGACAGCATGTTCACGTACGTCGCCATGGCCTGCGGCGGGATGGTGTTTCCCGAGGTGACTACAATTTCGCTGAGAGCGAATGCCACGCGCTGCCGGAGTTGGTCATATCCCGTCAGAGCGTTGGTGAAGAAGAACTCCTGCGTGGGCGTCAAATCCGATGCCGTAGGAAACGGAACGGGATACGCAGCGGGCATCGCGCTGAACTGGCCACTCAAGAATGGCGTGATTCCGGTCTGCTCGACCTGCGTGACGAGATCAGGGGTCGGGCCGAAAGTGGACTGCTCAAGAAACCGCACCGCCGCGGCGGGAGTTGCCGCCTGCCCGCTGACCACCGTCATCAGCTCGGACGTTGTTGATGTGGACGCTCCGGGATTCGGGTTCTGCACGGTGACTGGAACTGCGCCCGGCGCCGACGTCGCGTCGGCTACCCCTTCCAGTACTCCACTGGAAATAAAATTCGTCGTGAGCGGGGTCGCACCGAACAGGATCACCGCACCCGGAACGAAGTGGGCGCCGCTGACCTGAATATTGACCAACCCCAGACCTGCCGTCGTGGGGCTCATCGTCAAGATGATGGGAATCGGATTTGCAAGGGTGACCGCGCTGGTCCCTTGCGCCGAGGCCTGCACCTGGCTGACGGCTTCGATGGTCACCGTATTCGGGCTCGGAATGATTTGCGGAGTGCTGTACAGCCCGTTCGAGTCGATCGTGCCCAGCACGCTATTCCCACCGGGAATTCCGTTGACTTCCCAGGTAACTGCGGTATTGGCAAGGCCAGTAACGGTCGCCGAAAATTGCTGCCGCGTGGCTTCGCGAACCATCACTGTGGCAGGTGTAACGCTAACAGGGGATGAAGAACCGGATCCACTCCCCGAACCCGATCCGGAGCCCGATCCGGACCCGCTTCCTGATCCGGACCCGCTCCCGGATCCAGACCCAGATCCGCTACCCGATCCCGATCCGCTTCCTGACGAGGACCCGGATGTGGACGACGATGATTTCACCGCTCCCGTGCATCCGGCCACTACGAAGCAAAGGACAATTAGGAAGGCAACGACCGCATGCGAGCGTTGCGAATTCGAGTTCGCCATCGACAAGCCTCCTGAACCCGCGCATCGGAAAAATGCCCCGATGTAAAGATCCCCCCGGAGGCGCTGCAAATACCTGGTGCATTTGGTAAAAAAGGGTGCTGCTAGGCCAGGGCAAATGGTAGGGGACGCGGAGAGGTATTCCAACTGACCTTAAGGATGGACTTGGGTCAGGCCGGGTTGCTTGCCGGAGGACTGTTACTACGAACAGTCCTCCGGCAAACGGTTGTTGATCTTAGTTCTCGAGTTGAACCGGAAAAATTTCTCCGGGTAGGCGAACCATACCCGCCACGGGCGTGGATTGGAAGCGGTCCAGCTCGGCGGTGGTTCGTTCACGCCTCGGAGGAAGGTTCGCGCCGTCGGCCTGAACTCTTTCCATGCGGATACCGAGCGTGCGTTCCAGTTGCATCAGCTCCGATCGCTGTTCGCGACCGTAAAGCGTGGAGGCAACTCCGGTCTTTCCAGCTCGTCCGGTGCGGCCTACGCGGTGAATGAAGTTTTCGGCAATTTCCGGCAGATCGTAGTTGATCACATGCGCAATGTCCTGCACATGAATGCCGCGTGCCGCAACGTCAGTGGCAACCAGGATGCGATAGCGCCCCTGTCTGAAAGCCAGTGAGAGCCGCGGTTCGCTGCGATTGCGACCGGTCGCCGTGAATTATGGCGGCGGCGAATCCTTCGCGAATCAGGTTGCGGGCCAGCTTGTCCGTTCCCCGCTTGGTGCGCGCGAAGATCAGACATCGACCCTTCTCTTTTCCGAGCAAATGCTGCAGAACTTCCTGCTTGCGATCGCCCGAAACTTCAAAAGCCTGTACACGAACGTTCTCCGAGGGCTTGAGAGTAGACCCGAACGCGAGACGCACCGGGCTCCTCATATAGTCCTTCACGAGATTCGCGACCGAAGCCTCCAGCGTTGCCGAGAAGCACAATGTCTGGCGCTCCTTCGGCAGCACTGCGGCGATGCGGCGAATCGCCGGGAGAAATCCCATGTCCAGCATGCGGTCGGCCTCATCGAGGACCAGCACCTGCAGCGCGCGAAAATTGAACAAGTTGCGCCCGAGATAGTCTTCCAGGCGTCCCGGGGTCGCCACCACCAGCCGCGCGCCTGCGCGAATCGCCGCAAGCTGCTTGGCCTCGGGCAGTCCGCCGACGACCAGCGCGGCGGGGGAAAGCTGCTTCCCGCGCAATGCGTTATATTGATCCACTACCTGCATGGCCAGTTCGCGCGTGGGAACCAGCACCAGCGCTTCGATGCCCTTGCCCTTCGATGCCAGGAGCCGCTCGATGAATCGGAATCAGGAACGCCAGCGTTTTGCCGGTCCCTGTTTGCGCGGTCGCGAGAATGTCCTTGCCTTCGAGCGCCTGCGGGATGGCCGCGGCCTGCACCGGAGTCAGCGTCGCAAATTTGGCGAATGCCAGCCGTTCCTTGATGTAATTGGAAATCTGTAATTCTGAAAAATTCTGCATGTTCTTACTTTGTCTTTTCTGGTGGCGGAAGCCGCCGCGGCACACACACGGATCTTTCTTGTGAGCTCCTGGCTTCAATCGAAGCCGCTAAACAGCGGAGCCTACACCCGTGAGGGGAACGCAACTGGCCTGGCCAGTCCTAGTTTGATTTACGCTGAAGACTTAGCGGATGAAATCAGAGGCGGGGTTATCTCAAATCGTACTCGAACCAGAGGAACCACACCAAACAACCGATGTATTAAGCGCAAACGGAGTATACCACAGCTGCTAGGAATAGCACGCAGTAAAATTTGCTGCATTTGTGCCCTGAGAATTCAGGCTTCCTGCACAGTGCCCAGAAGCCGCGGAGAATCCCAAAATCCTGCCTCAGGAATTCAGTCCTAATTTTTCCTCAAGCTCGTCGAGGAATGCAACCTGGCCCTTCAAAATTTTCCGTCGCGCCTCTTCCAGAGAAAACCAGCCGGCTCGATCGATTTCCGGGAACTCCCGCATTTTGCCGGAGCCTTTTGGCAGCTCGATCGAAAATGTATTGCTGCGGATCGCCGCGGGGGCGACATCTCCACGCACGGCCCAGGCGTAAACCAACTTTCCGCCAGGCTGCCGGACCGGATCCAGCGGCTGGAATTCACCCGCGGGCGCAAAACCGGTTTCCTCTTTGAATTCGCGGCGGGCCGCGTCGAGCGGAGTCTCATCGTCGGCGAACTCGCCCTTTGGAATCGACCATGCACCGTCGTCCTTCTTCATCCAAAAAGGACCGCCGGGATGGGCGAGAAAAACTTCCGTCACGCCCCTCTCTCTGCGAAAGAGCAGCAAACCCGCGCTCTTTTTCGATCGGGCGCGAGAGGACAGCTTCGGTTCCGTCTTGTCGCGCGAAGTCACAGTGGACGATCTCACACTACCAAATAAAAATGCGCGGCGCGGAACCTTTCGGTTTTCCGCCGCGCATCGCCAGCAATGCTACCGCCTACTTCCTTTCGATTTCCAGAGCGTTTTGCAATTTGAATGACAACTTGGACTCGGAGTTAATCGTAATGTCGCGTTCGCCCGTCATCGCCGTGCCTGCCGTACCGGCACCGGCACCTGCCGCTGCGCCGATGGCCGCGCCTTTCCCGTGTCCCGCGACTGCTCCAATCAGCCCACCGACGATTGCGCCGCCTCCCGCGCCTTCCGCCGTGCGCTTTCCGCGCCCGTTTCCTGCTTTCGTCACCTCGGTGGTCCTCACCCGGTATTCCTTACCCTTCACCGTGACTGAGCTGAGCGCCACCGTGATTTCGGCGTTGCCCTTGAACCTGCCCGCGGATTTCGCGTCCAAAACCGTGCCTGTCGCTCGCGCTCCCTTGGGAATTACCACACGATCGCCAACCACCACCGGTTCGGCAAGTGAGGCGTCGAATCGATCCCCGGAATTGTTCGTTCTTGAGCTGACCGCCTGATCGGCGGTGACCACGATTTCCGTGCCGGGTTTCACCACGATCGGCTTGGGCGCGAACAGGGCGCTTGCCTCAGCAGAAGTTGATCTTGGCCCGGCTCCGGGAGCGCCGGGCGCTGGCTCGGTATTGTTGGTCGCGTCCGAACTATTTGTCGCGGGGACGTTCCCTCCCTGGGAAGTCGCTGCAGAGTCAGCCGGCAGTTCTGTTTTCTTGCATCCAACTAGTGTGAGCGCGCAGACGATTACGACACTTCGGATCAGTGCTTGGTGCCTCATAGGGCTCTCCTGACTAAAATGGGCGGTAAAAAAATAATAGCAGGATGCCCAGCACCGCGGCAGGACGTTTGAATGGCTAGTGCCCAATCGCCAAAGCTGGGCTAAGTTGTTTAATTTAAATCGGTTGGGAACGGAGACCAGCGCCTTGCTGAGGCCACCGGGAATGCTTGAAAAGTCCCCAACTTCTATCGCGTCCGCCCTCAGGCATTGATGTCTACGCCGCCAGCCGAACCCGGCTTGCCAAGGGGGAACGAACATGTCACGATCAAATGCAAGCCAATGGGAGGGAGAGCTTATGGACTCCTCGATTGAAAACGGCAAGCAAATCACGCTGACCCCAACGGTTGTGGTTGAGCCCATCAAGCGCCACTCCCGCACGCAGATCGCATTGGCTCTGGGCGTAGCTGCGGTTTCCGATCTCCTCTCGCACTTTGTTACCTTTGCCCCGCCATTTGAATGGGCTCTGGACGCCGCGACGGCATTCGCGCTCTTTCTGATCTTAGGCAAGCGATGGGTGCTCTTGCCAGGTCTCGTAGCAGAGGCTATCCCCGGCATGGGCCTGTTTCCCGTCTGGATTTTGGTTGTGCTTTCGATCCTTCTCTACGACGGCATCAAAAAACCTCTGAAGCGCTAGTGCAGTGTTCTCGTTCTCACCGTCTACCCTCGATTCCCAACATTATCCTGATCGCAAAAAGATGCGAGGTTCCAGTGGCATAGCTTTCTCACAGGCTGTGGGTGCTGCTTTGCCAGGGGCAAATTCCACAGGCTGAAGCCTGCGCCACATACGCCGCGAGTTAAACTTTATTGCCGGGAATCAGGGAAACCAGTATGCTTTGCAAAGATCATTGGAGATCTCCATGAATAATTTTGCGAATTCCTTTTCCCGGCGAAGTTTCCTTGCCAGAGCCTCATCGCTGGGCGCATTTTATGCCGCCTCAAAATTCGCGCTGCCGGAGCCGGCATTCGCTGCTCCTGTGATGGATGACCCGCGCATCGCCAAGCAGCCGATCGCTGACAAGGGCTATGCGTCTGTCCGAAAAATTGGCGATGGATTGTACGCCACGATTGCTGACCGTTCGAAAGGGCTGCAGGCACGCTGCAACGGC
>CAVOIX010000058.1:0-7670 GCA_963695945.1 uncultured Acidobacteriota bacterium | reverse complement strand
ACTGGCGGTGACGTTTGCGGCTGAGCCGTCCGCCGAAGCGACGCTGGCGGCGAAGAGAAACAAGTCACCGCGTAATTGCTTGAGTTCAACGTGAGCGTCGCCCGAGCCGTTTCTCCTCCGGCGCGATATCGACACCATCGGTGTGTTGACCGTAAGCATATAACTCTCGGTCTGCACTCCCGCCGTGCCAGTCAGGGCAATTGTCTGGGATGTCGGGATTCGAGTTGTCGGTCAGAACAACGCCGCCACTCAAGCCGCCCGCAATCCCCGGAGTAAATTCAACACCCAGGATGCAACTTGTCGCCGGATTCAGCGTCACACCGGATAAGTTGCAAGAATAAGTATGGCGGAACTTCTCCCGAACGAACCAGATAGGCCGCGCGCTCATCCGTCCGATTGTGAGTGGCGAGCTCGCTCCAGATTCTTGTACCGACACTTCCTGCGAAGCGCTGACGGTTCCTGCCGGGGTAATAGGGCAAAGGTCAGCGAAGGCGCATCGGAGACGTCCACCTTGCGAATCACGGCGTTCTGCGAATCGGCGATATAGAGATTGCCGATTTCATCCAACAAAATGCCGGATGGAGCGTTCAGCTGCGCACTGGTGGCCAGGCCGCCGTCGCCGCTGTAGCCGGGTGTCGCGGTGCCCGCTGCGGTTGAGATCTGTCCAGTGGCTACATTTAGCTCTCGAATTACCTGGCTGGCGGAGTCAGAGATATAGATGTCCCCGGCGGGGTCCACTTGAACGCCATGGGGGTTATTCAATTGGGCGTTGATGGCTGGCCCGCCATCGCCGGTATTGCCGGCGCTTCCAGGCGTTCCGGCGACAGTCGAGATAGGGTTAGGGATGGTCCCGGTCAACAGCGTTTTACGAATAATGTGGTTGCCGCTGTCCGCAACGTAGATGTAATTGGCGGCATCCATGGCCATGCCTGTCGGGCCATTCAGCTCCGCGCTGGTATTGAGTTCACCGTCGCCGTTGTAGCCGGCCACGCCGTTTCCCACGTGAGTGATGGTGTCATAACTGGTTCTCACGATCGTCCGGACTCGGTTGTTCAGCTTGTCCGAGATGTGCAGGTTCTGGGCGTGACAGAAGACCAGATCCACCGGCATATTCATTACCATCAGATTGCCGGGGCATCCATCACCCACGGAATTTGTTGCCCCACCGCAGACCGGCGGAGGAGTCGTGCCGGGCGCATAGTACTGTCCCGCATACGTCGAGATCATCCCTTTCGTATCGACCACACGAACCACATTATTCCCCGTGTCCGCGATGTAGACATATCCAGCGCCATCTGCGAGGACAGACATGGGGCCGCTTAGAGTTGCACTCGTGGCCGCGCCGCCGTCACCTGAATATCCCCGCGCTGCCTGTGCCTGCAAATGTCGAAATGTTTCCCGAGGGTGTCACCTTACGAATTTTGTTGCCCTTCTGGTCTGCTATGTAGTGATTGCCAAATCCGTCCACCGTGATGCCTGTGGGGCCGGCAAGTAGCGCGCCCATCGCTGGACCGCCATCACCGCCAGAGCCGCCGCCCGCAAAAGTTGACGCCATGCCGGGCCCAAAAGCGGCCATCGCCCCGCTTCCGGCGCCGTCCAGCGAAATGCCGAGCAGTACGTTGCCGCTCGGGTCGTTGAGCACCACCATGCCTTGCCGTCTGCCGGGGGCGGTCGGCTGGAACTGGACTTCAATGTTGCATGAACGAGCGACTACGTTGGGGCACGTGGTCCCGGCAGGAACGGATGTGAAGTCAAGATTCGGCGCTCCTAAAGTGCAGAACGGAGAAGCTCCCCAAAGAAGTCCCGGACGGAACTGTAAACCGTGAAAATCGACCGTTGTGCCCGGCGCAGTGAAGATCTCCAGACTCGGGTTCGCGGATATTTGAGCTGACAATTGCGGCGCAACCAGCAGGAGAGAAGCCAGGAAACCTGACAGGATCGAAAAACGAACCGCAGATATCCGTGAGAAACGGACGTGCCAAATTTTGTTCACCATCTTGGGTGGCTCCTCGCGTTCGGGGACAAACTTTTCAAACTGCAGATCCAAAATCGGGGCCCTGCGCGGCCTGTACTTGTCCTTCTCCCTACATCTTGGAATTCGCAGCTAAGTTTCGGTCGGGCGATGGAGCGGTTCAATACAGCTAACTACTCAAATATTGGGGCATATTCCTCTAATTCCACCGCAAAATGCTGGAGCGTCAAAAATGCGCGGGGCGCCGAGAATTCTTCATTAGCCGCGAAGCCTTTCGGATATTCTTATGCTCGCACTCTGGATCGGCACGCAGGGAAGTGAAACAAGCAGAAACAGAAACGCTCGAACGCAGCGGAGCCTGAGATGAAGGCAGCAATCATTACGAAGCCCGGTCAAATCCCTGTCTACGGGGATTTCAGCGAACCTACGTCTCGGCCCGGAAACGAATTGATCGCGATGAGCGCGTCGGCGCTCAGTCACTTTACAAAGGGCCGTGCCTCGAGCGCACACTACACCTCCGATCATGCCTTTCCTTCCGTGGTTGGCGCTGATGGCGTGGGAACTACCCAGGACGGGAGGCGTGTTTATTTCGTTCTGCCTTCGGCTCCGTTCGGGGCGCTGGCTGAAAAGACCCGAGTCCGCTCGGAGCATTGCGTCCCGCTGCCTGATGGCGTCGATGACATCACGGCTGCCGCGATCGCCAATCCCGGAATGTCTTCCTGGGCCGCCCTGGCTGAGCGCGGACGCCTCAAACCGGGAGAAGTCGTTCTCGTGAATGGTGCGACTGGGATCGCAGGACGCCTCGCCGTGCAAATTGCCAAGTACAGGGGGGCGGGCAAAGTGATTGCCACCGGTCGCGATGAACGCGCACTTGAAGAGCTGAAAATGATCGGCGCTGACGTAGTCATTCCCTTCAAGATCGGGACGCAACACCCTGCAGGCGCTGACCAGTACGAGATTGCCCTCAAGAAGCAATTCGCGATAGGAGTGGACGTGGTCCTCGATTACTTGTGGGGAAAAAGCGCGGAGACCGTCATCATCGCCGCTGCCAAGGCCGGAAAGGAAGCGGTACCCATTCGCTTCATTCATGTCGGTGGAGCGAGCGGCGAGGACGTCCGATTGCCGGGAGCGGCACTTCGTTCTTCCGCAATCGTGCTGATGGGAAGCGGCATCAATAGCATTCCGCTGCCCGATTTGTTTTCCGCAGTAAACGGCGTGTTTCAAGCCGCGATTCCCGCGCGCCTGCAAATCAACACAAAGACCGTTCCACTCTCCGACGTCGACAAAACCTGGAATGCAGATCCCGGTAACTGCCGCATCGTTTTCGTTGTGAGCTAGCGATCGCTAAGAATTGCATCCGTCCGCGTCAAAACCAGCCTGGCAATGGTTCTTCGTGGAGTTTTGGATTTTCCCTGAAAAACTGCTGCTGTCTTGCACGAATCCGAGCGTCATCCGGCAATGGAATGCATGGAGAGAAATCTCAAGTCAATCGGAAATCTGAATCCTCGGCCGACGAAATTGTTCCTACTGCCTTCCCTCATGCGCAAGCACGTCGATCACGAACATCGAAGTTTTCATATCCTGGCCGCTGGCTTTCCTGTAACGATCCGTGGCTTCGCCGGTCTTGTGCTGGCGAAGCAGCGCCATCAATTGCGATCGCAGCGGTTCCTGAATCGCCGCCGCAAGCGCCTTGTGTTCTGCATTAAATCTCGCTACGGCGGGGGCGTTATCGCGGAACTGCTTCAGAGCCAACTCAGTCGCGCACGGCACAACGTTGTAAACCCTGCCGTTTTCGCGCACCAGTAAGAGGATCAGGCTCCCGGAATCGTCGCCTATCTGATAATCGATCTGTAGTTGCTGGGTGGGCTTGACCGGAAGTCGCGCCAGAGATTCCAGCGCCTTCATGTTGGTCTCGTTTACGGCGCCGACCGCGAAGGTATAGGTAGCCGGGATGGGATCCCGCCACTGAACCGCCGTCAAGCCGTCATAGTAGTCCTTGCTCTCGCGGGTGATGCACGCCAGCGACTCGGGATAATAGAGTGCATGGAACCGCGCCACATCCTTGGCATTAAACGCTCCAACGTATTCTGAGACAAATGCCTTGATTTCCGCCGGAGAAGCTTGCGATTGTGCAAGCGCGCCGCGAGGCATGAATAATCCCACCAGAATTAGACACAGTACGCTGCGTTTCACGAATTCCATTCCGTTTCCATTTACGATTTCGAGCGCTTTCTTGCCGCCCCAGGGCCAGCGTGACGCCGCTTGATCCGGCGCGGTTTCACGCTGCGAATCCGAATGAACCGGTCGCGTCGCGAACTGTGTTTGGTGACCGTTCCCTTGGCAATGTCATACACCCAGCCGTGCAGCTTCAGATTTCCCTGTTCCATCCTCGCTTCTACCGCTGGGTGAGTGTATAGATTTTTGAGCTGCTCAATGACGTTCCGCTCCGTAAGCGCCAGCAAAAATTCCGGCTCACCCAATCTTCCACGTGATTCCTTGACCGCCTCACGGGCGGACTCCGCGTGGCGGAGCCATGCGCTCACATTGGCCAGCGGTTTCAGCGCCCCGGGATTCAGGAGGCCCTTCATCACGCCGCAATCCGTATGCCCACAAACGATCACGTCGGGCACTCCCAGTACGCCCACCGCATACTCAATGGTCGCCGACACGCCGCCGATGGACTCCGGATATCGCGGCACGATGTTGCCGATTACCCGGCAGAGAAAGAGTTCCCCAGGCTTGGTCTGCGTCAGCAGGCACGGATCGATTCGCGAGTCGGCGCAGGTAATGAATAAGGCTGTGGGCCTCTGCTGCAGGGCCAGTTTCTGAAAAAGTTCGCGATGCTTAGGATAGACCTTTTTCCGAAAACGCTTCAAGCCCCGAAGAATGTTGTCGACCGGCATGGAAGGACATTCTGCATTAGTTGGAAGGTTTGGTTCTAGTCAAAATGATGAGCGCGCGCGGGAACCATCTATGGTAAGGTATCGCGCTCCCGGCCCGGTTAAAACTGCCGCGCCGGTTGAGAGAATGCCCCCGGTCTTTTTTTGGCAATCAGGCCGGCGCGTCCTTACTCATGTTTCCGGAGGATGATCGTGCCGATTCGCACACGCGCACGTCGGAATCTTCCGTGCAGGAATTCTGGAATCATGAGATAATGGCTATTGGGAGTTTTGCGTTTTGGTGAGGGCTCTGGCCGACCGCAGGTCAGTGGTTCGGGGGCGAGCCTCCACAGCACACTTTTTACATTCTATTCCGTCGAAAGATATAGGTCTAATGCAGTCAAGGCGCTGGATCGCTGATCCCAAGCTTGCATCGCGTCCGAATGCGCCCGCATCTTACTGAAAATAAAAGCATTGGACAAATTGTCACGGGATTGACCTGCGCGACGTGACCTTAGGGCCTCATGCGACTCTAATGGGTAGGGAGTCTTCGGCTGTGGCGAGCGCATCAAACTGCTGGGTTTATCGGTGCGACCCGGCCTGATTAGGGTACTGAGTTGATTTGTAAAGGGGATAACTGCTTGTCACTGAATAATCACGAAACGGGTGAAACAGGTCTGGCAGCATCATTGGTATCGCGAGGAACGCCGGGAGCTGCTGCCTGACGAGGAGGAGGCCGGACCGCCTGCGGTCGAGACTCTCGCCGGAGCCGGAAGAGGGCGAGCAGCCCCTGTCCGCCTTCGACCAGGAACTGTTGCGGCTGACGACGATGAGCTCGGCCACAGGGTCCTCCACAGAACTCTCGCCGACTCAGCCGAACTGCCGAGCACGGCGTCGTAGCTGAAGAAGTGGACCCGACCCGACACCGGGAATGCTCATAAAGAACAACGAACCCGGCGCCGGGACTCCAGGGAAATGGGCACAGCACCGCTTTGTGAATGCGAGGATCAAGGTGGCCATCGCCAAGCGCATGGAGCGTGGCCACTTCATGGTCCTGACGACGATTTCACGCTCTCCTCATTCGTTCTGAAGGAATTTATTTCTTGTCGGCAAGGAAAGCCGGCGCCCGGCTCGCTGTCGATCAGAGAGATTATATGTTCAGTTTGACCAGGAAAAACTGACCGAAGAGGAAAACGGAGAGCAAAGAAGAATGAACATGATTTTATCATTGCCAAATCGAGCAGCACTACGTCCTGGCACACAAGCAGGCCGCCCAGCTGGGAGGAGACTCCGAAGTCCAGAAGAAGGCCGGTTCCATTGCGCTACCGCAACCCGCCTGGCCCGGACGGGGGTCGAGATGTCGCAACACGCTCCGCTCGATCCATTTCCACTCGCTCGAAAGAAAACGGCTCATCGATAAGATCCACCATACGGTCGAGCGTTCGCAGTTGCTGGAGTGCGAAATCGTCAAGCTGGAGCGCAGGGCCGACGCTTCCAAGGGTGACCACGCCGCTGAAGCCCGCAGGGAGCTGCGAACTCGGCGCAGCGGAGTCGAGATGATGTTGAAGCCGCCAGCTAAACAGGGCTCGTCCCATCTGAAGCGCATGCTTCAGGTCGTGCTGCGGGGAGAAGCGGAAGCCTAACCAGGCTAAAGAGGAAATGGTCGATGCTAGCCTGCGCCGGTTGTTTCTATCGCAAAAACAGTCACTGGATTGCCAGTTCTGGACTTAATCCAGCGATAGGCAACATCGGGAAACCGATGAAGGCGCGCGTCAGTATCATCGATGGCTCCGCGGCTATACAGTTCCACCGACGCCAACGTGGTGGATTCGTCAAGCCGTCACGCGGGCTATCGCCGACCGACAGGAGCTGTATCATCGGCGTGCCGGTGCACATGATCGAAACGATCAACAAGCAGGTGCGCACCAGCCGACAACTGGTTCAGCAAGTTGGCAGCGAGCCGCGTGCCGAAGAAATCGCGCATTGCCTTCGTAAGCAGTTGTGGAAAAGGTGCGCAAAACCACGAAATTCGTGTATTAGTCCCATAACCCTCTGCTTGATATCTTGATCTCGGCGAGAGAAGAGGACACTTGCACCTCGGCGAATTCATCGAGGACAAAGTCCTCCGTCTCGCCATCCGACGCCTTCATTAGCATCAGCCTTCAGGAGCAGCACTGTACCGCCGCCGAAAATGCTGACGCCAGCTGTGCGAAGAACGGGGAGCATCAAAATGCGTATTTGGTCGCCAGGAAGATGGATCCGAGCACACGCTGGAGGAAGTGGGGCAGTCATTCGCCGCGCACTCGCGAGGGCATTCGCCAGATCGAATGTGAGAGCGCTGCGCAAGCTGCTACTCTGTCCAGATCGAGAAATCTCCGCCGATTCCTCGAAGATAGCCTCGCATGGATGAGAAATGTCTCCCCAAGCTCGGGATGCCTTTTGGCCCCCTCCCGGCTTTTCTTCTATTTCCTTCGCCAAAGGCTTCAGCGCCGTCCCATGCACATTTCGCGTATGTGCCCTTGCCCGTCCGTAGTTTTGAGGTTAGCGGTTTGCATCAGGGAATTAATGTCGGCCACCCGCAACACACACCCTCTTCTGCCGAAGCCATTTCTACGCGCTCGCCTCTTTTGGGGGCGACCGGATTGGTTGCGGTATTCATCTCGTCCTCCTCATTGCTGGACAGACAGCCGTTCCGCTTTCCGAAAGGGGGGAATCCTATGAGGCCATTCTTAACGCCTCCCAGCGGAGAATAGCCACAATTTTCATTTTGAATTTGCAACGCTCTCGTCGGACAGGCCTCAGCCTGTCTGCGTTCGATG
>CAVOIX010000057.1:0-34997 GCA_963695945.1 uncultured Acidobacteriota bacterium | reverse complement strand
TGCCGATAAGAATCCCATTTCGTGATGCTGGGCCGGGCGTCGCGGCTGCCTGTTGATCGAACGGAGAATCGACGGACAACTCAACGCGGAATCTCAAATCGACACCAGAGCAGGAGGATTGTGTCCATCGAAATTCAAACGGATGTATACTCTCTGCTTCCGGAAAGCTCAGAACGCCAGGCCAGCCAACCTCAACCGTGAAGGAGCGCCGCCCATGAGTCCGAAACGATCTGGTCGCAGGGGATTTCTAAAAACGAGCGCCGCATTGGTCGGCGCGGCTCTGGGAGCAGTGCCGGCCGTCAGCGGCCAGTCCATGGCCGACGGCCACAGCATGGGTGATGATGCGCCGTCCAAAGATATCAAGGAGCTGATTGCCTACGGCGAACGCTCGCACTACGTGAAATCGCTGCGCTATCCCGTGGCCGAGCGCATGTCCCCGGATGATTTTGGAATGACGTTTCATGTGTTGTCGCCGATTCAGGATCAGGTAGGAATCATTACCCCCTCGTCTCTGCACTACATCGCGACGCATCGCGGCTCCTATGTGCCGGACATCGATCCCCAGGAGCACAAGCTGATGATTCACGGCATGGTGGACCGGCCGCTGGTGTTCACGCTGGAGGAGATCAAACGCCTGCCCTCGGTCTCTCGCGCACTCACTTCATCGAGTGCATCGGAAATCGCGCCAAGCCCTCCCATAAGACTGCCCAGGAAACGCACGGGATGACCAGTGGGAACGGCGGTGCCTGTCGCTGTCGTCGCTCAAGGAAGCCGGGGTGCGGAAGGGCGCGTCCTGGGTGGTGGCGGAAGGGGCCGAAACCGTGAAGGGTGCGACGACCATCCCTCTCGACAAGGCCTTGGATGATTGCATGGTCTGCTACGGCCAGAATGGCGAAGCGGTGCGTCCACAGCAAGGCTTCCCGTTACGGTTGCTGGTTCCCGGTTTCGAGGGAATTCATAACATCAAGTACCTGCGGCGAATCAAAGTGGTGGATCAGTACTACATGACTTATAACTATTATGGGCATATTAACGCCGATGCTCGCGTCGCCGCGCTGGGTACTCAACTGGGACCGAAATCGATCATCACTTTTCCGTCGGGGGGCCAGCTCTGCTTGGCTGGGATTCTACGAAATCACAGGTTTGGCGTGGTCGGGTGGTGGCGCGATCAAGAAGCGTGGAAATATCCACCTGACGGCGGGCAGACCTGGAAGGCGGCGGAATTTAAGTCACCGTCGTACCCGATGGCGCATACCCGGTTTGGCTACAATTGGAAATGGGACGGCAAGGAATGCGTCCTGCTGTCGCGCTCCACGGATGAACTGGGCACGGTGCAACCGACGCGAGCCGACATCGCCAAATACTGGAGCAAGCCCATTGACAACAATTCGGTGATACCCGGCGCCGACAAAAGCGTTTTTCCGTGGAAAATCGCCAGTGATGGGAGCGTACACAATGGGCTTGCGTAGAATCGGTGTGCTGATCATTGTGCTGATCACTGTGCTGGTCATGACTCTGGCCCTCGGCCAGCTTGCGAAGGCACAGTCACCCACGTATGGCGTGGGAAGAACTCCCACAGCGGAAGAAATCCGCGCGTGGGATATCTCCATCGGCCCGGATGGCAGGAACTTCCGCCGGGACACGGAACCGCCAAGCAAGGCGCGCAGGTCTACCTGATGCGCGGTTGCGGGAGCATGCCACGGCGTAACGGGTTCCGAGGGTCCGGCTCCTACCCTGATCAAAAGCGACGGCAAGACCAAGTCCCTGTTCCCATGTCTCACGCCATGCGTGAACGATAAAAATGTCATGGCGTTGCACTCGCCGTACGCGACGACCATGTGGGATTACATCCGGCGCGGCATGCCACTCAACAGTGAAGGAAATCTGAAGCCTGACGAAGTCTACGCTCTGACTGCCTTTCTCCTGTTCAAGAACGGCATCATCAAAGAAGATGACGTGATGGACGCCCAGAGTCTGCCCAAGGTAAAAATGCCAAACAAAGACGGAGCCGGCATGCCTGCGGAGTGGAAACACGGGACGCCACGGCTTCAGGGCTACCCCTGAGACTTCATCGTTAACAAGACAGGCGGCAAGAATTTCTAGGCTGCTCCTAATAGCTGGCCGGGAGTTGGTTGACACCTTCCGGACCCTCGGATACGCTTCCTTTTCTTGATTTTCACCACGGCTTCAGGGCACTCAATTTCATTGCTCAAAAAGGACCAGTGCGTATGGCGGATTTGAAGCTCCCTTCTCGCTCTGAGACTTCTCGGAATGGTACAACCAGCTGGTGCTGCGGGCGGAGCTTGCGGATTATGCGCCTGTGCGCGGCTGCATGATCGTGCGGCCGTACGGATGGGCGCTGTGGGAAAACATTACGGCGCAACTGGACCGTCGCTTCAAAGCCACCGGCCATGTGAATGCCGCATTTCCGCTACTGATTCCGCAGAGTTTCATCAGCAAGGAACAGTCGCACGTTGCGGGATTTTCGCCTGAACTCGCCGTGGTCACGCATGGGGGCGGCGAAAAACTGGAAGAGCCGCTGGTGATCGTCCGACTTCCGAGACCATCATCGGGCATGCCTACGCCAAGTGGATTCAGTCCTACCGCGATTTGCCCGTGCTGATCAACCAGTGGAACAGCGTGGTGCGCTGGGAATTGCGCACGAAATTATTTCTGCGCACGCTCGAATTTTTCTGGCAGGAAGGGCATACGGCGCACGCGACCCACGAAGAGGCGGAAGCGGAAACGCGCCAGATGCTCGACATCTATACCGATTTTGCGGTGAACGAAGCGGCTGTTCCCGTCATTCCGGGAAGGAAATCGCAATCCGAGCGTTTCGCCGGAGCCGACGCCACCTATTCCATCGAAGCCATGATGGGCGACGGCAAGGCTTTGCAGGCCGGCACGTCGCACAACCTGGGACAGAATTTTGCGAAGGCTTTCGAGATCCGCTATCTCGATCAAGCGGGCGCGTTGCAGCATTGCTGGACCACTTCGTGGGGTCTTTCCACGCGATTTATCGGCGCCATCATTATGGTGCACGGCGACGATCAGGGACTGATTCTGCCGCCGAGACTCGCGCCACACCAGGTGGTGATCGTGCCAATCTTCAAGTCGGACGAGGAAAAGGCCCTGGTATTCGAGGCCGCGAAAAAAATCCGCGAGCAACTGGTGAAGGTTGACATCCGCGTGAAAGTGGACGAGCGGGAAGGACAAAGCCCCGGGTTCAAGTTCAATGACTGGGAAATGCGCGGCGTCCCGTTGCGCATGGAAATCGGCCCGAAAGATGTGGCGAAAGGCAGCGTTGTGCTGGCACGCCGCGACCGTCCTGGCAAGGAAGGGAAAGTTTCGTTTCACAGGATGGCATTGCGGAATCCGTGGAACAGCAATTGGCCGCAATCCAGAAGGCGCTTTTTGACCGCGCGCTGGAATTCCGCAATGCGCACGCCTTTGAGCCCAAGAACATCGACGAGTTTCGGGAAGGTGTCGAACAGGGATTTGCGCGCTCCCCTTGGTGCGGCGATGCCAATGCGAAGAACAAATCAAAGAGACCACCAAGGCTACTCTGCGATGCATCCCGATGGACAGCCTGGCGAGACAGGCGCCTGCTTGTTTTGCGGGAAAACCGTCAGAAGCGATGCCATCTTCGGCAAGGCCTACTAGGCCCTCGCGTACAATGAAGTAAATTAATCACAGTTACGTTACAGTAAGTTACTGTGCCGAAACCGCGCACGTACTCGCTCTCGACACTCTTCTCATGCCGATGCTAGCATTTTATCATTATGGATCTTTCCTGATACCCGCGTTTTGTGGCTACGGGTGCGCCTCGCCGGAACGCAACTTGCCGTTGCCACGCCCTGTGGTGCCGTGCCGGCCCAGAAACGATCGCGAAAGGGGTGGAGGGAATCTGAAGGCGATCATTTGGACCGGGATTCTGGTGGCTTTCATTTACACCGCGGTCATGGTCATGCCCGTACTTATCAACGAGTACGAATTTCAGGACAGCCTCCAGAGCATCGCCCGGTTTGCCAGCGTAAACCGCAAAAACGCTGAGCAGGTGCGGCAGGCTGTGTTGGAAGAAGCGCAAAAGGAAGACTTGCCGATCCAAGCCGAAGATATCAAGGTTGAAGGTACCGCGGTAACGTCAACATCTACGTGGACTATTCGGTGACGGTGGACTTGAAAGTTTATCAGTGGACGTTGAATTTTCACCCGGCAGCAAGTAACGCTGCGTTACTGTAGCGCTCGGGCATCTTTGGCGGGCTGTTTTCGGCGCTCGTAGCGCGGCAGCTAGGAGCCTTTGGCGGATACTTGTGGCCCGCTTTTCCCATGTACGACGCGGAACCTTGGCTCGCTCTCGGCAGGCTGAACGTTTCTACTGGTTATGCCCGATTCGACTTCGCATGTTGCTGCGTGTACTTATTGCGCCGATTGCAAAGGCGCATCTAAACATTAGCGCGGAAACGCGGGTACTTAGTGTGGGGAATTAGCATTCATGGTTACAGACGTTTGTTCGCGGCGGAACGGAGAACTATCTTGCGTATTCGAATCGGCCGGGGATTTTGGGGATCCCGGCTAGGGCTTATCGTTCCTGGGATCGCAGTTTTTCTGGTCCTTGTGGCATCGGGGATCGGGACGTATTATTGGATTTCCTTTGGACGGATGATTGACCAGCGTCTTTCAGGCCATATCCAGCAGACCACTGCCCGGATTTACGCCGCTCCCATGCGGATCTCTACGGGTGAAGCCTTTACCGTTTCGGATCTTGCCAATCACTTGCAGCGAGCCGGTTACAGCGAACTGGACGTCGCCGGCACTCCCGGGCGATACATTCTGCATGGCAATGAAATCGAAATTCGCCCTTCGGAAGAATCGTTTTTTGGACCCAAGAACCGGCTGGTCGTGGACTTCAGGAATCCGCGATCGAGAAGATCCGATTGATGGATAAGGGCGCTGTCGCGGATTCGGCGGAGGTCGAGCCCGAACTATTATCGAGCGCTATTCGATAGTTCACGTGAAAAACGCCGCGCGATCAGCTACAACGATATCCCGAAGGTATTGCGGGATGCCGTGCTTTCGGTGGAAGACCGCCGTTTCTTCGAGCATCCCGGATTTGACCCGTGCGGATTCTGGGCGCGGCGTGGGCGGACTTGCGCCACGGAGCGCGTGTTCAGGGCGCCAGCACGATGTCCATGCAGGTCGCGCGAAGTTCTTTTTCATTTCGGACCGCACCGACGGCGCAAGGTTGCCGAGACCGTGGTGGCGCTGGAACTGGAGCATCGCTTCACGAAGGAGCAGATTTTTGAGCTGTACGCCAACGAGATCTACCTGGGGAATCGCGGCAGCTTTGCGATTCACGGATTCGGCGAAGCCTCGCTCGCCTACTTCAATAAGGATATCCGCGAACTTACGTTCCCGGAAGCGGCGTTCCTGGCCGGCATTATCCACGCCCCGAATCGTTACTCGTCGGCGGAACGCAGCCCGGAGCGCGCCGTCGAAGCGCGAGACCGCGCGCTTCTGTCCATGACGGAAAACGCGGTGATTACCGCGAACCAGGCTGCCGACGCGAAAAAAATTCCGCTGCATATGGTTGGCGGCGGGCTGGAGGGCAGCACGGCGCCCTACTTTGTGGACATGGTCAAGGATCATTTGCTCGACCACTTTTCCGAGGCCGACTTGCTCTCGCAGAGCTTCCGCGTGTACACAACGCTGGATCCCGAGCTGCACGCGCGGCCCCGAAGCGGTCGACATCGGCGTGAAGAATGTCGATACCCAGTTAGCACGGCGCTACGCGCGGTGGAAGAAGGCAGGCGAACCGGTACCGCAGGCAAGTGGCGATGGTGGTGCTCGATCCGCACACTGGCGAAATCAAGGCGCTGGTTGGCGGCCGCGACTATGGTCAGAGCCAGCTCAATCATGTTCTTGCGCGGCGCCAACCCGGATCGGCTTTTAAGCCCTTCGTGTACGCGGCGGCTTTTGAAAGCGCCGTCGATGGTGTGCAGCCGATCGTGACTCCAGCGACGACCGTTATGGACGAGCCGACCACTTTCGATTTTGACGGCAAGGAATACACGCCCAACAACTACGGCGAAAATTTTCACGGCAAGGTCACTGCTCGAGAAGCGCTGACGTTTTCGCTGAACGTCGCGACGGTGAAGGTGGCGGAGCTGGTCGGCTACACCCGCGTCACGGACATGGCGCATCAATTCGGACTCGATCCATCGATTCAGCCAACGCCCTCCGTCGCGCTGGGCGCGTACGAAATGACGCCGCTGGAAGTGGCCACGGGCTACACGATTCTGGCGAACGATGGTGTGCGCACCGAGCCGATGTTCATTCGCAACGTGGTCAATGCCCAGGGGAGTCGCTGGAACAAAACAGCATCCGGTCGCGGCCGGCGCTCGATCCGCGCGTCGCGTATCCGGTGACCAGCATGATGGAGGACGTGATTAACCACGGCACTGGGGCGAGCGTTCGCGCGCGGGGATTTAACGCTCCGGCGGCGGGCAAAACCGGGACTTCGCGCGATGGCTGGTTTGCGGGATACACGTCGAATCTCCTGGCGATTGTATGGGTGGGTTTTGACGATAATCGGGACCTGGGTCTGTCCGGCGGAGACGCTCCCGCGCCGATCTGGGCGGACTTTATGAAGCGCGCGATGGCATTGCCTGCGTATCGCGACGTGAAGCCATTTGAGATGCCCGATGGCGTCACGAAAGTCACGATCGATCCGGATCCTGGCGCTGGCGACGCCGGAATGCCCGGTGACGCGCGAGGAGGTCTACATCCACGGCACCGAGCCCACCGAATTTTGCCCACTGCACGGCGGCCAGCACATGGCCAGCGACACGCCCCCGGGTTCCTGGCTCTCGCATATTTTCGGCGGCGATAAACCCAAGGAAGCCGACGCGCCCGGTAGTTCCAGCATCCCATCCTGCTCGACGCAACCGTCTTCGGCTGATAACCAACCGCCCGAGGAAGAGAACAAAAAGGGCGTGTTGCGGCGGATTTTTGGTATCTTTGGTGGCAAGAAAGACGCCGACAAGAAACCATCAGGTCCACAAGATTAGCGGCGATGGCGCGGCGTCCTTCGGAGGTGTCACGGTGCACCGGAAGCGTCCTTCGTGGATTATTCTCTTCATCCTGGCATTTTTCGCGGCCGGGCCGCGTGTCTGTGTACAACAGCCTTCAACCGCGCTGACTCCCAAACAAATGCAGGAAGAACGCGCCAAAGTTCTGATGGCGGAAAAGCGTTACGACTCCGCGATTCAGTCTTATCAGGATCTATTGAAGAGCGATCCAAAAACGCCGTTTTTCTGAACATGATCGGAATTGCCTACCTTAACCTGGGGAATTTCGACCAGGCCAAAGGTACTTTGCCCGCGCGACCAAGGCCGACAAGACGTACGCCAGCGCCGTGAACAACCTGGGCATGGTGTACTACCATCAGAAAAATTTCCGTAGCGCCATCCGCGAATATGAACGGGCGGTGAAGATCGATCCGAACCAGGCGGGAGCGCATTCCAATCTGGGGTTCGCTTATTACAATTCCAGCAAGTATCCGGAAGCCGCCGCCGAGTTTCAGAAGGCGCTGGAGATCGATCCGAAGATTTTTGAACGCAACGACCGCGCCGGTGCCGTGGTGCAGGACCGTTCGGTAAACAATCATGGCCGTTCTTTTTCACCATGGCCAAGGTTTACGCGCAGAAGGGCGACGCCGCGCATTGCGCCGAATATCTGCGCAAATCCTTGGACGAAGGCTATAAAGATGTCGGGAAGGCTGCGACGGATCCCGAATTCAAGGATGTGATCAACGATCCCGCGGTTCAGGATGTGCTGTTGCGTGTGACGCCAGCGGAGCAGAAAGCGACTGCCGCGCATCCCGGAGCATGAGTTTGCGGGCTGGCGGTAACCCTGGGCTTCTTGCCAGGGTGGAATCCAAACCCGCACGCTCGGACATCGCAAGGGTGTGGCAGCCCAATTCAATACCCTATCGGTTCTCGTCCCCATTCAATGCTGGGTGAATGATTTTTTGCATCCCGAATACCCGCTTGCCCTTGTGCATGTTTCGCGTCACGCCTGGGCGTTCGTTGCGCGGGCTCTGCTACAATGTGGGTACGATGCCCCCTCGAATTTTTCGGTTTGGGCTTTGGCTTTTGGGTGCGGCGGTCTGCTGCATCGTGTTCCCGGGCCGGGCTCGTCCGGCACAGTCAGGGCAGACGCCCAAAAACCCGGCCGCGGAATCTCACCGCGATACGCTGCTTATTTTTCCGTTTGAAAACGACAGCCGCATCGCGAATCTGGACTGGATCGGCGAAGGGTTGTCCGAACTGACCGCGGAACGGCTGGAGGATCGCGACGTGCGCGTCTCTTCGCGCGAGGATCGGCTGGCCACCCTGGAGCGAATCGGTTTGCCGGATTCCGCGCGGTTCTCCCACGCGACTCTCATCAAAATCGCCGGCGAAGCGGACGCCGACATCGTGGTCTATGGCCGTTTCCAATCCGATGGCAAGACCGCGACTCTCGAGGCGCGCGTGCTTCGCCTGAATCCGCCGCCACTCTCGCCGCCGCTGCGCGAGACGAGCGCCATGCAGGACCTGCTTCGCGCCCATGCCCGGCTGTCCTGGCAGATTTTGTGCTCCCTGGATCCGAAGCAGTGTCCTTCGCAAGGCAACAATCGAGACGAGTCCAGCTTTTCCGAGCCGCCTCCGACCTTGACGCTTGACGCCCTCGAAAATTTTGTTCATGGAATTACCGGCGCGCAGGACGACGAGCGTTTACACGCGTTGCGGGAAGCGACGCGGCTGGAACCTGCATGGGACCGTCCGGCGTTTGAACTCGGCCAAATCTACTTCAAAAAGCGCGACTGCGATTCGGCGCTGGTGTGGTATTCGCGCGTGCCGCCCAACCGGCAGGACGGCCCGGAAGCAAGTTTTAACACCGGAGTGTGCCACCTCGCCCGCAATGACGCGGGCCGCGCGGACGCCGCGTTTTCCGGATTGCTGGAGCGGACCAGGAAAACAGGGGAGAAAGATTCGCTTCCGGAATTGCCGGAAATGCGCAACAACCTGGGCGTGGCGCGCCTGCGACTGGGGAAATGGAATCAGGCGGGAACGGAATTCGAGCGTGCTTCGGCGCTCGATCCGGAGGATGCCGATTATTGGGTGAACGACGCGCTGGCGAAGCTCAGTGGCAAGCAGGGAGCCGCCGCGGTCGCTCCCTTGGAGCGCGCCAGAAAAATTGATCCGGACGATAAACAAGCGCGAGCGCTGCTGATTGCAACCTTGGAATCGCTCGGTCGAAACCCGGAAGCAGCGGCGATTCGCGCCGAGTCTTCGGACACGGAGAAGGCCGCACCACCGAATCTGCAGGACGTTGGCGGCCTTTCGCGGCTGGCGCGGGTTTCACGAAGTCTGGACCGCACGCTCATTCGCCAGGGCCGCGAAACCTCCGACGCGCAGCCGGCGGGGAAGGCGGCCCGAAAACCAGATGCTGGCGGAGCGTCCCAATGAAAGACGGCTATGGCGGCGGTGTGAACAAGCGTTCCCGGACTAGCATTTTGCGGTGGCCTGCGCCGGCGTTCCTCGCCGTAGCGTTTTTCGCAGCTTTTACACTCCAGGCCCAGGCTCCCGTCGAAGAGGTTTCGTCCTCATCCTCAGGCGGCTCGCAAATTTTGGAACTGCGCATCGGGGATGAAATCGAGCCGGTGATGGCCGAGTATGTTGATAGCGGGATTGAGCAAGCGGCGCGCACTCATGCCAGTCTCATCCTCATCACCATGGATACTCCAGGAGGGCTCTCGACCTCCATGGAGGACATCATCCACCACATCCTGGATTCGCCGGTGCCGGTGGCCGTTTATATTTCTCCGGTCGGAGCGCGCGGAGCGTCCGCGGGGTTTTTTATTCTGGAGTCGGCGGATATCGCCGCCATGGGACCTCTTCGACGGGAGCCTGGGCCTGGAGTGTAAAAGCTGCGAAAAACGCTACGGCGAGGAACGCCGGCGCAGGCCACCGCAAAATGCTAGTCCGGGAACGCTTGTTCACACCGCCGCCATAGCCGTCTTTCATTGGGACGCTCCGCCAGCATCGGGTTTTCGGGCCGCCTTCCCCGCCGGCTGCGCGTCGGAGGTTTCGCGGCCCTGGCGAAGAGCGTGCGGTCCAGACTTCGTGAAACCCGCGCCAGCCGCGAAGGCCGCCAACGTCCTGCAGATTCGGTGGTGCGGCCTTCTCCGTGTCCGAAGACTCGGCGCGAATCGCCGCTGCTTCCGGGTTTCGACCGAGCGATTCCAAGGTTGCAATCAGCAGCGCTCGCGCTTGTTTATCGTCCGGATCAATTTTTCTGGCGCGCTCCAGGGAGCGACCGCGGCGGCTCCCTGCTTGCCACCCAGCTTCGCCAGCGCGTCGTTCACCCAATAATCGGCATCCTCCGGATCGAGCGCCGAAGCACGCTCGAATTCCGTTCCCGCCTCATTCCATTTCCCCAGTCGCAGGCGCGCCACGCCCAGGTTGTTGCGCATTTCCGGCAATTCCGGAAGCCAATCTTTCTCCTTCCTGGTCCGCTCCAGCAATCCGGAAAACGCGGCGTCCGCGCGGCCCGCGTCATTGCGGGCGAGGTGGCACACTCCGGTGTTAAAACTTGCTTCCGGGCCGTCCTGCCGGTTGGGCGGCACGCGCGAATACCACACCAGCGCCGAATCGCAGTCGCGCTTTTTGAAGTAGATTTGGCCGAGTTCAAACGCCGGACGGTCCCATGCAGGTTCCAGCCGCGTCGCTTCCCGCAACGCGTGTAAACGCTCGTCGTCCTGCGCGCCGGTAATTCCATGAACAAAATTTTCGAGGGCGTCAAGCGTCAAGGTCGGAGGCGGCTCGGAAAAGCTGGACTCGTCTCGATTGTTGCCTTGCGAAGGACACTGCTTCGGATCCAGGGAGCACAAAATCTGCCAGGACAGCCGGGCATGGGCGCGAAGCAGGTCCTGCATGGCGCTTGTCTCGCGCAGCGGCGGCGAGAGTGACGGCGGATTCAGGCGAAGCACGCGCGCCTCGAGAGTCGCGGTCTTGCCATCGGATTGGAAACGGCCATAGACCACGATGTCGGCGTCCGCTTCGCCGGCGATTTTGATGAGAGTCGCGTGGGAGAACCGCGCGGAATCCGGCAAACCGATTCGCTCCAGGGTGGCCAGCCGATCCTTGCGTGAAGAGACGCGCACGTCGCGATCCTCCAGCCGTTCCGCGGTCAGTTCGGACAACCCTTCGCCGATCCAGTCCAGATTCGCGATGCGGCTGTCGTTTTCAAACGGAAAAATAAGCAGCGTATCGCGGTGAGATTCCGCGGCCGGGTTTTTGGGCGTCTGCCCGACTGTGCCGGACGAGCCCGGCCCGGGAACACGATGCAGCAGACCGCCGCACCCAAAAGCCAAAGCCCAAACCGAAAAATTCGAGGGGGCATCGTACCCACATTGTAGCAGAGCCCGCGCAACGAACGCCCAGGCGTGACGCGAAACATGCCACAAGGGCAAGCGGGTATTCGGGATGCAAAAAATCATTCACCCAGCATTGAATGGGGACGAGAACCAATAGGGTATTGAATTGGGCTGCCACACCCTTGCGATGTCCGAGCGTGCGGGTTTGGATTCCACCCTGGCAAGAAGCCCAGGGTTACCGCCAGCCCGCAAACTCATGCTCCGGGATGCGCGGCAGTCGCTTTCTGCTCCGCTGGCGTCACACGCAACAGCACATCCTGAACCGCGGGATCGTTGATCACATCCTTGAATTCGGGATCCGTCGCAGCCTTCCCGACATCTTTATAGCCTTCGTCCAAGGATTTGCGCAGATATTCGGCGCAATGCGCGGCGTCGCCCTTCTGCGCGTAAACCTTGGCCATGGTGAAAAAGAACAGGCCATGATTGCTTACCGAACGGTCCTGCACCACGGCACCGGCGCGGTCGTTGCGTTCAAAAATCTTCGGATCGATCTCCAGCGCCTTCTGAAACTCGGCGGCGGCTTCCGGATACTTGCTGGAATTGTAATAAGCGAACCCCAGATTGGAATGCGCTCCCGCCTGGTTCGGATCGATCTTCACCGCCCGTTCATATTCGCGGATGGCGCTACGGAAATTTTTCTGATGGTAGTACACCATGCCCAGGTTGTTCACGGCGCTGGCGTACGTCTTGTCGGCCTTGGTCGCGCGGGCAAAGTACCTTTTGGCCTGGTCGAAATTCCCCAGGTTAAGGTAGGCAATTCCAATCATGTTCAGAAAAACGGCGTTTTTCGGATCGCTCTTCAATAGATCCTGATAAGACTGAATCGCGGAGTCGTAACGCTTTTCCGCCATCAGAACTTTGGCGCGTTCTTCCTGCATTTGTTTGGGAGTCAGCGCGGTTGAAGGCTGTTGTGCACAGACACGCGGCCCGGCCGCGAAAAATGCCAGGATGAAGAGAATAATCCACGAAGGAGGCTTCCGGTGCACCGTGACACCTCCGAAGGACGCCGCGCCATCGCCGCTAATCTTGTGGACCTGATGGTTTCTTGTCGGCGTCTTTCTTGCCACCAAAGATACCAAAAATCCGCCGCAACACGCCCTTTTTGTTCTCTTCCTCGGGCGGTTGGTTATCAGCCGAAGACGGTTGCGTCGAAGCAGGATGGGATGCTGAACTACCGGGCGCGTCGGCTTCCTTGGGTTTATCGCCGCCAAAAATATGCGAGAGCCAGGAACCCGGGGGCGTGTCGCTGGCCATGTGCTGGCCGCCGTGCAGTGGGCAAAATTCGGTGGGCTCGGTGCCGTGGATGTAGACTTCCTCGCGCGTCACCGGGCATTCCGGCGTCGCCAGCGCCAGGGATTCCGGATCGATCGTGACTTTCGTGACGCCATCGGGCATCTCAAATGGCTTCACGTCGCTATACGCAGGCAATGCCACCGCGCGCTTCATAAAGTCCGCCCAGATCGGCGCGGGAGCATTTCCGCCGGACAGACCCAGGTCCCGGTTATCGTCAAAACCCACCCATACAATCGCCAGGAGATTCGACGTGTATCCCGCAAACCAGCCATCGCGCGAAGTCCCGGTCTTGCCCGCCGCCGGCGCGTTAAACCCCCGCGCGCGAACGCTCGCCCCAGTGCCCCGGTTAATGACGTCCTCCATCATGCTGGTCACCAGATACGCGACGCGCGGATCGAGCGCCCGGCGCGACCGGATGCTGTTTTCTTCCAGCGATTCCCCTCGGGCATCGACCACGTTGCGAATGAACATCGGCTCGGTGCGCACACCATCGTTCGCCAGAATCGTGTAGCCCGTGGCCACTTCCAGCGGCGTCATTTCGTACGCGCCCAGCGCGACGGACGGCGTTGGCTGAATCGATGGATCGAGTCCGAATTGATGGGCCATGTCCGTGACGCGGGTGTAGCCTACCAGTTCGGCGACTTTCACCGTCGCGACGTTCAGGGAATACGTCAGAGCTTCCCGCGCGGTGACCTGGCCGTGGAATTTCTCGCCGTAGTTGTTGGGCGTGTATTCCTTGCCGTCAAAATCGAAAGTGGTCGGCTCGTCCATCACGGTGGTCGCGGGAGTCACAATCGGCTGCACACCATCGACGCCGCTTTCAAAGGCCGCCGCGTACACGAAGGGCTTAAATGCGGATCCCGGCTGGCGCCGCGCAAGAATATGATTGAGCTGGCTCTGACCGTAGTCGCGGCCGCCAACCAGCGCCTTGATTTCGCCAGTGTGCGGATCCAGGACAATCATGGCGATCTGTGCCTGCGGTACAGGCTGGCCTTCCTTCTTCCACCGAGCGTAGCGTTTTGCTAACTGGGTATTGATGCTCTTTGCTCCAATGTCGACCGCTTCGCTGGCCGCGCGCTGCAGTTCGGGATCCAGCGTTGTGTACACGCGGAAGCTCTGCGAGAGCAAGTCGGCCTCGGAAAAGCGGTCCAGCAAATGATCCTTCACCATGTCCACAAAATAAGGTGCCGTACTGCCTTCCAGCCCGCCGCCGACAATTTGCAGCGGAGTTTTCTTCGCGGCGGCAGCCTGGTCCGCGGTAATCGCCGCGTTCTCGGTCATGGCCAGAAGCGCGCGGTCCCGTGCTTCGACGGCGCGGTCGGGCCGCCGTTCCGATGAGGAGTAACGATTCGGGGCGTGGATGATACCGGCAAGGAATGCGGCTTCCGGCAACGTGACTTCGCGGAGATCTTTGTTGAAGTACGCGAGGGAAGCCTCGCCGAATCCGTGAATGGCGAAGCTGCCGCGATTCCCAAGATAGATTTCGTTGGCGTACAGCTCAAAAATCTGCTGCTTGTTGAACCGGTGCTCCAGTTCCAGCGCCACCACCGTTTCGGCCACCTTGCGCCGTAGGGTGCGGTCCGAATTGAAAAAGAAGCTGCGCGCTACCTGCATGGAGATGGTGCTGCCGCCCTGAACACGCGCTCCGTGGCGCAGGTCGGCCCACGCCGCGCCCAGAATACGAATCGGATCAAATCCCGGATGCTCAAAAAAACGGCGGTCTTCCACCGAGAGCACGGCGTCCCGCAATACTTTCGGGATGTCGTTGTAGCTGATGGCCCGGCGCTTTTCACGCGAGCTGTCAAATAGCGCCGTCAACAATTCGGGCTCAACCTCGGCGGAATCCGCGACGGCGCCGTTGTCCATCGATCGGATTTTCTGGATCGCGGTATTGCTGAAGTCCACGACCAGCCGGTTCTTGGGTCCAAAAAACGATTCTTCCGACGGGCGAATTTCAATTTCATTGCCGTGCAGAACGTATCGCCCCGGAGTACCGGCCACGTCCAGTTCGCTGTAACCGGCTCGCTGCAAGTGATTTGCAAGATCCGTAACGGTCAAGGCTTCGCCCGTGGAGATCCGCATCGGAGCGGCGTAGATCCTGGCTGTGGTTTGTTGAATATGGCCTGAAAGACGCTGGTCAATCATCCGTCCGAAGGAAATCCAATAATAGGTCCCGATGCCGGTTGCCACAATGACCAGAAAAACTGCGGTCCCAAGAACGATAAGCCCAAACCGGGATCCCCAAAATCCCCGGCCGATTCGAATACGCAAGATAGTTCTCCGTTCCGCCGCGAACAAACGTCTGTAACCCTGAGTCGCTAATTCCCCACACCAAATACCCGCCGCATCCGCGCTGAATACTTAGATGCGCCTTTTGCCACCGGCGCAATAAGTGTACACGCCGCAACATGCGAATTCGAATCGGTCATAACCAGTAGAGACGCTTCAGCCTGTCCGATTTAGACGAGCCATGGTTCCGCGATCCTCGTACATGCGAAAAACGGGCCGGAACCAGTATCCGCCAAAGGCTCCTAGCTGCCGCGCTACGAGCGCCGCAAACAGCCCGCCAACGATGCCCGAGCGCTACAATAATGCGGCGTTATTTGCAGCTGGGTGGAAATTGAAGGTCCACTGATATACCTTCAAGTCCACGGTCACCGAATAATCGACGTTGATGTGAACGTTCCCCGAGTAGCCGTCCACCTTGATGTTCTCGGCCTGTACCGGCAAGTCTTCCTTCTGCGCTTCTTCCATCACAGACTGCCGCACTTGTTCCGCGGTCTTGCGGTTGACGCTGGCAAAGCGGGCGATTTCCTGCAGGCTATCTTGGAATTCATACTCGCTGATCAGGACGGGCAGTACCATTACCGCGCCATAAATGAAAGCCACCAGGATCACGGTCCAGATAATCGCCTTCAGATTCCCGGAGCCTCTTTCGCGGGATCGTTTCGTCGCCCGGCAGGCGCCAGCAGCGGCGGCTGACAACGGCAACTTGCGTTCCGGCGGGGGCGCACCGGTAGCCTCCAAACGCGGGTTTGGGGAAAAGGTCCATATTCTGAAATGCTAGCATCCGGTCGGAGGAAGTGTCGAGAGCGAGTACGTGCGCGGTTTCGGCACAGTTACTTACTGTAACCGAATGCTGTGATTAGATTTACCTCGATGGAAACGACCTGAAAAACCCTAGTAGGCCTTGCCGAAGATGGCAATCTCGGCTGACGGTTTTCCGCAAAACAGGCAGGACCCGGCTCCGCCAGGTTGCTCCACCGGAATACAGCGAAGCGTGGCCTTGGTGGTTTCCTTGATCTGTTCTTCGCACTTGGCGTCGCCGCACCACGGGGAGCGCGCGAATCCCTGTTCGACTACCATACGAAACTCATCGATGTTTTTAGGCTCAAAGGTATGCGCATTGCGGAAGGCCAGCGCCCGATCGAACAGCGCCTTCTGGATTGCGACCAACTGCTCGGCCACCGATTCCGCGATGCCTTCCTGTGATACGAAACTTTTCCCTTCCTTGCCGGGGCGGTCGCGGCGGGCCAGCACCACGCTGCCCTTGGCCACGTCTTTCGGTCCAATTTCCATGCGCAGCGGGACGCCGCGCATTTCCCAATCGTTAAACTTGAAGCCGGGACTCTGTCCTTCGCGCTCGTCCACTTTCACGCGGATGTTGGCCTTCACCAATTGCTCGCGGATTTTCTTCGCGGCCTCGAATACCAGCGCCTTCTCTTCGTCCGACTTGAAGATTGGCACGATCACCACCTGGAAGGGCGCGAGGCGCGGCGGCAGAATCAATCCCTGATCGTCGCCGTGCACCATGATGATGGCGCCGATGAATCGTGTGGAAAGACCCCACGAAGTGGTCCAGCAATGCTGCAGAGCGCCGGCCTGATCCAGATAGCGAATCTCAAAAGCCTTTGCGAAATTCTGTCCCAGGTTGTGCGAAGTTCCGGCCTGCAGCGCCTTGCCATCGCCCATCATGGCTTCGATCGAATACGTTGCATCGGCGCCGGCGAATCGCTCAGACTGCGATTTCCTTCCCGGAATGACTGGAACCGCTGCTTCGTTCACCGCAAAGTCCGTGTAGATATCAAGCATCTGGCGCGTTTCAAATTCGGCTTCGTCGTAGGTGGCGTGCGCCGTATGCCCTTCCTGCCAGAAAAATTCCAGCGTGCGCAGAAATAATTTCGTGCGCAGTTCCCAGCGCACCACGCTGTTCCATTGGTTGATCAGCACCGGCAAATCGCGATAGGACTGAATCCACTTGGCATACGCGTGGCCAATAATTGTTTCCGAAGTCGGACGAATCACCAGTGGCTCTTCCAGTTTTTCGCCGCCGCCGTGCGTCACCACCGCCAGCTCCGGGGAAAATCCGGCCACGTGCGACTGTTCCTTGCTGATGAAGCTCTGCGGGATCAGTAGCGGAAACGCGGCATTTACGTGCCCCGTGGCCTTGAAGCGCTGGTCCAGCTGCGCGGTAATGTTTTCCCACAGCGCCCAGCCGTAGGGCCGCACGATCATGCAGCCGCGCACCGGCGCGTAATCCGCAAGCTCCGCCCGCAAGACCAGCTGGTTGTACCATTCCGAGAAATCTTCAGAGCGAGAAGGGAGCTTCAAATCCGCCATGCGCCATAGTCCTTTTTTGATGCCATGAAATTCAATGCCATGAAGCCAGTGGTGAGAATCAAGAAAAAGAAGCGTAGCCGAGGGTCCGAGAGGTGTCAACCAACTCCCGGCCAGCTATTAGGAGCAGCCTAGAAATTCTTGCCGCCTGTCTTGTTAACGATGAAGTCTCAGGGGTAGCCCTGAAGCCGTGGCGTCCCGTGTTTCCACTCCGCAGGCATGCCGGCTCCGTCTTTGTTTGGCATTTTTACCTTGGGCAGACTCTGGGCGTCCATCACGTCATCTTCTTTGATGATGCCGTTCTTGAACAGGAGAAAGGCAGTCAGAGCGTAGACTTCGTCAGGCTTCAGATTTCCTTCACTGTTGAGAGGCATGCCGCGCCGGATGTAATCCCACATGGTCGTCGCGTACGGCGAGTGCAACGCCATGACATTTTTATCGTTCACGCATGGCGTGAGACATGGGAACAGGGACTTGGTCTTGCCGTCGCTTTTGATCAGGGTAGGAGCCGGACCCTCGGAACCCGTTACGCCGTGGCATGCTCCGCAACCGCGCATCAGGTAGACCTGCGCGCCTTGCTTGGCGGTTCCGTGTCCCGGCGGAAGTTCCTTGCCATCCGGGCCGATGGAGATATCCCACGCGCGGATTTCTTCCGCTGTGGGAGTTCTTCCCACGCCATACGTGGGTGACTGTGCCTTCGCAAGCTGGCCGAGGGCCAGAGTCATGACCAGCACAGTGATCAGCACAATGATCAGCACACCGATTCTACGCAAGCCCATTGTGTACGCTCCCATCACTGGCGATTTTCCACGGAAAAACGCTATTGTCGGCGCCGGGTATCACCGAATTGTTGTCAATGGGCTTGTTCCAGTATTTGGCGATGTCGGCTCGCGTCGGTTGCACCGTGCCCAGTTCATCCGTGGAGCGCGACAGCAGGACGCATTCCTTGCCGTCCCATTTCCAATTGTAGCCAAACCGGGTATGCGCCATGGGGTACGACGGTGACTTAAATTCCGCCGCCTTCCAGGTCTGCCCGCCGTCGGTCGATATCTCCACGCTCTTGATCGCGCCACCACCCGACCACGCCAAACCTGTGATTTCGTAGAATCCCGGCCCAAGCAGCTTCTGGCCCCCCGACGGAAAAGTGATGATCGATTTCGGTCCCAGTTGAGTACCCAGCGCGGCGACGCGAGCATCGGCGTTAATATGCCCATAATCGTTATAAGTCATGTAGTACTGATCCACCACTTTGATTCGCCGCAGGTACTTGATGTTATGAATTCCCTCGAAACCGGGAACCAGCAACCGTAACGGGAAGCCTTGCTGTGGACGCACCGCTTCGCCATTCTGGCCGTAGCAGACCATGCAATCATCCAAGGCCTTGTCGAGAGGGATGGTCGTCGCACCCTTCACGGTTTCGGCCCCTTCCGCCACCACCCAGGACGCGCCCTTCTGCACCCCGGCTTCCTTGAGCAACAACGACAACAGCACACCCGTCCACTCCGAGCAACTGGTCATCCCGTGCGTTTCCTGGGCAGTCTTATGGGAGGGCTTGGCGCGATTTCCGATGCACTCGATGAAGTGAGTGCGCGAGACCGAGGGCAGGCGTTTGATCTCCTCCAGCGTGAACACCAGCGGCCGGTCCACCATGCCGTGAATCATCAGCTTGTGCTCCTGGGGATCGATGTCCGGCACATAGGAGCCGCGATGCGTCGCGATGTAGTGCAGAGACGAGGGGGTAATGATTCCTACCTGATCCTGAATCGGCGACAACACATGAAACGTCATTCCAAAATCATCCGGGGACATGCGCTCGGCCACGGGATAGCGCAGCGATTTCACGTAGTGCGAGCGTTCGCCGTAGGCGATCAGCTCCTTGATATCTTTGGACGGCGCATCATCACCCATGCTGTGGCCGTCGGCCATGGACTGGCCGCTGACGGCCGGCACTGCTCCCAGAGCCGCGCCGACCAATGCGGCGCTCGTTTTTAGAAATCCCCTGCGACCAGATCGTTTCGGACTCATGGGCGGCGCTCCTTCACGGTTGAGGTTGGCTGGCCTGGCGTTCTGAGCTTTCCGGAAGCAGAGAGTATACATCCGTTTGAATTTCGATGGACACAATCCTCCTGCTCTGGTGTCGATTTGAGATTCCGCGTTGAGTTGTCCGTCGATTCTCCGTTCGATCAACAGGCAGCCGCGACGCCCGGCCCAGCATCACGAAATGGGATTCTTATCGGCAGCGAACTCAATCACCAATGCCGGCGCGTCTATTTTGGGGATTGTTGCGACTCAAGTCTCGCCAGGTATTGCTTGGCCATATCTTCCTGCGCCAGATCGGGGTTATGTTTCAGCAGTTCCTGAAGCTGCACCATGGCATTCGCGTTGTCACCGTCGCGCTCATAGATCTGGGCCAGGACAAAGTAGAGAGACGGCTCATAATGATTTACATCGATCTCAATTCCCTGCAGCGCGCTTTTTTTCGCCTCAGCAAGATTGTTCATGTGCAGATAAGCTTTTGCGCGGTAAAGACTGGGGTATGCGTTTCCCTCTGACTTAAGGCCGAGCGCCAGATCCGCCGAGGTTAACACTTCTTTCCATTCCTGGTTCCGGGCGGAAACTTCCGCACCGCAGAGGTACGCCGGCAAGTAATTCGCGTCGGCTGTGGCGGCATGCGAACAGGCATCGCGAGCCTCCTGCGTTTGATGTTGTCCCTCGAGAATCATTCCCAATAGAACCCATGCGGCTGAATAGCTCTGAAATTTGCCGATTGCGTTGCGCGCATGCTGCTGGGCTGCCGGAAAGTCGTTTTTATTCGAGGCATCGCATGCCATTTCAAATTCGCGCCTTGCCTGCGCCGGAACTTTCAACTTCGTAGCGCTCACGGTCGTCGCGCGTACTCCCGATAATTTCCAAGGAAAACACTTTTCTTCGTCGACCATCGGGTTGCTACTTGGATTTGAGCCTTGCACGACCGTCACGTCGGGTTTGTGACCCATTCCGAATCTTGGGGAATATGGATCATTTTGTGCGGAAAGCGGGATGGCCGAAACGGCCATGGCCAATACGCAGAATAGCCGCAACTTCCGGCTGAGGCATACACCATGGGCGCCGCATTCTGGCGTCATTGTGCAACCTTTCCTCTGGCGCACTTTCGACCACTTCGTGCGTGTTGGCAGGCAGGCTTCATATGGCGAATGCTATTCCCTTTTTCCGAACGAGGTCAACCTGATTCGCCAGGCTTCAGGGCCGCTTTCACGGATACCCAGTTGGCGCCAAAAAAGTTGAGCGGGAAGGATGCCGAGCCCTCTGAAATCCTCGGCGATGACGGTGTGCCATGGGTGGGCGTGGCTCACGCGGTGAATCACGCTCTCGCGGCACCAAGCCGGCGTGCTATCTTGAAAGCGAACCATATTTTTAAATTGAACCCAAACACGCGGCCGCACGAGGAGCAGGTATAGACTCTGCCGCGAAACCGAAGGAGCCGAACGGATGGCCCGAAAGACAATTCTTAGCGTGGCGGTTACCGGCAATCAGACGACTTTGCAACAGCACCCCGGGCTGCCGTGCACGCCCGAACAGATCGCCACCGCCTGCATCGACGCGGCGAAAGCTGGCGCTGCGATTACCCACATTCACGTGCGCTATCCGGACGGCCGCCCGAGCATGGAACTGGAGCATTACCGCGAAGTCGTGGACCGAATTCGCAGCAGCAATGTAGATGTGATTATTAATCTGACCACCGGGCCAGGCCAGCGCTTTATCCCCAGCGAAGATGACCCCAAAGTTGCAGCGCCGGGTACGACCCTCACCACTCCGATGCGCCGCGTCGAGCACATTCTGGCGCTGAAGCCGGAAATCTGCAGCCTGGATCTCAATACCATGTGGTCGGGCGCGTCCGCGGTCATCAATTCTCCCAAAAGCATCACCACCATGGCCAAGGCCATGAAGGAAGCGGGATCAAAGCCGGAGTTGGAAGTCTTCGATAGCGGCGACATTCAGTTGGCGAAGGCCCTGATCGAGCAAGGCGTGATCGACAAGCCGCCGCTTTTCCAGATCGTGATGGGCATCCAGTACGGTTTCGAAATCTCGCCGCAAACGCTGATGTACGCGAAATCGCTTTTGCCGGATGGCGCGCACTGGGCCGCGTTTGGCATCGGACGCATGGCCTTTCCGAGTCTGGCTCAGTCTTTCCTGCTCGGCGGACACGTTCGCGTCGGGCTCGAAGATGCCGTGTTCATCCGCAAGGGCGTGCTGGCCCCCAGTAATGCCGCGATGGCAGAAAAAGCTGTGCGCATGATCGACGAACTCGGCGGTGAAGTCGCCACGGCGAAAGAGGCGCGCCAGATCCTGGGACTTCGCGGATAACAAGTGGAGGCCGGCTGCCGCGATTACGTCGCGACGGAATTTCCTACTCCGACCCGTGCGGGATCTTGGCGGCGTTTTAAATCGCCGCAGCGCTCGTGTCATTCCAATTTATTGGACTGTTACTTGAATACTGACAGCGGACGGATTTGTAACCGCCCCTGTCGCAGTTGCCATCGGTGTGACCGTCACGGTGTACGTCCGTGCGCCTTGCATATGTGGCTGGGGAGTTGTCGAATTTCCTACCGCTCCGCAACCCATCAGCAATCCCGCCAGGGAAATCGCCAGGATCATGGGCAATGCCGCCCGGAGACGTTTTCGTCGGAGTGCAAAGGGCGCTCCGAGCAGGGCTGCGCAAAACATCATTGCGCCGCCATTCCACGGAGCTAACGGAGTATGATTCGCCGCACTGGCATTGGCCATAATTGTTACCGTGGAATTCCCAGTGCCACCCGGCGTTAGCGTAACGGAACTGGCACTGGCGGTGACGTTTGCGGCTGAGCCGTCCGCCGAAGCGACGCTGGTGGTGAAAGAAACAGTTCCCGCGTAATTGCTTGAGTTCAACGTGAGCGTAGCCGAGCCGTTACCTCCCGGCGCGATCGACACCATCGGTGTGTTGACCGTAAGCATATAACTCTCGGTCTGCACTCCCGCCGTGCCAGTCAGGGCAATTGTCTGGGATGTCGGATTCGAGTTGTCGGTCAGAACAATGCTGCCACTCAAGCTGCCCGCAATCCCCGGAGTAAATTCAACACCCAGGATGCAACTTGTCGCCGGATTCAGCGTCACACCGGATAAGTTGCAAGAAGTATCGGAGCCTCCGAACGAATAGTTGGCCGGCGCGCTCATCCGTCCGATTGTGAGTGGCGAGTTGCCCAAATTCTTTACGGACACTTCCTGCGAAGCGCTGACGGTTCCTACCGGGGTAGAGGCAAAGGTCAGCGAAGGCGCATCGGAGACGTCCACCTTGCGAATCACGGCGTTCTGCGAATCGGCGATATAGAGATTGCCGATTTCATCCAACAAAATGCCGGATGGAGCGTTCAGCTGCGCACTGGTGGCCGGGCCGCCGTCGCCGCTGTAGCCGGGTGTCGCGGTGCCCGCTGCGGTTGAGATCTGTCCAGTGGCTACATTTAGCTCTCGAATTACCTGGCTGGCGGAGTCAGAGATATAGATGTCCCCGGCGGGGTCCACTTGAACGCCATGGGGGTTATTCAATTGGGCGTTGATGGCTGGCCCGCCATCGCCGGTATTGCCGGCGCTTCCAGGCGTTCCGGCGACAGTCGAGATAGGGTTAGGGATGGTCCCGGTCAACAGCGTTTTACGAATAATGTGGTTGCCGCTGTCCGCAACGTAGATGTAATTGGCGGCATCCATGGCCATGCCTGTCGGGCCATTTAGCTCCGCGCTGGTATTGAGTTCACCGTCGCCGTTGTAGCCGGCCACGCCGTTTCCCACGTGAGTGATGGTGTCATAACTGGTTCTCACGATCGTCCGGACTCGGTTGTTCAGCTTGTCCGAGATGTGCAGGTTCTGGGCGTGACAGAAGACCAGATCCACCGGCATATTCATTACCATCAGATTGCCGGGGCATCCATCACCCACGGAATTTGTTGCCCCACCGCAGACCGGCGGAGGAGTCGTGCCGGGCGCATAGTACTGTCCCGCATACGTCGAGATCATCCCTTTCGTATCGACCACACGAACCACATTATTCCCCGTGTCCGCGATGTAGACATATCCAGCGCCATCTGCGAGGACAGACATGGGGCCGCTTAGAGTTGCACTCGTGGCCGCGCCGCCGTCACCTGAATATCCCGCGCTGCCTGTGCCTGCAAATGTCGAAATGTTTCCCGAGGGTGTCACCTTACGAATTTTGTTGCCCTTCTGGTCTGCTATGTAGTGATTGCCAAATCCGTCCACCGTGATGCCTGTGGGGCCGGCAAGTAGCGCGCCCATCGCTGGACCGCCATCACCGCCAGAGCCGCCGCCCGCAAAAGTTGACGCCATGCCGGGCCCAAAAGCGGCCATCGCCCCGCTTCCGGCGCCGTCCAGCGAAATGCCGAGCAGTACGTTGCCGCTCGGGTCGTTGAGCACCACCATGCCTTGCCGTCTGCCGGGGGCGGTTGGCTGGAACTGGACTTCAATGTTGCATGAACGAGCGACTACGTTGGGGCACGTGGTCCCGGCAGGAACGGATGTGAAGTCAAGATTCGGCGCTCCTAAAGTCAGAACGGAGAAGCTCCCCAAAGAAGTCCCGGACGGAACTGTAACCGTGAAAACGACCGTTGTGCCCGGCGCAGTGAAGATCTCCAGACTCGGGTTCGCGGATACTTGAGCTGACAATTGCGGCGCAACCAGCAGGAGAGAAGCCAGGAAACCTGACAGGATCGAAAAACGAACCGCAGATATCCGTGAGAAACGGACGTGCCAAATTTTGTTCACCATCTTGGGTGGCTCCTCGCGTTCGGGGACAAACTTTTCAAACTGCAGATCCAAAATCGGGGCCCTGCGCGGCCTGTACTTGTCCTTCTCCCTACATCTTGGAATTCGCAGCTAAGTTTCGGTCGGGCGATGGAGCGGTTCAATACAGCTAACTACTCAAATATTGGGGCATATTCCTCTAATTCCACCGCAAAATGCTGGAGCGTCAAAAATGCGCGGGGCGCCGAGAATTCTTCATTAGCCGCGAAGCCTTTCGGATATTCTTATGCTCGCACTCTGGATCGGCACGCAGGGAAGTGAAACAAGCAGAAACAGAAACGCTCGAACGCAGCGGAGCCTGAGATGAAGGCAGCAATCATTACGAAGCCCGGTCAAATCCCTGTCTACGGGGATTTCAGCGAACCTACGTCTCGGCCCGGAAACGAATTGATCGCGATGAGCGCGTCGGCGCTCAGTCACTTTACAAAGGGCCGTGCCTCGAGCGCACACTACACCTCCGATCATGCCTTTCCTTCCGTGGTTGGCGCTGATGGCGTGGGAACTACCCAGGACGGGAGGCGTGTTTATTTCGTTCTGCCTTCGGCTCCGTTCGGGGCGCTGGCTGAAAAGACCCGAGTCCGCTCGGAGCATTGCGTCCCGCTGCCTGATGGCGTCGATGACATCACGGCTGCCGCGATCGCCAATCCCGGAATGTCTTCCTGGGCCGCCCTGGCTGAGCGCGGACGCCTCAAACCGGGAGAAGTCGTTCTCGTGAATGGTGCGACTGGGATCGCAGGACGCCTCGCCGTGCAAATTGCCAAGTACAGGGGGGCGGGCAAAGTGATTGCCACCGGTCGCGATGAACGCGCACTTGAAGAGCTGAAAATGATCGGCGCTGACGTAGTCATTCCCTTCAAGATCGGGACGCAACACCCTGCAGGCGCTGACCAGTACGAGATTGCCCTCAAGAAGCAATTCGCGATAGGAGTGGACGTGGTCCTCGATTACTTGTGGGGAAAAAGCGCGGAGACCGTCATCATCGCCGCTGCCAAGGCCGGAAAGGAAGCGGTACCCATTCGCTTCATTCATGTCGGTGGAGCGAGCGGCGAGGACGTCCGATTGCCGGGAGCGGCACTTCGTTCTTCCGCAATCGTGCTGATGGGAAGCGGCATCAATAGCATTCCGCTGCCCGATTTGTTTTCCGCAGTAAACGGCGTGTTTCAAGCCGCGATTCCCGCGCGCCTGCAAATCAACACAAAGACCGTTCCACTCTCCGACGTCGACAAAACCTGGAATGCAGATCCCGGTAACTGCCGCATCGTTTTCGTTGTGAGCTAGCGATCGCTAAGAATTGCATCCGTCCGCGTCAAAACCAGCCTGGCAATGGTTCTTCGTGGAGTTTTGGATTTTCCCTGAAAAACTGCTGCTGTCTTGCACGAATCCGAGCGTCATCCGGCAATGGAATGCATGGAGAGAAATCTCAAGTCAATCGGAAATCTGAATCCTCGGCCGACGAAATTGTTCCTACTGCCTTCCCTCATGCGCAAGCACGTCGATCACGAACATCGAAGTTTTCATATCCTGGCCGCTGGCTTTCCTGTAACGATCCGTGGCTTCGCCGGTCTTGTGCTGGCGAAGCAGCGCCATCAATTGCGATCGCAGCGGTTCCTGAATCGCCGCCGCAAGCGCCTTGTGTTCTGCATTAAATCTCGCTACGGCGGGGGCGTTATCGCGGAACTGCTTCAGAGCCAACTCAGTCGCGCACGGCACAACGTTGTAAACCCTGCCGTTTTCGCGCACCAGTAAGAGGATCAGGCTCCCGGAATCGTCGCCTATCTGATAATCGATCTGTAGTTGCTGGGTGGGCTTGACCGGAAGTCGCGCCAGAGATTCCAGCGCCTTCATGTTGGTCTCGTTTACGGCGCCGACCGCGAAGGTATAGGTAGCCGGGATGGGATCCCGCCACTGAACCGCCGTCAAGCCGTCATAGTAGTCCTTGCTCTCGCGGGTGATGCACGCCAGCGACTCGGGATAATAGAGTGCATGGAACCGCGCCACATCCTTGGCATTAAACGCTCCAACGTATTCTGAGACAAATGCCTTGATTTCCGCCGGAGAAGCTTGCGATTGTGCAAGCGCGCCGCGAGGCATGAATAATCCCACCAGAATTAGACACAGTACGCTGCGTTTCACGAATTCCATTCCGTTTCCATTTACGATTTCGAGCGCTTTCTTGCCGCCCCAGGGCCAGCGTGACGCCGCTTGATCCGGCGCGGTTTCACGCTGCGAATCCGAATGAACCGGTCGCGTCGCGAACTGTGTTTGGTGACCGTTCCCTTGGCAATGTCATACACCCAGCCGTGCAGCTTCAGATTTCCCTGTTCCATCCTCGCTTCTACCGCTGGGTGAGTGTATAGATTTTTGAGCTGCTCAATGACGTTCCGCTCCGTAAGCGCCAGCAAAAATTCCGGCTCACCCAATCTTCCACGTGATTCCTTGACCGCCTCACGGGCGGACTCCGCGTGGCGGAGCCATGCGCTCACATTGGCCAGCGGTTTCAGCGCCCCGGGATTCAGGAGGCCCTTCATCACGCCGCAATCCGTATGCCCACAAACGATCACGTCGGGCACTCCCAGTACGCCCACCGCATACTCAATGGTCGCCGACACGCCGCCGATGGACTCCGGATATCGCGGCACGATGTTGCCGATTACCCGGCAGAGAAAGAGTTCCCCAGGCTTGGTCTGCGTCAGCAGGCACGGATCGATTCGCGAGTCGGCGCAGGTAATGAATAAGGCTGTGGGCCTCTGCTGCAGGGCCAGTTTCTGAAAAAGTTCGCGATGCTTAGGATAGACCTTTTTCCGAAAACGCTTCAAGCCCCGAAGAATGTTGTCGACCGGCATGGAAGGACATTCTGCATTAGTTGGAAGGTTTGGTTCTAGTCAAAATGATGAGCGCGCGCGGGAACCATCTATGGTAAGGTATCGCGCTCCCGGCCCGGTTAAAACTGCCGCGCCGGTTGAGAGAATGCCCCCGGTCTTTTTTTGGCAATCAGGCCGGCGCGTCCTTACTCATGTTTCCGGAGGATGATCGTGCCGATTCGCACACGCGCACGTCGGAATCTTCCGTGCAGGAATTCTGGAATCATGAGATAATGGCTATTGGGAGTTTTGCGTTTTGGTGAGGGCTCTGGCCGACCGCAGGTCAGTGGTTCGGGGGCGAGCCTCCACAGCACACTTTTTACATTCTATTCCGTCGAAAGATATAGGTCTAATGCAGTCAAGGCGCTGGATCGCTGATCCCAAGCTTGCATCGCGTCCGAATGCGCCCGCATCTTACTGAAAATAAAAGCATTGGACAAATTGTCACGGGATTGACCTGCGCGACGTGACCTTAGGGCCTCATGCGACTCTAATGGGTAGGGAGTCTTCGGCTGTGGCGAGCGCATCAAACTGCTGGGTTTATCGGTGCGACCCGGCCTGATTAGGGTACTGAGCTGATCCGTAAGGGGGATAACTGCTTGTCGCTGAATAACCAAGAAACGGGTGATGAGGTTCGGAGCATTATCGGTATCGGCAAGGAACGCCGGTATTTGCTCCCGGACGAGGAAGAAAGTGTTTTGCCTGCCGCCGAGCCGGTAGCGGAACCGGAGGAGGGCGAACACCACCTCGCCTTTGAACAGACCGGCGCGGCTGCGGACGAAGAGGTCGCGGCGGTCGGTGTTGCACCGGGCACCGGGGACGGCGCTGAAGTGGAGCACGGCGCGGTCGCCGAAGAGGGCGAACTGGACCTGACCCCGGGCATGCTCGACAAGAACAATGATCCCGTGCGCCTCTACCTGAGGGAAATGGGCACGGTGCCGCTGCTCAAGCGCCAGGACGAGGTCGCCATCGCCAAGCGCATGGAGCGCGGGCACTTGATGGTGTTGAAAACGATTTCCCGCTCGCCGATTGTTTTGAAGGAATTGATCTCCGTCGGCAAGGAACTTCGCGCCGGAACTCTTTCGATTAAGAAGATCATTCAGTTCGATCAGGAAGAGCTAACCGAAGAGGAAACCGAAAGCAAGACTCAGGAAATCCTCCGAATCATTGCCAAGATCGAGCAGTTGTACGCCCTGGCTCACAAGCAGGCCGCGCAGCTGGAAAATACGGCGAAATCGAACAAGAAACTTTACCTGCGCTACCGCAATCGTCTGGCCCGCACGCGCGTGGAGATGTCCCAGCACGCGCGATCGATTGATTTTCACTCGCTCGAACGCAAGCGCCTGATCGACAAGATTCACCACACCGTCGAGCGTCTGCAGGCTCTCGAGCGCGAAATCGTCAAGCTGGAACGCCGCGCCGACGCCTCCAAGGGCGAACACGCGGCGGAAGCGCGCCGCGAATTGCGCGCGCGCCGCAACGAACTGCGCGAAATCGAAGCCGCCAGCGAAACCGGTCTGGTGGACCTCAAGCGCATGCTCCAGGTGGTGCTGCGCGGAGAAGCGGAAGCCAGCCAGGCCAAGAAAGAAATGGTCGAGGCCAACTTGCGCCTCGTGGTTTCCATCGCCAAAAAATACACCAACCGCGGATTGCAGTTCCTGGACCTGATTCAAGAAGGCAATATCGGCTTGATGAAAGGCGCCGACAAATTTGAATGGCGCCGCGGCTACAAATTTTCCACCTATGCGACATGGTGGATCCGTCAGGCCGTGACTCGCGCAATCGCCGACCAGGCCCGCACGATTCGCGTGCCGGTGCACATGATCGAAACGATCAACAAACAGGTGCGCACCAGCCGCCAGTTGGTGCAGGAACTGGGACGCGAGCCGCGCGCGGAAGAAATCGCCCACCGCCTGGGTGTGCCCGTCGAGAAGGTGCGCAAGACCAAGGAAATCGCGCAGCAGCCCATCTCCCTCGAAACTCCCATCGGCGAAGAGGAAGATTCGCACCTCGGTGAATTCATCGAGGACAAGTCTTCCGTTTCTCCGTCCGACGCCGCCATCAGCATCAGCCTCCAGGAACAAACGGAGTCTCTGCTGAAGACGCTGACGCCACGCGAAGAGCGGGTCATCAAGATGCGTTTTGGTCTGGAAGACGGTTCCGAGCACACCCTGGAAGAAGTGGGACAGTCGTTCGCTGTAACCCGCGAACGCATTCGCCAGATCGAGGCCAAAGCGCTGCGCAAGCTGCGACACCCGTCCAGGTCGAGGAATCTTCGCTCATTCCTCGAGGACAGCCTCTAAGGAATGTACGGGGCCGGACGCTTCAGTGCGTTCCGGCTACCTCCTGCTGTTAATTCCCTTCACTTCTTTGCAAGAGGCTTTAGCGCCGTCCATGGCACATTTCTGGTGATGTGTCCCTGTCCGTCCGTCGATTTCAGGTTTGCGGTTTGCATCAACGAGTTGATGTCGGCAATCTCAAACACACCCTCTTGCTGAGTCATTTCTACGCGCTCGCCTCTTTTGGGGGCGACCGGATTGGTTGCGGTATTCATCTCGTCCTCCTCATTGCTGGCAGATAGCTGTTCCGCTTTCCGAAAGGGGGGAATCCTATGAGGCCATTCTTACGCCTCCCAGCGGAGAATAGCCACAATTTTCATTTTGAATTTGCAACGCTCTTGTCGGAAAGGCCTCAGCCTGTCTGCGTTCGATGTGAACGATCGATCTGCTAAACCCGACAGGCTGACGTCTATCCGACAAATACTTGTCTTTTCCTGCGATGGGGGATTCCCTCACGCTCGGTAAAAGCAAATTGATCGAAGCTCCGGCGCGTTGTGTATAATTCGCAACTTGGAGAAATAAGAGGATACCCGGAGAATTGATCATGGGGTTGGCGACAGACTTAATTCACCGTGCTGGGCGGGGTTTTCGCAAAGCCGGCCGCATGCTGATGGATTACCAGGCGCTGAAAGGCGTTTGGTTGGATGTGGGCGCCTACAAGGGCGAGCACTGCTACGAATTCGCACTGCTGAACCCTTCCCTTCGCGTGTATTTATTCGAGCCGAATTTGAAACAGGCCACTGCTCTTTTCGGAATGTTGCCAAACTTTTTTGTGGTTCCTCTGGCCGTTAGCGAGAAGGACGGCAGCGCCGGACTGAACATCAATTCATCCGCAGCCTCCAGTTCACTGCTGCCTCTCGATGATCGGGGCGTGAGTACGTGGGCCGGAGCAACCGGACTGCGAACTCTTGAGACGGTAACCGTCGGCACGATTCGCCTGGATACGTTTCTAAGCCTTGCCGGAATTCAGACCGTCGACTACCTCAAGATCGACGCGCAGGGACTGGACCTCGGAGTTGTAAAATCCGCTGGAGATCGCCTGAAAGATATTCACCGAATCTGCCTGGAATGCGACGTGACCGCCAATCCTCTCTATCACGGCACCCCGACAAAGAGCGAAACAGTAGAGTTTCTGGAGAGCCACGGCTTTCGGCTGATCGACGTCCTGACCCAGAGCGACGGCCAGGAAGAAAATCTGACTTTTGAGAACAGCGCCCCACCGCGGGCAGCGCGGCAGTGGAATCGACTCCCTGGCATGGCTGGATTCGGCTGCCGTCCCGCTTAGCGCCTCCCGCAAGATTCGTCTTACGGCCGATTTGCGTAGCATCGCAAGCACATAGGTTTAGCTGAATTGGAATTCCATGACGGATTCCGATAGAATCGCTTTGGACACTCCCTTGGCAGAATTTTCCTCTAAACCGCGCATCATCGCAGGTTCGGATCACGCCGGGTTTCGCGCGAAGAAAATGATCAAGAAATATCTGGAACGCGCGGGAGACATGGTCGAAGATGTCGGAACGCACCCGGAAGAGTCGGTGGACAATCCCGATTATGCCAGGGCCGTCGGAGAGCGCGTCGCCGCAGCGAAGGATTCTCCGGGCGTCCTGGTTTGCGGCACCGGGACCCGCGTTTGCATTGCAGCCAACAAGGTTCAGGGAATTCGCGCGGCGCTGGCGCATGATTCGCTCACCGCACGGCGAGCGCCCGCACATCACCACGCCAACGTGCTCGCTCTTGGCGGAAAAGTTGTCAACGAGGACAAGGCGATCGCCATTGTCGAGGAATTTTGCGGCGCGCAATTTGCTGGTGGACGCCGCCAGCGGCGCGTCGATAAGATCAGCGAGATGGACCGGGTACGCAAACACCAATCCTGAAGAGCTTTGAGTTTTACGATTCTACGAAACGCCCGGGCCTGACCGGGCGCGGAGTCTGAAAAATCGATGGAAACGAAAATTTCACAACACATGAACCGCTCGCTCGCAGAGGTCGACCCGGACATCGCCGAGGTCCTGCGTGACGAAGGGCGCCGCCAGGGCACCGGCCTCGAACTGATTCCCTCTGAAAATTTCGTTTCCGAGGCGGTGCTGGAAGCCATGGGATCCGTGCTGACCAATAAATATGCCGAGGGCTATCCCGGCAGGCGCTACTACGGAGGCTGCGAGTTCGTCGACCGCGCGGAGCAGTTGGCCATCGATCGCGCCAAAGCATTGTTCGGAGCGGAGCACGCTAACGTGCAGTCCCACTCGGGCACGCAGGCCAACGTTTCCGTTTACATGTCCGCGCTGCAGCTGGGCGACACCGTGCTGGGCATGAATCTCGCGCATGGCGGTCATCTGACGCACGGACACCCGCTGAATTTTTCCGGCAAGATGTATAAGTTTATTCCCTACGGCGTGAGCAAGGAAACTGAAACCATCGACTACGACGAACTCGATCGCCTGGCCCGCGAGCACAAGCCGAAAATGATCGTTGCCGGGGCCAGCGCCTATTCCCGCATCATCGATTTTCCGCGCATAGCGGAAATTGCGCGCTCCGTGGGCGCTCTTTTCTTTGTGGATATGGCACACATCGCCGGCCTCGTAGCCGGTGGAATGCATCCGAGCCCGGTGCCGCACGCCGATTTTGTTTCCACCACCACGCACAAAACGCTGCGCGGTCCGCGCGGCGGCCTGGTGATGTGCAAAGCGCACTTCGCCAAGGATCTGGACCGCATCACGTTTCCCGGAACGCAGGGCGGCCCGCTGATGCACATCATCGCCGCGAAAGCCGTCTGCCTGAAAGAAGCCGCCGAGCCGGGTTTCCGCGAATATGCCAGGCAAGTCGTGGCCAATGCGAAGAAGCTTGCCGCCGAAATCGCCAATGCAGGTTTCCGCATCGTCAGCGGCGGCACGGACAATCATCTTTTCCTGATCGATCTTTATTCGCGCGGCATTACCGGAAAAGATGCCCAGCCCGCACTGGATCGCGCCGGAATCACCACCAACAAGAATTCAATTCCCTTCGACCCTACTCCGCCCATGACCGGTGGCGGCGTTCGCATGGGAACTCCCGCTGTAACCACGCGAGGGATGCGCGAGCCGGACATGGCGCGCATTGCGGCATGGATTGCCGAGGTGCTTTCCCATCTGGGTGACGCCGAGCGCGAACGCCGCATCCGCGCCGAGGTTGCCGAATTTGCCGTGCAATTCCCCCTCTACACGCGGCGCTGGGACATCGCACCCTCAATGGCCGGGAGCCGCGACTCCGCGCGCTGAGGCGCCGCGAGCGATGCGTGTTGCCATCGATGTCCGGCGCGCTGGTGACTTCGGAATCGGCACGTACATCCGCAACATCGTCAATCAATTTGCGCGCGCCAACGACGGCACGGAATACCTGCTGATCGGCCAGCAATCCCACGTCCAGCTGTTCGACCCGCTGCCCGAAAATTTCACCTTGCTCGAATACCCGTCCGACCCCGGCTCGTTTCACACCCACATGCATCTGCCGTATCTGTTGCACAAGCGCGGAGTCGATCTGCTGCACATGCCGTGGTTCTACGCGCCGGCGGTTGTCCCGTCCCGGCTGGTGCTCACGATTCACGACCTGACGGATATCCTTACGCCTCCGCCGGGCATCTCCGCCACGCTGCAGGCCGGACGATTGTTTTTTGCGCGCCGCGCCCTGGCGCGCGCCGATCGCATCATGGCCGTTTCGCATTCCTCCAAGCGCGATCTTTCGCGCGTCTTTGACGTCAGCGAAGACAAGATTGAGGTTGTCTATAACGCCCTGGATGAACGTTTTCTGCGCGAACCGATGCCCGAAGGCGCGGACCGCATTCTGGAACGCCACGCCGTCACCGATCCGTTCGTGCTCTACGCGGGAAACATCAAGCCGCAAAAGAATCTGCCGCGTCTGATCGAGGCGTTTGCCGTGGCCAAGGGAGACTTGCGCGACCACCCGAAATATTCCAACTTGAAATTGCTGTTGATCGGCGATTCGGCGGAGGAACATTCGGACCTGAGGCGCGCCGTTCTGCGTTCGCGCGTGCAGGCTGACGTGCGCTTTCTCGGGTTTGTGCCGCATCCTGTGCTGCGCGTTTTTTATTCGCGGGCCAGCGCCTTTCTTTTCCCGTCGCTGTACGAAGGATTCGGGCTCCCGCCGCTCGAGGCCATGGCCCACGGCGCTCCGGTGCTCACTTCGAGCGTGTCGTCTTTGCCGGAAGTGTTTTCGCAGGCCGCGCTGCTGGTGAATCCTGAGAATATTTTTGAAATCGCCCGCGGCATCCGGCAAATCCTAACCGAAAACGTGCTGCGAGAAACTCTGATCCGCCGAGGTTACGATCTCGTGCAGAAGTATTCCTGGGAGCGATCGGCGGAACAAGTGCGGGAAGTGTACCGCTCCGTGGTCGCGGGCGAGCCGGTGAAATCCACCGCTTAGAAACCAATACTTACTAATCGGAGCATAATATAGATGACATTCACAGCAATAATGTGGTAGTGTGTCGGGCATGGGAAAACAAGATGCTCGCTCGCTGCCGGGGAAGCGCAAGAAGACCTTCGCCGACGAGTCGTGGAGGCCGTTCAGAAAGGTCTTTCGCAAACCGAGGCGGCTCGGGTTTTCGGGGTCGCTCGAGGTACGGTGAGCCGCTGGATGGGGCTGGTGGAACGCGTAGGACGTCGGGCGCTGAAAGCACGACGTCGCGGACGACCTCCGGTTTCGCGATTGGCACCGCATCAAGCAGCCACGACGGTGCGCCACATTGTGCAGCGGTTGTCCCGGACCAGTTGAGCTTGCCCTTTGCCCTGTGGACCCGAGAAGCAGTGCAAGAGTTGCTGTCGCGAAAATTCGATCTGCAGGTTTCGGTGTGGACGGTGGGACGCTATTTGCGAGCCTGGGGTCTGACCCCGCAGAAGCCGGTGCGACGGGCGTACGAACAAAATCCGGCGGCCGTACGGAAATGGCTGGAGGAAGAATATCCCGCGATTCGAGAACAGGCGCGACAGTTTAAGGCGCAAATTCATTGGCTAGACGAGATGGGACTGCGTTCGGACCATCAAGCGGGACGATCCTACGGACGGCGCGGCAGACGCCGGTGGTGTTGGGCACGGGTCAGCGTTTTCGGTGCAACATGATCTCTTCGATCACCAATCGGGGGCGGTTGGCCTTCATGATTTTTCGTCAGCGTTTCACGGCGCGGGTGTTTCTGAATTTTCTTGGCCGTCTCCTGCGCCTGACGCGGAAGACCAGGAGGAAAGTGTTTCTGATTGTGGATGGTCACCCGGTACACAAGTCGCGATCGGTGAGTCGATGGTTGGCCGAGCACGCGCACAAATCCGGATTTTCTGCTTGCCGTCTTACAGTCCGGAACTGAATCCCGATGAATTGCTGAACCAAGATGTGAAGACCAACGCGCTGGGCCGTGTCCGTCCCGTGAACGTTCAGGAAATGATGGGCAACGTTCGCTCTTACCTTCGGATCACCCAGGCTAGGCCCAAATTGGTGAAGAACTATTTTCGCGAACGCCACGTCCAATACGCCGCCAGCTGAAAAGTGTCATCAATTTAGTGCTCGGAGTAATAA
>CAVOIX010000056.1:0-5778 GCA_963695945.1 uncultured Acidobacteriota bacterium | reverse complement strand
CAGAATGCCGCGCGATTCCGCGATCATCACCGGCAGCGGCCGCGCCAGGCACAAAATGCGAATTTTTTGCGGCTCGGGCTGCTGCGCGTGACCGGAAACGGAGATCGCCAGAACGAAAAGAGCTGCAAAGCTGCCGAAGGCAAGCCATGCAGTGGTTGCGCGAATCGATTGCGAGCGGGAAGGCAGACTCGTCATTTGTATTTCTCCATCGCGGAAACGAAAAGGGTGGTGCGGGCGGTGGGAGTTGAACCCACACGGGCCTTGCGGCCCTGCGGATTTTCTTACCGACTACGGCTTTCGCCGCCCTGACATCGCAGGTTTGCGGTCTGGACTATCCCTTCACCTTACTCCGGAATGCTGGAGGTTAGGCGCCGCCCGTCTAGTCTCTACACCTTCCTGAAAGTTTCTCCAGGCTTGGCTCGGGATCGCCAGTTAAGGTTTCCCCGAATTTGAGCGGTTCTGCATCGCCGGTTTCCCGGAGAGCACTCAAGGTATGTTAAGTCCGCTGCGTATGCCATTCCGCCACGCCCGCGTGGCCGGTAATCTGCAGCTACAGATCATAGAGCAGACCGAGTGAATTTACATCTCAGATTGCAATGATGACGATTTGTAGCGCCATTCCCCAGAGGGACTGTCGCGGATCGCTCCCTCGCCAGGCTGCGATCACCCACGAAGCAACAACTAATAATGGATGCCCACGTGGAAGAGGGCCCTAGAGAGTAGTTGCGGATCGGGCGCACACCGGAACCGCCGGCCGACGAAAAAACTCCGTCTTGTCGTATAGTCTCTTGACTCCAGAAGGGACGGCGACTCGATCAATGAATGATAACTCCCGGCAACCGGTTGATCTGCAGGCAGCGGCCAAACAAGTGATGTTGGAAAATGGATTCGAGCCGGAATACCCTCCGCAGGTTCAACAGCAGTTGAACGAATTGAAAGCGCATCCGCCCCAGGCTGCACCGAACGCGGATATCCGCGACCTTCGCGGTCTGCTGTGGTCCTCAATTGACAACGATACCTCCCGCGATCTCGATCAAATCGAAGTCGCGGAGGCATTGCCGAACGGCGAGACGAAAGTGATGGTGGGAATCGCGGACGTGGACGCTTTTGTCGCAAAAAACACGCCCATCGATCAGCACGCGGCCAAGGAAACCACGACGGTCTATACCGGCGTCCGCAATTTCTCCATGCTCCCCGAACAACTTTCGACCGGCACGACTTCCCTTCTGGGGGTCGCTGACAATCTGAGCGTGGTGATTGAATTTGTCGTCGCAAGCGATGGGACCATTCACTCCGGCGCACTCTATCGCGCCAACGTCCGCAATAAAGCGCAGCTTGCCTATAACGCCGTGGGCGCATGGCTGGAGAATAAAGGCAGCGCGCCCGCCAAAGTCGCGGCATCGGCGGATTTACAGGCACAGCTGAAATTGCAAAATGAGACGGCACAGAAGTTGATGAAGGAGCGCTACCGGCGGGGCGCCCTGAACATTGAAACCATTGAGACGCAGCCCATAGTCGTCAACGACAAGATCGTGGATGTTGCCAGGCAGGAAAAAAATCAGGCCACCGAACTCATCGAAGAATTTATGATCGCCTCCAATGAGGTCGTTGCGCAGACGCTGCAAGCGCATAACGTTTCGTCCATCCGCCGCGTGGTCAAGACTCCTGAACGCTGGCCGCGAATTGTGGAACTCGCGGCGAAGCACGGCGGCAAGCTTCCCGCCGAGCCCGATTCCAAGGCGCTCAACGATTTTTTAATCCAACGCAAGGCTGCAGATCCCGACCACTTCGCCGACGTCTCCCTGACCGTCATCAAACTCATGGGCCCTGGCGAGTATGTTCTCGAACGGCCCGGCGATCCCGAGCAGGGACACTTCGGTCTCGCGGTTCAGGACTACACCCATTCCACCGCGCCCAATCGACGCTTCGCCGATCTTGTGACGCAACGGCTCGTGAAGGCCGTGCTGGCCAACCAGCCCGCACCTTACTCGGACGACGAGCTGGGGGCCATCGCGCGCAACTGCACTTTGAAGGAAGACGCCGCGCGAAAAGTCGAACGCGAAATGACCAAACGAATTGCCGCCGTCGCTATGAGCAGCAGGATCGGCGAACTTTTTGACGCCATCGTTACGGGAGTCACGCCGAAGGGAACCTTCGTTCGCGTGGCCAAGCCCGCCGTTGAGGGACTCCTGGCACAGGGCCAGCAAGGCGTTGATGTGGGAGACAAACTGCGGGTGAAGCTGATCCGCACGGATGCCCAGCGCGGATTCATTGATTTTGCGTGCGCGTAGTTGGGCTTTTACTTTGGCGTTCAGCTTTGCCGCTGTTGCCTGACGATTGCGAGGATCGCTTCCGCACGCGCCACCACGGGGCGATCCACCATCTTTCCATCCACGGAAATCGCCGCGCCGCTGGCTTCCGCCGATGCCTCTACCACTCGCCGAGCCCACGCTTCTTCTTCCGCGCTCGGCACAAAGCACTCATTGACCACCGAAACTTGTTTTGGATGAATGCACATTTTCCCGCTGAAGCCCAGCCGTCTGGCGCGAACAGCGTCGGCGCGCACACGCTCCGATGAATGGATGTCCGTCGTTACGCCGTCCACTGGAGGCTGAATTCCCGCGAGGCGCGAATCGAGCACGATTTGCAAACGGAAATATAACAGTTCGTCCTCCTCCGCCGTCATTCCGAGATCCAGCTGGAAATCGATAGAGCCGAACAGCAAATGCTTTACCTGTCCCGCTCCAGCCAGGGCGAGGGCATTACGAAATCCCCGCGCGGTTTCAATTTGCGGCAGAACCGGCACCTCCGGGCCAAATGCCTCGGCCACGATCTGAATCTCTTCCACTCGCTCGGCCTTCGGCAACAGTACGCCGGCAATGCCGGGTGTCCGAGCGAGTCTCAAATCCTGCAGAAACCATTCGCTCTCCGCAGTGTTGACGCGCAACAATACCGGCTGTGCCGCCGTGAGCCAGGACTCCACCGCGGAGCGGGCTTTCTGCTTGTCGGCTGGCGCGACGGAGTCTTCAAGATCGATTACCACCGCGTCGGCGCCAGCCGCGCACGCTTTCGCAAAACGATCGGGACGGTTTCCCGGCACGAACAAATAAGAACGAGGGTTAAGCAGAGGCATGGGGAACGCTCCGCAGACTAAGCTAGCTCAGACGCGAGCCCGGCCGCAAATTTGAAAGCAATTATTTTCGATCTTGTGAAACGGAAAACGAATTTCAGGCCCGAGCCACTCCTTGGACCGCGCCGGCGTTTCCTTCCGCAAAGCAGGTTTCTGCGATTTTTACAGCACAGCGACTCCTCGCTGTGTGGGTTTGTAGGCTGCTCCGCCGGCAGGCGACCCTTACTGCAACAGTTGCAAAACCCACACAGCGAGGAGTCGCTGTGCTACGAGAGACAACCTGCGGTTCGGCAGGAGCGGCTTTCCGGCATTCAGGCACCCTCCGTGCAGGCCCGACCGGGGCCCCGGCATCCATTGTAACTTTTATATCGTAATGCGATATAATGGCCGTGTAAGGGAAAGACGCTTGCGGGTCCAGCTGAGCCCGGCTCTGCGAACGGCTCCAAAGGAGACAGAAGTGAAACCGTCCAATTCACCAACAACCCGCCACGAAAACGCAAAGCACCGCTGCCTCGTGTGCGGCAAGTTATCACTTGAAATGATCTGTGATTCCTGTGCGATGAAAATCCATCTGGATGCCCTAGCCAGGAAAACACACGAGGAAATGGGCAATGCCTGGGCAAAATGGGAGTCGCCCGAGTCCGCGCATAGGCGCCGGCACTAGAAGCCGAGTGCATGTACAGATTGAATCCCGGCTCCCGCTGCGGCATTCTCCCGATGAGGCGTGCCGAATTTCAAAAGTCATAAGTGAAGCGGTTACTTGCGGAACGGGGAGGTAGCCTCAGCCTGTCTGATTTCGACGTGAAGTTCAAAAACAGACAGGCCGAAACGTATCCTACAAAAAGCTAATAAATATCGTACTGCTCCCAGTGCAGCGTCGGATCCGACTGAATGACGATGCTCTTGCGCGTGGCGTGCTCAAGGTCCTCGATCAGCGAGGCCTCGCGCGTCTTCAGGGCCTTGGCGATTTCGGGGTTCACGCGTAGCGTGAGGTTTTGCGCGTCAAGATCCGCGGCCATTTTCTTCGCTTCGGTTTGAATTTCGTAGCAAATGGTCGGAATCGATTTGACCATGCCGGAACCCGTGCAGTACGGGCACGGTTGGCACAGAACGCGTTCCAGGGCCTGCTTGGTGCGCTTGCGCGTGATGCATACCAGGCCGAATTCGTTGAATCCCAGCGCTTTGGATGGGGCGCGATCCTGTTGCAATGCTTGATCGAGCGCGGCCAGTACCTTTTCGCGGTTGCGGCGCTCCTCCATGTCAATGAAATCGCAAACGATGATGCCGCCGAGATCGCGCAGGCGAATTTGCCGCACGATTTCCTTCACCGCTTCGAGGTTGGTTTTGACGATGGTGTCCTCGAGGCGGGTCGAACCGCGTCCCACGTATTTGCCGGTGTTCACATCGATGGCCACCAGCGCTTCGGTATGGTTGATGACGATGTAGCCGCCGGACTTCAGCCACACTTTGGGGCGCAGCGCTTTGTCCAGTTCCTGCTGGATGCCGAACTCCTCGAAGATCGGCGCTTCTTTCGTGTACAGCTTCACGCGCGGAACGAGTTTCGGCTGGAAGCGTCCGACGAATTCGACGACCCGGGTGAATTCCTCTTCGTTGTCCAGCCAGATGGCGGCGTAATCGTCGCTGAGATAGTCGCGCAGGATACGCTGAACGAGATTCAGGTCGCGATGCAGCAGCGCGGGAGCGCGGCGCTGCTCGGACGTGGCGCGAATCGTGTCCCACGTGCGCCCGAGAAATTCCACGTCGGCGCGAATTTCATCGTCGGTCGCGCCAGCGGCCGCGGTGCGCACGATGAAGCCGCCGGGAAATGTTCCCTTCGCTTCGGTCACCAGCCGCCGCAATCGGGAACGGTCTTCGGCGGAACCGATGCGCCGCGAAACGCCGATGTGATCGACCGTCGGCATGTAAACAAGGAAACGTCCGGGCAGCGCCACGTGGCTGGTGATGCGCGCGCCTTTTTTGCCCAGCGGTTCCTTGGCGATCTGCACGATGATTTCCTCGCCGGCTTTCAGCATCTCGGAAATGAGCTGAGGGCGGCGATGCTGTTCATGCCGCGGGTGTCCGTGCTGCGGCGCCTGATGCGGGCGCCCGCCACTACGACGGCCTCCGCGCTGTGGGCGACCGCCGCGGCGCATGGGACGCTGGAAACGGGCGCGCGGCTGTTCGGAAACACGCGCGCTGGTCGGCGTCTGCCCTTCTTCCGTGCGGGGCCGTTCCGTTGCACCGTGGAATTCTTCGTGGGCCGCGTCGTGGCTCTCGTCATGCTCGCCGGCGCGCAATTCTCCGGTTTCCTCTTCGTGTCCTTCCAGATGTTCGCCGGCGGGAACTTCGGCGTGCTCGCTGGCGTGCTCATCCGTATGACTCGGACCAGCTTCCGCGGCCAGCGCTTCATCATGCATTTCGTCGGCAATGGCGTCAGCTTCTTCCGCCGCGTCTTCGTGATCGTCGTGATCGGAATCTTGATCGGAGTCCAGCGCTTCCTGCAGTTCCTCGAGTTCGGCAGGCTCGACGAACGTTTCCGCTATGGTTTCCGCGGCCTCGGCTTCTGCCTGCGCTTCTTCGTGCTTGGCTTCGGCGAGCTGTTCGGCGAGCGAAGTTACGTCCTCATCGGAAAGGGCTGCAGCGTTCGA
>CAVOIX010000055.1:0-22463 GCA_963695945.1 uncultured Acidobacteriota bacterium | reverse complement strand
GCGTGTATCACTCGCGAGGCCAACTTGATAAGGATGTGGCGCGGCAACGCCTGCTGCAGCATGAGAGCGGCATCGGCGCACAAATTTTGATCGATTTGGGATTGAAGAGCCTGCGAGTGCTGACAAACCATCCGAAGAAAGTAGTCGCGCTCGAAGGCTATGGACTGACCATCGCCGACCAGGTCCCGCTGCGAACGTCATCGGCGAAAAAGGCCACACACCAGACGCTCTAGCCGCCTCGCAGCGCGGACATCTTGCCCGGGTTCTTATTCGGCGCACCTTTCCCTGGAACCGAGTTGCCGCTATTTCGTTTCTCCGTCGGAAAGCTCCAACGGCCGTTCGAACCATGCCACATCCCAGTAACGTCCCAATTTCCTTCCGTTTTCGTGAAATATGCCCACGGGTTTGAATCCGAATCGCGCGTGAAGCGCAGCGGATGCCGGGTTCGGCAAAGTATATCCAGCAACGATTTTGTGAATGTCTTCGCCGGCGAGCAACTCAAAAAGCGCGCGGTAACGAGCGCTACCACTGCCCTTCTGAACTTCGTCCGGCGAACAGTAAATCGACGTTTCCACCGTCGTGTTGTAGGCCGCCTTGGGACGAAATCGCGTGGTGCCGGCGTAACCCACGACTCCAGAAGCTCCTTCCGCCACGAGCAGGCGATACCTTCCTGTATTCCCGAATTGCTCGAACCATAGGGCGCGGCGTTCGACCGTATACAGTTCCAGGTCAAAAGTAACCGCAGTGTTGACGACGTAGTGGTTGTAAATCTCGGTGAGCCGCGGTAAATCACCTACGGTTGCCGGCCGGATACGAAGCGAGCCCATCGTGATTTCTTCCCTCGCCCACGGAATCTTTACTTTTTTGCAGGAGTGCTGGGTTTTTGCGCCGGTGACGCGATCGGCGCCGCCGTGGAAACCGTGACGTACGGACGCAGCCCATCCAGCTTTTTTTGGCTGATACCGCGAACGGCGAGCAAGTCCTCCGCGCGTTTGAAGCGCCCGCTCTTTTGCCGCAGTTCGATGATTCTTTGCGCTGTGACCGGTCCCACTCCCGGCAGTTCCTGAAGTTCCTTGACGTTGGCGAGATTCAGATCGATGGGCTTTGAGGGAGGCTGCTTCTGGCCATTAACGGCCGCGCAGAGGAACAGTAGCGCAGTCCCAATAAGTAGAACGCCGGTGGCGAGACGATTTAAGCGCATGCCTTTCGCAAGATAGGCTTCAGTCTGTCCTACGCAATCCTACATTCGATTCCCTTGCGCGTCATAAATCTCAGGGGCTCCAAATTGCGCGGCTTGCGATTCGATCTGCGCGCGATCGCCCACGATCACAATCTGCGCGTGATCGGAATCGAAATATTTTCGCGCCGCATCGAGCACATCGCCCGACGTCAGCTGCAAAATGCGCTGGCGGTACGTTTCCAGATAATCCTCCGGCAATTTTTCCAGCGTGCAGGTAGCCAGTTGCCCGGCGATTCCGTCCTGTGTCGCGAGGCCCAGTGAGAAAACTCCCGTCATGTAGTTACGCGCGTCGTCCAGTTCGTCCTCGCCAACGGGAAGAGTTGCGCATACGATCAATTTCATAAAAAATCTCGGTCAGTGCCGCGGCGACCACATCATTTCGTACCGCCGCGCCGATACTGAAATAGCCGTGCTGCCGCAGAGAATGCAGGCCGCTTCGGGGACTGTAGGTGTAGCCTTTCTGCTCGCGGATGTTCATCACCAGCCGTGAATTGAACGCGCCGCCATAAATGGAATTCGCGAGCGTAAGCCGCAGCCAGTCCGGATGCTTGCGGGTAATGGCGTAATTGCCGAGCAGCAGCTGCGTCTGCACGGATCCCTCCAAATGCACCAGGTACACGCGGCGGTTTTGCAATCCGGGCAGGGCCGGATCGGGGGCGCCTTCCACCGAGCCTCCCGTCCAGGAACCAAACGCCGTTTCGATCTGCGCCAGCATTTCGTCCGGCAAGAAATCCCCTACGACCACCAGCAGCGCGTTCGCGGGACGATAGTAGCGTTGGTAAAACTCCTTCAGCTGTTCGAGGCGATAGCCGGCCACCTGCTCTTCGGTTGGCGAAATCGTGCCGTACGGATGCTGGCCAAACAAAACCCGGCGCAGGCGTTCACCAGCCAAAAATCCCGGGGTCGTGCGCTCGATGCGCAGGCCTTCGACCAGTTGACGCCGCTCGCGTTCGAATTCTTCTTCGGGAAAGGAAGCATGCTGCGCCAACTCCGAAACCAGGCCCAGGAGTTCCTTCGAAAAATCGACCAGCCCCGCGAACGAAATCACGCTGTTGTCCGCGCCAGCCCCCGAAGAAAGATCCGCGCCCATCCGGCGCAAGTCTTCCTCGATCTCGCGGCTGGTGCGTTCGGAGGTGCCGGTGCGCACCACTGTAGCGGTCATGTCCGCCAGGCCGGGCGCCTGCGCGGCCGCCACGGCGTTGCCACTGCGAAAGAAAAGCTCTCCGGTAAACTTGGGGATCCCCCGCGCTTCCACCAGGACAATTTCCAGTCCGTTCGAAAGTGTTTTATGCACCCGCGGAGGCCAGATCACCGGCCGTGCGGGAGCCAGCGGCGGAACGGCCGAGGGTGTTTCCGAGCGAGGCGCGGAAGCCATCAAGCCGCCCCTTTCTTCGCCGGCTGGCGAATGACGATTGAGCGATTGTGGCGCGTCAAAATTTTTCGGGCGACGGATTGCACGGCCTCCGGCGTGACCTCCATGAAGCCGCCGAGAATCGAATTGACCAGGTCCGGCTTGTTGTCAAACAACGAAAAACACGCCAGCAGGTGCATCAATCCATATCGAGGAATAGAAGGCCCGTGGCCACCCTCCAGCATGGAAAAATAATTGGACCGGAACTTCACCTTGATCGGTTCCAGTTCCTCGGCCGTGATTCCATTTTCCTTCATGTCATCGATAATCTGATCGTAGGCAGCAATGGTCTGGTCCGCGGAATATTCGGGTTTGTGTAGAAGGCGCGTTACCATCAGCGTCGGACCGTTGTAATCAAACAAATCGCCGACCGGATAGTGAATGCCGCCTTCCGCGTCCACGGCAATTTGTTGTTCGAGCACCAGGCGCCGGTACATGCGTCCGGAGCGCCCGCCGTGAAAGGCCTGATCGAGCATGGCGGCCGCGTACCACTCCGGTGTGAGGCGGCGGGGAGCCTGGTAGCCCAGGGCGATGCCCGGAAGGGTGCCGAATTTTTCCTCGACCACGCCGCGGCGCTCCTCAATTTGCGGCGGCTCATCGATGTCGGCGGGCGTAGGCTGCGGCCCCGAGGGAATGGGACCGAAATAACGCTCCGCGAGCTTGATCGTTTCGTCGACGTCAACGTCGCCCAGGACCAACAGAACCGCGTTCGACGGCGCGTAATACGTCTTGAAAAATTTCTGAACATCCTCCAGGTTGGCGGCATCCAGATCGTCAAAATCGCCGTAGAAATTGTGGGCATTGGCCCAGTTGCGATAGGCGACCGGGGGAAGATCCAGCCACGGAAATCCGCCATAAGGCTGGTTGAGAACGTTGACCCGCACCTCTTCTTTCACCACGTCCCGCTGGTTGCGCAAATTTTCGTCATCCACTTTCAGCGCGCTCATGCGGTCGGCTTCCAGCCACAGGACGCGTTCCAGCGCATTCGAGGGCACCGATTCGTAATAATTCGTGACGTCGTAATGCGTCGAGCCGTTCAGCACGCCGCCGGAGGAATTGATCAGCTTAATGTGCATCATCTTGCCGGCATTGGCGGAGCCCTGAAACATCATGTGCTCGAATAGATGCGCGAAACCGCTGCGCCCGCGTGGCTCGATGCGAAATCCGATGTTGTAATAGACGCCGACGGTGGCCACCGGGAGCGGTGCGATCGGGCGAAACGACCACCCGCAGCCCGTTCGGCAGCGCCATGCTTTCTATGGGAATATTCAGTTGTGCCAAGAAACCCCCTGTGGATGTGAGACCTACGCCGAGGAATCCGGCTCCAGCGAATTGCGATCTCCGTGCTTACTTCCTTTTCGATGCCCCAGCCAGGCCGAAGATGCGGTCGAGCCGCTTGGCCATGGCGCCGGGCTCGGCGGCAAGCACTTCCGCCGTCAAGCGGGCGAGCGTCTTGTACGCCTCCAGATAAACGGGCTTGAATTCCTCGAGGGCTGCGGCGTGCCGCTCGACCGTTGAAAAATCGCCCCTCGATAAAGGGCCTGTCCAAGCAGCGAGTGGTCCGACGCTCTCAAAGTTATCGAGCGTCTGCCGAACCAGAGGCAACAGCGCGCGCATGGCCTGGCGGCGCTTGAATCCCTGGGTCATTAGCAGGCGCGTCGCCGTTTCCATCAGCGCCAGGACGTAGACGCACGCAAATCCCCCCGCCGCATGATACGCCGCCTTGTTTGCTCCCGACAAGCGCACCGCCACTCCGCCCATCTGGTGGATCATTTTTCTGGCCGCTTGCATCGCGGTGGGAGTGCCGTCAATCCCGAAAATACAGTTCGAAAGATCCGGAAAGTTCTGGTTGGAGAATGTCTGAAAGGGATGCATCGATCCAATGGCCGCGCCCAAATCACCCAGCGGCCGAAGCACGCTGGAGTCGAGCGACCCGCTGGTATGGAGCACAACCTTTCCGTTCCATTCGCTTCGGCCGAGATGAGCAAGGTCTTTGGCCACGGCTGCGATTGTGCTGTCTGGCGTGGTAATCAGAATCACGCGCGAATTCAAAATCTGGTGGGTCGGCACGCCGAGCGCCTGCCCCGCGCCAATGGCCCGAACACCCGCGCGCGCTGTGGAAACGGACCGGCCGGTAACGCCGCCCACGCGCCAGCCAAGTTCGTGCAGGCGGCGGCCCAAAGCCCGCCCCACGCGTCCTGCTCCGACGATCGATACAGTCTCCGACATTCGCTGTGTTAGCATTCTATATGCAGGGACCGAATTGCTGCGGACAATTTAACCTTTGCATACTTTGTGGATTGTACTATTTGGTTTAGTCGCTTTCCTCTGGATTGTTCAGGGGATCCGCGCGGCTATGGGAATGGCGCGCCTGCCGTGGCTTTCCTCGGTCACGCCGGCGGCCTCCCAGGTATTTCCGCCGATTTCCATTATTTTTGCCGCGCGCGATGAAGCGGAAAAACTGCCCGCGGCGATCCAGACGCTGCTGGCCCAGGATTATCCCCAATTCGAAGTCATCGCCGTCAATGATCGCTCCACGGACCAGACTCCGCAGATCCTTCACGAACTTCAGCGCTGCAGTCCAAATCTGATTGTCGCAGATGTAGCCACCCTGCCGCCGGGTTGGCTCGGGAAACCGCATGCGCTGGTGGAGGGCTTTGAAAAATCGCATTGCGAATGGCTGGTATTCACGGATGCGGATGTTCACTTCGCGCCCAATGTGCTGCGAAGCGCTATCACGCTGGCGGCAGAACAACAATGGGATCACCTGACACTGCTCACCGCCGTCGAAATGCGCGGCTTCTGGGAAACCGCGGCCATTTCGTATTTTGGGGTGGGCTTTGTGTTCGGCAATGAGCCCTGGCTGGCCGCTAACCCGCGCTCGGCGCGATACATGGGCGTCGGAGCATTCCAACTGGTGCGTCGATCGGCTTATGAAAAAAGCGGCGGACACGCGCGGCTACGCATGGACGTGATCGAAGACATGAAGCTGGGCAAGCTGATGAAGATGGCTGGAGTGCGCTCCGGCGTGGCGGTTGCCCAGGACCTGGTCAGCGTTCGTTGGCACGACGGAGTTCATAACGTCATTCGCGGCGTAACCAAAAACATGTTTGCCGCGGTACATTACAATCCATTCTTCGCGGTCGGGGCGATGGCGCTTTCGCTGGTGATGAGCGTGCTTCCATTTGTCGGCGTGGCTTTTGCGACGGGTTGGGCGCGGCTCTTCGCGGGCATCGCAGCGGGAGCCGCGGTGCTGATTCATGCCGGAATGATCTGGTCGACGGACGCTTCCCCGCTGTACGGACTGACGCATCCTCTCGGCGCATTGCTTTTTTGCTGGATGATCGGGCGTTCGGCGATCGCCACGCTGTGGCGCGGCGGCGTGACCTGGCGCGACACGTTCTATCCACTCGAAGAGCTGCGCAAAGGCATGGTGTGAGACTTTTGGCCGCACAAAATTCAGTCTGTGGGGGCTTGATCCTGCTACAACGAAACGCCGCAGACTGAAGTCTGTGCTACGGAAAACCTTCATGTAAATTTCAGGTTGGTTTGATAGTTTGAGTATTGCTAACGCTATTTCTCCGCAAATGAACGGATCGCGAAGGGAAAATTCAATGACAGCTACAACTCCTTCAAAACAACCGCTGTGGATGGCTCTGATTGTGCTGGTGATCATCGTTGGGTGCTTCAGCATCCCGGCGGTGCGCAACGCGGCGCTTAAGTCCCTGCAATCGCTGCGCATGCAAAAGGTTCAGGCTGTCAACGCCGACTTTTCTCCCTACGTCGACGCCAACGCCAACCCCTCGCTGCACCAGATGGTCACGCAAATGATTTCCGACAAGGTTCAGGTTGAGACCAACGAAGAAGACCATACGGCTGCGGACGCCGCCAGCGCGGGCCAGATGGCCGGATTCAATGTGCGCTTGCTGAGCGCACGGAAAGATGCGCCCAAGCTGGTGGTCGGCGGTTCCCACAAAATTGCCGTGGCTGTCGATCGATCGCGTCTGCAGGCGATCGCCACGGAAGCCGGCCATTCGGAGATTGCGTTGCCACAATCCATCGACGGCGCCACCGTGGAGGTGCAGGTTCCACGGTCGGTTCAAGTGCAATACGGCACGTGCCCTGGCCCTGCCGATGCCAGTAAAGTAATTAGCGATAACATTACCGGACCGGCGCCGACAACCACGGAGTTTAGCGATTGCGTTCGTCTGCGCGAAGGCCCCGAACCCATCGTCAACATGCCCTCCGGACTTGACGTTGGCGGACTGGCGCAAATCGGACTGGAGACAGCGGGCATGACCCCGACGCAGGCCAGCGATTTCCTGCATACCATCGATTGGAAGGCTACCCTTACTCTCTCGGTGCCCCGTTCCCTGCGTTCGTACCAGGTTGTGAAGGTCAACGGAACGAACGGCACCCTGCTTAGCATGGCCGGGCGTCGCGGTCCCGGTTATGCCTTGATCTGGCCCAGCAACGGAATTGTTTACTCGCTTACGGGATTCGGCGATTCCAGCCAGGCAGTGGAATTAGCCAATTCGCTGAAGTAGAGGAGCTCACCCTGCCCTCACTCGAAGGCATCGCGGTCCGAACACAAAATTTGCGTAAGGTTTTTGGCGGCAAAGTTGCGGTCCGCGATCTTACCTTGTCCGTGCGCCGCGGCGAAATCTTCGGATTTCTCGGCCCGAACGGCGCCGGCAAGAGCACTTCGATCAAGATGCTGCTGGGACTGGCCAAACCCACGGGTGGCGAAGCGTTTGTGCTCGGCGCGCCTTCGGGCGATGTCGAAGCGCGCAGGAAAATCGGATTCCTGCCGGAAAATTTCCGTTTTTACGAATGGTTAACCCCCGCAGAGCTTCTGCACCTGCACGGGCGCCTCTGCGGCGTTCCCGCAGCCAAGCTTTCCCAACGGGTTCCGGCCCTGATCGATTTGGTCGGACTGACGCCGCACATCAATAAACGCCTGCAAAACTTCTCCAAGGGCATGATGCAGCGAGCCGGCCTGGCGCAGGCGCTGATTCACGAGCCGGACATTATTTTCCTCGACGAGCCGACATCGGGACTGGACCCGATCGGGCGCCGCATGGTGCGCGATATTATCCGCGCACAGCGCGATCGCGGAGCCACTGTGTTTTTGAATTCACACCTGCTCAGCGAAATTGAAATTACCTGCGACGAGGTCGTGTTCATCCGCGAGGGAGAAGTGGTAACCAGCCGCGATCTGCGGGCCCAGCACGAAGAGGCTGTGCGGGTTGAGATCCGCGCGCGAAAGATTTCTCCGGAGTGCGTAGCGGGACTCGCGCGGTGGGCTACGTCCGTGGAAGTCGATGAAGAGCGCATGTCGCTCACTGCGCCGTCGCGCGATTTGCTGCCCGACATTTTGCGATTTCTGGTTTCCTCGGGACTTGAAGTTTACCAGTTCACTCCTCAGCGACTATCACTCGAAGAACTTTTTATCAGTGTGATGGGCGAGGATCGGGGACTCTGATGGGCGTGTGGATCATGGCGGGCATCACCTTTCGCGAAGCGGCGCGCAAGAAAATCCTATGGACCGCGCTGCTGGCCGGAATGGGATTCCTGGTGGTGTTCGGCATCGGATTGCGATTTCAGGTCGGCGATCTGCGGAACTCCGCGGTGCCGCCGTTTTTGCGCTACCAGGTGATAAGCGCGATGTTGATGATCGGAATGTACACGGTGGATCTGCTGGCCGTGGTCATGACCACGCTCACCTCGGTGGACACTATTGCGGGAGAAATTACCTCTGGAACAATTCACGCAATCGCCACCAAGCCTCTCCACCGCTGGCAAATTCTGGTCGGCAAATGGCTGGGCTTCGTGGCCATGACCGCCGTTTACGTGGCCATCATGTTCGGTGGCACGGTGGCCGAGGGATACTGGATCGGCGGAGTGATGGCGCAACATCCGCTGCACGGCGGGCTCTTAGTGTTTCTGGAATGTATCGTCGCGTTGTCCGTCACCTTCATGTTTGGCACCTGGTTTTCAACGCTCACCAGCGGCGTAATTACCTTGGGCCTGCTGGGAGTGGCGTTTCTAGGCGGCTGGCTGGAGCAGATGAGCGGCTTCACGGAGGGATCGCGGCTGGCCATGGTCGGCATCCTCACCAGCCTGATCATGCCGAGCGAAGCGATCTGGCGGCGCGCCGCGTTCGAGATGGAATCGCCACTATCGGGAGCGTTGCAATTCTCACCCTTCTCGGATATTTCCATTCCCAGCGGAGGAATGATCGCCTATGCCTGCGTGTATCTTCTGATCGCCCTGGGTATCGCGGTCTACCATTTTGGCGAACGCGACCTGTGAGGAAATTCGCAGACCGTGTCCGTGCTATATTCCGGAGAGTCACCTTAGCTCCGGAGTTTCGTCATTATGGCCGTCGATGTTTCATCGGAAGTAGTCATTGATCGGCCTCACGATCAAGTCGCGGCGTATTCCACCAGTCCAGACAATGCGCCTAAGTGGTACGTGAACATCAAGTCCGTTGAGTGGAAAACGCCGCCGCCTCTTCGCGTCGGTTCCCAAATTGCGTTCGTGGCTCACTTCCTGGGACGCCGATTGTCTTATGTCTATGAGATCGTGGAATGGAGCCCTGGAGTGAGTTTCACCATGCGGACCGCGGATGGGCCTTTCCCGATGGAGACCAGCTACGCGTGGGAAGCCACTAGCAGCTCAGGAACTCGCATGACGCTTCGCAATCGCGGCAACCCCTCGGGTTTTTCCCGGCTGGTCGCGCCGTTCATGGAATTTGCGATGCGCCGGGCGAACCGAAAGGATTTGGCCTGCCTGAAGCAAGTTTTGGAAAACTCCAATTTCACGCCGCGGTGAAAATCGTCCAGGACCTGCGCAGGCTCCAAAAACAAATTGACGTACCAAAGCCACCGGCCGTCGCGGCGCTCGGAACTCCTTAACTAAGCGAACTTCGCGTAGCACCGCAGGTTATGCAAACTGGCTCCTGGAGTTTGTGTATCCGCTTTTATAATCAATGGAATTAGTGGTTTTTGGGCGGAACTGCCACTCCCGATGCCGGTTCGGAATCCGGATCTGGACTCACCGGCTGCGCCGCTGCGGAAAAAAATCCGCCCAGGTCGCGTTGCTTTAGGGTGCGGATGCGGTCGCGCAGAGCGGCGGCGCGCTCGAATTCAAATTTCTTGGCGGCATCGCGCATCTGCACTTCGAGCTGGGCGAGTACTTCGCCCAGCTTCGATTCGCTGGTGATTTCCGCATCGTCGAAATCCTCGGCGGGCACGGTGACGTAGTCGGCTTCGACGATCGCCGCGAGTTTCATGTCCACGGACCTGATGATGGACATGGGCGTGATGCCGTTAGCGTCGTTGTAGGCCACTTGCTTGGCGCGGCGGCGGCTGGTTTCCTCAATGGCCTGGGCCATGGAGCCGGTCATGCGGTCGGCGTAAAGAATGGCGCGGCCTTCGACGTGGCGCGCGCAGCGGCCGATCGTTTGAATGAGCGCGGTTGCGCTGCGCAGGTAGCCTTCTTTATCGGCATCAAGAATGGCGACGAGCGAAACTTCCGGCAGGTCAAGTCCTTCGCGCAGCAGGTTGATTCCGATTAACACGTCGAACTCCCCGCGCCGCAAATCACGCAGAATGCGCACGCGTTCCAGCGTGTCGATTTCCGAATGCATATAGCGGCAGCGCACGCCGGTTTCGGTGAAATATTCGGCCAGATCCTCGGCCATGCGCTTGGTCAGCGTAGTAACCAGCACGCGCTCGTTGCGTTCGGCGCGCACGCGAATCTGTTCGAGCAGATCGTCCACCTGCCCCTTGACCGGACGCACCTCGATTTGCGGATCCACGAGGCCCGTCGGACGAATCACCTGCTCCACAACCACTCCGGCGGAGCGCGTCAGCTCGTACGGTCCGGGCGTCGCTGACACGTAGAGCACCTGCCCGGTGCGGTGCTCGAACTCCTCAAAATTCAGCGGGCGATTGTCGAGCGCCGAGGGCATGCGAAAGCCGTAGTTCACCAGCGTCTGCTTGCGCGACGGTCGCCATGATACATGGCGTGGAGCTGCGGAACGGTCTGGTGCGATTCGTCGATGAACAGCAGGTAATCCTGCGGAAAATAATCCAGCAGCGTCGGCGGCGCTTCGCCCGGCAGACGGCCCGACATGTGCCGCGAATAATTTTCGATACCGTGGCAGTAGCCGATGGTGCGCATCATTTCAATATCGAACATGGTGCGCTGCCACACGCGCTGCGCTTCGGCATATTTTCCCTGCTTTTCCAGCTCCGGCTTCCACCAGTCGAGCTCCTCCAGAATCGTCTTGATCGCGCGTTCGCGCTGCTCGGCGGGCATCACGTAGTGGGACTTCGGATAGATCGTGAGCCTGGACAAATCATCCTGCCCGGAGCGCACTGCCCCCGTGAGCGGATCCATCTGGCGGATGGTGTCGACCTGGTCTCCCCAAAGCTCGACGGCGTAGGCGTTGTCTTCGTACGGTGGATAAATTTCCAGCGCGATCGCCGCGCACACGGAACGTTCCGCGGCGCAGATCTTCGGCGCGCTGGTATTGCATGTCCACAAGTTTCCGGAACAGAGCTTCGCGCGCGGTGCTCTGCCCCTTCTCGATCATCAGGAGCATCCCGTAATACGCTTCGGGCGACCCGATGCCGTAAATGCAGGAAACGGACGCGACGACCACGACATCGCGGCGCTCGAACAGAGAGCGCGTGGCGCTCATGCGCAGCTTGTCCAGCTCGTCATTGATCGTCGATTCTTTTTCGATGTAGGTGTCCGAAGCGGGAATGTAGGCTTCCGGCTGATAGAAATCGTAATAGCTCACGAAATATTCGACCGCATTCTGCGGAAAGAAACTCTTGAATTCGCTGTAGAGCTGGGCGGCCAGCGTCTTATTGTGCGCCAGCACCAGGACGGGACGGTTCGCCGCTCGATCACCTTGGCAGCGGTGAATGTCTTGCCAGAACCCGTTACGCCAAGCAGGACCTGATGCTTCTCCCCGGCCTCAATGCCGCGGGTAAGCTGCTCGATGGCCTCGGGCTGATCACCGCGAGGTTCGTAATCGCTCATGAGTTTGAAGTTCATCGTTTGTGGATGGCACAGTGCGCCCAAAGGGCTGCGCGCAACACTCCATTATAGCGCAGATGGCGGGTTCGTTCCTGAAGCGAAAGAATCCGGTAGTGGGCTACTTCTGTGTTGCTAGTCCCGAAGGGACGAAATCACGTAGCCCACCGCGGCAGCGGTGGGAATTCATATCATTTCATTGGCCAGCCGCAAACCCCGGCAGGGGTGACACAGGGTTGGCCAAGCGTGGTGGAGGATCATTGAACTGGTAAACCCGTTGTGTCGCCCCGCCGGGGCTTTCTTGATTCTCTCGCCCGTTTCCCACCGCTTCCGCTGTGGGCTACGTTTTGTCGTGCCTACGGCACTTTTCGGCAACACAGAATTAGCCCACTGCCAAGAATCCAGCACTACAGACGCGGGTACAACGGGTCGCGAACCCACAAGTTCGGCGGGTATCATTTCCCCGCGAAATCCTCTTTCACCAGCGCCACCTGGGAGCGCGTTGCAACGGTTCCGGAATAGCGCATGGAAGTGTTGTGATTGGACGTGAGCTTCACGTCCATTTCTTCCGTACCCGTTTGCGTGACGCTCTCGACCATGCCGGTGGCGAGCGAAACATACTGCAAACTTTGCGAGGAGCCGGTCCACTTTCCAGCCGATTGCACTCCGTCCTTGCGCAGTTCCGGTGGAGTTTGATCTTTTCCCGCCTTTGAGCGAAGCAAACTCAGGTGCGCGAGGACCACCGCACAATCCGATGGCGCGGATGAATTGGGAGTAGAACCTGTCGCGCCCACACCGATGGTGACATCCGGACTCGGCGGGTGGCAAGGCTCGTTGCGAAGATATTGCGAATCGGTGTGCCAGATCAGACCGGCGATGGGCAATGAATCGGCCGGTTGTTCCGAGGACCACGTTTGCCCGACGGTGACGCCGCCTGGCGGAGCGCCGGCGCTGGCGCTGAGCTGCGCAATCCAGTCGCGCGCGGATTGCGCCGATTTTTCCGAATCAACAATTCCCTCGAGGCCCGCGACGTATTTCACTTTTCCAGCTGCATCGAGCGTGAATTCGACTACTTTTCCCTCCAGGTTTTTGTATTGCAGCATGGTTTGCGTGGCTGCCGGATCGAACGTGTCGCTGTGGACGATGGCCGACGATTTTTCGTAAGTGGTTCGCAGGCGAATTCCGCCGGGCGTTTCGGGATCGGCAGGCAGAACTTCCATGCGAACGGCCGCGTCCCAATTGACCACCAGCCTGGAGGGCCCTTGCGGGTCTGAGGAGAGGCCCGACCGCGAGGTTGCGGTGGTGGTCTCAAATTGCATTTCGTAGTGGAATATCTGTCCCGGAACGAATCGCGGCGTCAACATGACCGGCGCGGGAGCCGTGCCTCGTTTCTGATTTCCCGAGGAGGAAGATTTCCTTGCGGCGCCATTTTGCGCGCCGGCGCCAAACGCGGCGGTCAACGATATTGCGCACAGCGCAATAAATGCAGCTCGCGTGAATCGCATACGATGGCTCATGAATGCCGCTGCGCTTGGCACATTTTCATAGATAGTATGATGCGGAATCGCGAGTTGCAAAGCGAGCGCGATGTTCCGCTCCGCCAGATTCCAATGTGTAGCCTCGAAAACACTCTGACGTTAACGAGAATGTGGTCGTGCCGGAGGCTCGGAAACACTCGACGGAATGACAACTTTGGGAGCCTCGATTTTTCCGCTCAACAGGAAACTTGGCGGCGAGAAGGACGCGGGCGCGGTTGCAGCCTGGTAGAGAGATGGGTGTATGCGAATATTCAGGGCATGAGAAAAATCGATTCGTCCCTCCGCTTCGAGGCGGCCGCGCGAATTATCCATCACCACATTGGCCAGATCGATCCCGCCGGCCTGGATGCGATAGGTTCCCAGGACAGACGAGAATGCGCCGGAGTCGCTCTCCGGGTTCTCGCCCGGAAACACGCCGGAGAGGTCGAGCCCGCGCAATTCGATGTTTCGTCCCAGTGAGCGTGCCCTCTCCTTGCATTGAGCCAGTGAGAACTTGACGTCCCACGCCATGAACGGTGAGAGCGAGCGTACTGGATGCGCTTCCGCTGATGCGCCCGTCCAGAAAGGGCACGGCGCTCGCCAGTTGCGAAAGGTCTACACGATCGAGGCGGCCTTGAAATTGGTAGGACGGATCGGGCAGAAGCTGCGCATCAAACGAACCGGAAATCTTTCCTCCAAAAAAATCGGCCTTGGCTTTGCGGATTCGCACCGTGCGCCCGACAACTTCCGCTTCGCCGTCGAACTGTTCAAGATGCATCGGTGGTATGTCGATCGCTCCGGCGCGCAGACGCCCGCGAGCCGCGAGACGCGTAACCACGCCATCGGCCACCGGAGCCGGAGCGGCTGCGGAATTGAACCCGGCAAATCGCGCCAGGAAACCTGGCCTGGCCCGCGGGCCGAGCCACCGGTCTAATTCGGTGGCGTCCAGTTGATCCGCGGAAAGATCGAAGCTCCACTCCTGTTCGGGATACTTACGCGCTAACGAGCCGTGCCAGATCGCGCCGAATGCTTCCGCCGCGGACAGCGCGACCGTTCGTTGCTGCGGCGCAAACTCAACGTGAGCTTTCGGCACCCGCACCGGCTGGTTGACGTATGCGGGGCTGAACGTCAATCCGGTAAAATCCATGAACCCGAGCCACGGAACGTTCGCGGACACCGCGCTGCGCGTTCCGCGCATTTTCACCGCAAGGCCGCCGGAGGCCGTCCAGATCGGAATTGATTGGCCGCGCAACCGCTGCGGAGAGCGCCAGCCAGTCCTGCACTCGCGGCGTCGCACCTTCGACCGACAAATTCCAGTCGGGCGGCCAGCGAAACACTCCGTTCGCCCGGGGAATCAGGGAACCTCGCAGAGTGAACGAATTCTGAGTCGCGCCGGCCGACGTGGATTCCTCACCTCGGGCGTCCGAGGGTCGCGGGGCAAACGAGAGAATCGCCGGCGCAAAATCGAATCCTCCGTGCGAGACAGTCGCCTTCAACGCGCCAATCCGCAGCGGTGCGGAGAACGATTTAGTGGTCAGCGTTCCGCCCGCGCTCGAGATACTGCCCTGCTGAAATTCGATCGGCCACCCTCCGAGCTTCGCATCCAGGCCCAGAGCGCAATCCGCGCGTAGATCTTCCGCAACGTCGGGCCGCAATGCGCGATACCAAGTGACTACATCGTTAAGCGCGAGCGTCGAGGACTCCAGCTGCAGCTCCGGCTGAACGCCATGCGCCCAATCCACTTGTCCTATTCCATGCAGCTGCGATGCCGGAATATCCACCAGCAGCTTTTGAATTTCGGCGCGACGTTCGCCGGGACGCCAGTTCGCATCCACGGAAAGATTTGCCGCGGGATCGCTATCATGCCCGGGAAGTCTCCAGCCATGCACTCCCGTCAAGCGTGCCACTCCGGAAATGGACCATTGCGCTCCAGCGGAATCCAGGTCGAAATGGACGTAGATGTCTGGGGCGCGATGCGCGCGTGGAGATCGACGGCGAGCTGGCCGCGCATTCCATAGTCATTCTGCCGCACCAGCCGCAGCGCATCGGCTAGAGATGCGGCACGCCAGGTAAGGCTCAGATCCGCCGGTTGCAGTCGCGCAGTTGTTCCGGCGATTGAGCCGCGCAAGCGCAGAGTGCCGATATCCTGGAGCTCGACGCCGGCGCGCATCGGTCTCGCTTCCAGATCCAACTGCCAGCGGCCCGCGCCATTCTCTTCGACGATCCCCGAAACGTCAGCCAGGGCGAAGGCACTCTTGGTATCGCCCTGCTTAAAATTAATGCGGCCGCCATCCACGTCAATGCGGTAAGGGCGCGCAGCCCGCGCATCGCTCGGCGGAGCAACAGGGCCAACGAAACCGGGGCGCGCGACGTACGAAGGAGGAGGAGGCAACCAGCGCTCAATATTCCAGCGGCCCTCGGCGTCGCGCGCCAGGTTCAAGCTGGGCCGCGAGAGCGAAACGGAACCGAATTCAAAGCGCCCTATAAACAAGGCGGTCCATCGCAGGCCCGCGGTAACCGTGTCCGCGCGCAGAAAATATTCGCTGCCGAAGTGCGGATCTTCCGAAACGCTGACGAAATGAGCCTGGATCTTTGCGCCGTCCAGCAAACTGAAATCGAACCAGGAAACGTCCACCGGACGCCCAAAGCTGGAGGAGAGCTGGGCGATCAGGTAGCGGCGCGCGGCGCGCCCCCGCAACGCCCGTGAAAATCCAAAGCTGGCCGCGAGAAGCAGCACGCCGCCGACCAGAATCACACGCAGCCAGTTGCGCTTATTCATCGCCTAGTCATCGCTGGGTCATGGCGCATTCAGAGATTGTGGCAAAAGGAAGGAAAGAAGAAAAGCGCGGCGTCAGTGAACTTCATGCAGCATCCGAGACCAGCGTGTCCGCGACGGCAAATGCAGAACTGTATCCAGTAAATTGAAGAACCAAGAATTGACGTTGCGGTCCGACCCATCGTCTCCCATCACCGACCAGTAGATGACCACAGGGCGGCCCATTACCGCGTCGCGATCCACGAATCCCCAGAAGCGGCTGTCCCAGCTATGGTCGCGGTTATCGCCCATGGCGAAGTACTTGCCCGGAGGAACCACGATTTCACCGTCATGAATGTATTCAAAAATTTCGTCGGCCCACTCAGGCTGCATGTTGGCCTGCAGATACTGCGGGCTGCGCGGAGGAAAATTGTCTCCAAAGGGATCGTAGGGCGCGGAAGGATCGCGAACGATATAGGGTTCGCTGATGCGCTTACCGTTGACGTAAACCTGCTGATCCACAATCTTGAGGCGATCGCCGGGAACTCCAATCACGCGCTTGACGTAATGCGGATGATCCTGAAAAGGAAATTTGAAAACGATAATGTCGCCGCGGCGGATTTCACGATACGGCAGAACGTGGTCGTACCAATGCGCGCGCCCGCCAAAAATAAATTTATTCACCAGGAGATGGTCGCCAACCAGAAGGGTCGGTTCCATGGATTGCGAGGGAATCTTGAAGGCCTGAACGATAAACGTGGTGCCGAACAACGCCAGGATTACGGTGACCAACAACGATTCGATGTACTCGCGCACGGTGGCGGGATGTGATTCGGCGCGATGTGCGGCCGCTGCTTCTCGCGCTTCCACCCCCTGTGCGGTTTCCGATGTCACTTGCTCCTCAATTCGCCTCGGCTCCCAATTGTATCAGGGCCGCGATGGCTGCGGATTGCTCCGCTTCTTTTTTAGTTTTCCCGCATCCCGCCGCGCTAACGTGCCCGGGAATCCGAACCTCGACCCGAAATGTTTTCTGGTGATCGGGGCCGGTCTCGGCGACGACATGATAAGCTCCCGGCGCAATCCCTCGCGACTGCAGAAATTCCTGCAGCGCGGATTTATGGTCGGTGTGACCCAGGCGTTCGGCTTCCACCGCGATTGAACCTTCCACCAGGGAACGCCGGACGAACAGGCGAGCCGCTTCCAGTCCGCCGTCCAGATAAATCGCCGCGATCAATGCTTCGTAGGCGTCGGCCAGCAGTGCGGGCTTATTGCGTCCCCCGGTTTTTTCCTCGCCGCGGCCAAGGCGCAAATATTTTCCAATGCCCAGGCGCTGCGCGGAGAAGAGAAATGGCTGTGGCATTGACCAGCCGGGCCCGGCTTTTGGAGAGTTGTCCCTCGCTCCACTCCGGAAATTCGCGGACCAGTTCCTCACTCACCACCAGTTCGAGGACCGCGTCCCCGAGGAATTCCAGCTTCTCGTTGCTTTCGGCGGGCTCGTCCGCGGTGCGTTCCGGAATACGCGAGCTATGCATTAACGCCTGCTGCAGCCACCGCGGCTCGCGGAATTGATGCCCTATCGTTGACTCCAACTCCGCGATCCCGGTGAGATCCATAGGATCCAGCTTAGTCCCTGCTCAACTTTGTACCCGATGCCAGTTCCTTCTTCATCGCATCCTCGCGAGCTTTGCACTGCGTGACCAGGGGGCCGGTCGCGGCGCATTTGTCATACGCGGCAATCGCGCCATTCATGTAGCTGGCCTGGGCGTCGGCGTTACCGAGCAGATAGTAGTCCACCGGATCGGGGCTTGTCGCCAGCTGCACGGCTTGCGTCAGTTCAGTGCGGGCATCCTCCCACTTGGAGTGATTGATGTCGAGCAGTCCCAAACCGCTGTGGCACAGCGACAATTTGTCGTTCTTGGCTTTCTCGAAGGTAGCGTCATCGACGGTGGCAGGCTTGGGCATATTCGGAATCAGTTCGATGGCGTGGTGCGCGTAGACTTCGGCTTTCTGGAGCTGTTGCGGTCCGTCCGGAGTATTGGCCTTCACGCGCCGGGGAATGGCCATGGCCAAAAGAGCCAGGACATCGACGTTATCGGGATCCAGTTCGAGCGCCTTGGCGCCAGCGGCAAACATCTTATCCGTATTTCCCGTGGTGTAATAGGCGGTGGTCAGCAGGCCATAGACCCCACCAACGTACCTGCTCTCGGGAAATTTCGTGATGAAGTCCTCGGAAACCGGGATCTGCGTCGCCGGATCGCCGCCCTGCGCCGCCAGAACATTCTTATACGCGGCTTCCTCCGCTTTATTCGACCCTTCCTTTTTTTTCTCCCTTTTCCTTGTCCTGCGAAGAGGAAGCAGCCGGCTGGCCCGCGTAGGAAATGTTGGCGCCGAGGGAAAGGGCAACAGTGAGGCCAAGCACCGCCGCCGAGAGCTTGAAGAACTTTACCGTCATGATGGAAATCTCCTCCACGAAATAATTCTCGGAGATTGATCGAACGCTCCGAGTGGATTGCCTGTTGCGCTGCGCTCCCCGCCACTCACCTACAATCGACCAGCGGCGCGAAGAGCAGGGAATATAATTACGACTTGCCGTCCGACTGCCTGTCACGAGCCGGGGTCTGATATCCCGTCTCGATTCCGTGCTGCGCGGCGGTTCGCGCCGAATCCGGCGCTCCCGCAACCGCCAATGCCGCGCGGTACTCGACCACGGCCAAGTCCCGCTTCCCTTCTACATCGTACATTCTTCCGAGATAGATATGCGACCACGAAAGATTCGACGGATCGGGATGGGCGCTGGCGGTCGGCGAGGGGTTCTGCGCAGCAGCGATCACTTTGGTAAAAAGTTCGCGCGCCTGTTCCGGGCGACCCTGCAGCGCGGAGGCCACCGCAAGTCCATAGGTGGCCCGCTGATCATCGGGATGGGTCGCCAGGACGCGTTCGAAGGATGCCGCGGCCGCAGGGCCATTCCGCGCGGAAATTTGTCGTTGTCCCTCGGCCAGATCGTCGTCCAGTCGGATTTGAGGAAATAGCCGGCTTGGCGGCCATTTGAACCTTTTCCGGAGGATTGTTTCCCTGCAGGCTCCGCTTCCGCAAACTTTACGCCCCGCAAATGGCGCTGCTCGGCATCCACATCGATTCCCTTGATCAAGTCCGGCAGGTAATAACTCATTGCCGGTTCCGATTTTTCAAAACCGGAAAGCCCCGCATAAATGGGGCGGACCAGTACGAAACCATGGCTTTCGGCCTGTCATTCATGGCGGACGCCAGTTGCGACGGCGACAGATGCTGTAAGCGCAATTCGACCGCCTGCACCAGGCATTCGTCAAAGAACGCGGAATAGTCGTCGCGCAAATCTACCGGGAGCAGAGGTGCTCGCGCCGCCAATTCCAGAAGGGTGAAGCCTTCGACGCCTGCACACGGTATCGGATGGCGATGGGGTCCAGCAGAAAATGAAGAAGCGTGTCGAATATCATCCATCGGCGGATCCAGGCGCTGGGACGGACGACGAGCGCGTACTGATCGCCGAAAGTCTTGAAATGGTCTTGGCGCCGGCCAAGGGCTCACATAGACGGAAAAGGACCGAGGACTGTTGGAGCGCACGATTTCGCGAAGATAATTCGTAACGGTGAAAACGAGGTCGGAAACCGGCGCGCGCAGCTCTCCACACCGCTCTGATATTCCGGCTGATAGAAACTTCCACAGCTCGCTCGAGCTTGGCTTCCGAGTAAAAATTGCCGAGAATCGAGTTGAAACCTTCCAGGGTCAGCGCTTCCGGCGGCAAGTCATCGCGGCGAATTCGAACTGAAAATCAGGCGGCGGACCGACGACCAGGGCAAAGGAAACGAACCGCGAAAACGTGGCGCCCGAATCGGCCACGGCATGCTCCGCGTAATATTTTCGGAGTGCGACGGCTGCGGGACCCTGCAAGGCCTGCAGCCGCTTGCGAACTTGAATGCGGCCCGGGGTGTCGCCGGTGGCCGCAACGGGTTCGTACCCGGCGGCATCGAGCGCGCACATGACGGCGAAAAGTTGCAGCCGCGAATCGACGGAAACAGAACGGCGCGCTTCCTCCCGCGAGGCCGGATGCGGCGAAGGAACTCCCGGCACTTGAGCGCGCGCCTCTACGAGCGCGCCCGTGCACGAGCACTGCCCCGAGGCCGGCATTCCGCACAAAAAACGATCTCCTTAAGATTAAATCGCAATCCCTTATTCACTCTGTTCTTGAATTTACAAGGCCCGGCCAACCCAGTCAAGAAACCCTTCTATAGTTTGAGGTCTATTCGGACAGGCAGGTTATACGATTTCGCAGGCAATTCGGGACGGGAAGAAGTGAAGCACTTCCGTGCAGACGGATACAGGCGTCTAATTTAGCCGGAAGTCGATATTCACGGTCACCTCCGAAGCGGTTGGTTTTCCGTCGGTCAAGCTCGGTGAGTATTTCCACTGCCGCACGGACTCCACGGCCGCCTGCTGTAACAGGAGTGGCCCACCCAGGGCCTTGGCCCCAGTGACCTTTCCATTCGCATCGATGCTGACAGCCACCGTGACCGCTCCCTGGATATTCGATTGCTTGGCAGCCAGGGGATAAGCTGGTCTCGTTGAGGAAAACAATTTCGGCGGGCTCACCGTCTTCGCGGCCACGGGGACCGGCGGAGGAGGAGCCGGAGCGGAGGCGGGCGCCATCGGCGGTTTGGAAATGCGACCGGCGGACGTCAATAGCCCTGCCGGCGGTGTTCCTCCGACTGGTCCGGAGGCGGCGATATCCGTCATTGGTTCGCTTCCCTCGCTCATATTTCCGGGATTCATCTTGTTCGGAGCGCTCGGTAATCCAATCTTCAAGTTCGTAATCGATGGCCGGCGCAAAGGCGCGCTTTCCACTCGCGAGGCGGCGGCCTCATTTTTTTCCTGACTGCGGGCGTTGCGATTGTCTGGCTGTGAATCGAGACGCGAACTGGTTCGAGAGTCCGCGGCTGCTGGACCCGTTACTACCGCGGGAATTGCGGCCGGGGATGCTGCGGCTTGGCGCTGCTCGATCGCGGCGGGTTGGGATTGGATCTGCGATTGATTTTGCGCGGCAGACGGAGATGCGTCTGGCGATGTTTGAACAGGCTGAGACGCCGTGCTTGAGACGGGCGCCGAAGGCTCTGCCGCCGGAGAATGACTCACGACTGCAGGAGCAGGCTCAGGTGCCGGACTGCTTCCCTTGCGCATGAAAAAGAACACGCCACACACTGACGCCAGAGCCAGCGCGGCTACGCCGATGATTAACGGCGTGCGGCCATTCGATTCCGTGGATTGAGAAGACGAGCGCGGTTGTTCATAGGCCGTCGCGCCCTTACTCATGAAGTCGCGCGGCGCGGGAATAACTGGCGAACTAATGGACAGCGGTTCCAAGGCTAGCGCACCGCCGTACTTGTCGCCGGACGCCTCCGCCGCTGCGGGGCGTCGATTCGAGGGCGGGGCCTGTTGCGCACTATCGGAATTGCCAAGGCCTGATTCGGGAGCGCTCGGCGTCTTCTTCTCTGCAACTGCCCTTTCTTGCGAGGGCTTCGATGATCGCGCCTCAGGCGCGTACGGTACCCCCATAACGCCCGCGAGGTCGTCGAAAGATGGACCGCGTCCCAGGGACGCGCCTGACTCCTTCGCGGTTGCCGCCGCTGTTTCCGCGGCGATTGGAGTGACCGAAACCGAGGGAGGTACTGACCCCAATGCCCCTTGAGGAACGAGAGGCACGGCGGAAGGCGAGACTGTGGTAGCCGGCGCGCCGGCCTGATGGATATTCCAGAAATCCGTCACCGGTTCAATGAATTCGACTTCGACGTAGCCCTTGACGCTGGGCAGGTTGCGGCCGCCGGCGATGCGGCATACCACGTCACGACCGCTGGAATTCGAAAGAATTACGGTTTGTCCGATGGGCAAATTATTCGTGGAACGGATCACCGCGCCATTATCGAACACGATCACCGTTCGAGCTTCTTCCCTGATCGGCTGGGTCAAGCCGCCAGGCTCACTTGGCAGGCTACGGATGGCGACGTTTACCTCCAGACAGACGGGATTGCAACGCGGAGTCTGCTCCGATTTCGTCGGAGCATTCGGGGAGCGCGCGCCCTGATTAGCGGAGCTGTTCAACTCACCAGCGCCTTTGATCGACACCGTCATGGGAATCGCCTCACGAACGGCCGCACGCACAGGGGGTGTGCGGCAGCATCAGGACTCTTCACATTTTCTGCCCAAAAAAACAGGAAGGCTATAGTACGTGGGTACTACACTGTGGAACGGAAAAGGGCAGGCCTCGAGTGGCGAAAAGCGAGCTTGGCGAAAAAGAGTATGCCCCGCCGGACCGTAGAAATTAGCGGTCCAGCAGTTTATACACAGTGGAGATGTCGCTGAAGCTGAGTACAACTCGTTCCCGCCGGCAGTATAACGGCCAAAACTCATCTGTGGCCGAAAGCGGGAAAACAGCAGCGCCAGATCCGGCGATTGGTA
>CAVOIX010000054.1:0-67932 GCA_963695945.1 uncultured Acidobacteriota bacterium | reverse complement strand
ATCTGCTGAAGTCTATGGACTGGTCGAACTCCATCGTAATCTTCTGCGCGGGAGCGCCTTTCGCCATGAGCAATCCAAGAACCAGCAGCAGGAGCCCCTTGAGCGAGCGCTCGGCCAAACGCAGCGGCCCTTCGCGGCCCTTCCCATCGAATCGTGCCGGCACTACCCACCTCCACGTGAAGTCCGGCGTAGTGTATCAGGGGGCGCGGGGGATTACCGTGACACAGCGCTTCGCTTGTACGGTTTCGGTTACCCATGAAATGCCGATTTGGGTTTTTTCAGTTCACTGCCCAACAGATCCCGCGGTTTATAATGAGACGTGCGCAACACCGATCTATTCTTCGACCCATGGGCCCCCGAGCGGCGCAGGATGGTCGAAACGCAACTTCGCAAGCGCGGCATTTCGTCGCCGCGAGTGCTCGAAGCGATGGCCGCTGTTCCGCGCCATCAATTTGTCCCGGAAGAATTCCGCGGCCACGCGTATGCGGACAAGCCGCTGCCGATCGGCGAAGGCCAGACGATTTCACAGCCGTATATGGTCGCGGCCATGACGGAGGCGCTTGAGCTCACGGGTTCGGAGCGCGTGCTGGAAATCGGGACAGGTTCTGGATATCAGGCCGCGGTGCTTTCGCTGCTGGTGGACCAGGTCCTGACAGTGGAAAACCATACTTCGCTGGCGCTGGCCGCGCAGGAACGGCTGACACATCTCGGATACGCGAACGTGCACGTGCACAACGGCGACGGTTCAGCCGGCTTTCCCGATGCCGCCCCGTACGATGCGATTCTGGTCACGGCCGGCGCTCCGGAAATTCCCCAGGTATTTGCCCGCCAGCTTCGTGAGGGAGGTCGTGTGGTCATTCCCGTCGGCGATCGCGACAATCAGGAACTGGTGCGGGCGCAGATGAAGGATGGCAAACTGAAATCCCGCGTACTGTTCAACTGCAAGTTCGTGCTTTTGCTGGGGCGCTACGGGTGGAACCGGCGAGACTCCAAAATATCCTGAACGCCATCAGCCCGAGAGCAATTGCGTTGCCAGAAAATGACGCTGGGGGACTGAGCACTGCGCCTTCCGGCGAGCACCACTGAATCTCATCCCAATTCGCGAACCGCTGCCCGGATCACTGCTCTGTCGGCTTGGATTTTTGTTGCGATTGCAGTTCCGCGAGGTATTCCTTGGCCGCATCTTTCTCCTGCTGGCTGCCCGCATATTTCACGTATCGCTGGATCTGGAAGGTAGCGTCCACGACGTCGCCCTGCTGCCCGTAGATTTGCGCCAACAGGAAGATGAGGCCGGGCTGGTGATGCTCGGTGTCTATGGCAACGGCCTTGGACGCACTTTTAAGCGCTTCCGGTAAATTTCGGAGATGGAATTGGGCCAACGCGCGGTAATAGTTCGAATACATATCGCCGGTGAGATTGAGCCCTTGAAATTGGTCTGTCCAGGCAAGAAGTTCCGGCCATTTTTTCTCGAGATCCAAAAGACCCGCGAGGCAGAGGTACGGCGGCAAGTACGTGGGCTCGGAATGGATGGGTTTGGCGCACGCGTCATGGGCGTCGTCGAACTTCTCTTCATTCTGAAGCACCTGCCCGAGCATCACCCACGCGGCGGAATAATTGGCATACTTTTCAATGGCGTCTCGAGCGTGCTGCTCGGCCTCCGCCAATTTTTTCTTCTTCAGCGCGCTACAGGCCTTTTCGTATTGGCTTCTCGCGTTGGAGGGAACCGCCAAACGGATTGCGCTCACGGTGCCGCCGTGAATATCAGCAACTTCCCAGGGAAGACAGGACTCATCCTGCACCACGACTGGCTTTGGCATGGGCTCCATGGAAGGGTACATCTCCCCAGGTTCCCGGTTTGGATCCAGGGCTCCAGGTTGCAACGCCGGCGGGTAGGGGCGACTCGGTGCTCCGCCCCCGGGAGTGCCGTGAGAACCTCCCGCGCCGCCAGTTCCGCCGGACGGAGCGCCACTTTTCTGCGCCCGAACCGGCAAAGCAGACAATGCAATCACGAGAGCGGAGCAGAGCGCGACGCGCGAGAAAACCATTCCGGACTGGCGATGACGAGGGAGCATTCACCTTGATTTTATACCCATTTCGGGTGAGTTCTAAATCATCCTTTTCGGTTCCGTCCGGCGTTCCCGCGCGCGGGCAAAAGCTCTTCGCAACACGCGATGGACCGCCGCGGTTAGGTCAAATTTGGGCAATTCTTCTTCCCGCGCCCAGGCCAATTCCATCGCGTCGCTTCCCGCGGAAAGCCTTCCTCCGCGATTTTCGCAGAGGTAGTCGAGAATGACGAAGTGATATTGCGGATGCGAAGCGTCGCCCGGCGTGCCATCCGGATTCGGCGGAGCCGGAAAAATTCGCTCGAACACTTCGATGAGTTCGAGGACGCCGACTTCGAGGCCGGTTTCTTCGGCCAGTTCCCGCGCAACGCCTTGCTCGAGGGTTTCTCCCACTTCCAGCAGGCCGCCGGGAATGGACCACTCCCCTTTGAGGGGTGCGCTGCCGCGCCGGATGAGCAGTGTGCGCCCATCGTCCATCACCACGCCTCCTACGCCTATCATCGGTTGATCTGGGTATTCTCTTCTGGGTGGCATGGTGATTTTGGCTGCTTCCCTCCCGAGCCGGTTCGGGTTATATAATACTTCAGTAGCAGGTGTGCCCTAGTCCGCGAGGAGGTTTTCGCCGTGGTCCGTTGTCCTGAATGCGCCACCGAGATTGACGTGGATGAAGACGAGGTCGAGGAAGGCGAAATCCTGGCCTGCCCCGAGTGCGAAACCGAGATGGAAGTCGTGCAGATCCATCCCGTCAAAGTCAACGCCATCTCCGAAGATGATGACGATGATGAAGAAGAGGAAGAGTCCGACGATGGGGACGACGTAACAGATGATGACGACGAAGAAGAGGAAGAAGAGGAAGTTTGACCCGCTCTTCGATTTCTTCCGGCATCCCCTCTCTCCTTCCGGTCATCTCACTTCTGTGCGCTTAACAATCGCCCTGCTCGGCGCCCTGCTGGGATTGATTTGTGTCACGAGCCCGGCCAGGACGCTCGCGCTGGCCGGCGACGCACAAAGCTCAAGCGCTTCCCATGCCCACGATTTCGTCATCTTCGCCAACGTCTTTAACAACCAGAGTTTCGCGCTCGTTGGCGCTCGGGCACGCGTGCGTCGCGAGGAGGAAAAGAAATTCCGCTGGGAAGCCGCTTCCGACCACCAGGGCGAGTTCGGTATTCGAGTGCCGCGAGGCGCCGAATATGAATTGATGATCGAAGCGCGCGGATTCAAAACGCAGACACGCAAAATCGACGCAAGGGAAGGTAGTCGAACGGACTTGACGATCCGCATGGAACCGTAAGCAGCGCAGAGACAGAGCCAAAAGGAAAGGTCCGGAGGTAGAAAATGAATTCGCACAGGACGCTTGGACTCGTCGCGCTCGTCACGCTGGTTGCCGCAAGCCTCTTGCTGGCGCAGGAAAGACCCAAGGGAAAAGAATCCGAGCTGCGGACCGTGCGCGGAACGGTGGTGGATAAGGAAGAAACTCCCGTGGAGACCGCTGTAGTCTATCTGAAAAACGGGCATACACAGGAAATCATCACGCACCTTTCGGACACCGACGGAACTTTTCGCTTCAGCGGACTGGACCTGAACGTTGATTATGAAATTCACGCTGAAAAAGACGGCTGGACTTCGGCGACGCGGTCGGTGTCGAATTTCGACACCCGCAAGGAATTCGTCCTGACGCTAAAACTGGATCGTAATAAAAAGGGCGCAAAATGAGCGGCGAGACTGTGGCGTCGGTCCCCGGCCGCGGTTTTTCTGATCGTGGAAGTAGCTTCGCTTGAAACCCACTCTTTGCAATATCGATACCGGCGCTCCGGATTTGCAGTAACATATCCACCAGCAAGCTTCGGCCAACGGTCCGTGGTCCAGGGTGGGTTCAGGCGCCACGCGAAAATCAGCAACTCTTCCTCGGAGGGCTCTCATGGCGATCCAATTGATGATCAATGGCAAAGCGTACTCTGTCGGCGTGCCGCCGAATATGCCCCTGCTATGGGTGTTGCGAGACACGCTCGGCATGACCGGCACAAAATTTGGCTGTGGCATGGCGCTGTGCGGCGCCTGCACCGTTCATCTGGACGGAGAAGCAATTCGTTCCTGCATCACTCCTGTTTCATCTGTAGTTGGCAAACAAATCATGACCATCGAAGGACTTTCTCCGGATAGCAGCCACCCGGTGCAGCGCGCATGGATCGAAGTGGACGTGCCGCAGTGTGGCTACTGCCAATCCGGACAAATCATGTCCGCCGCGTCCCTGCTGGCGAAGAACGCCAAGCCAAACGACGGGGAAATTGACGACGCGATGAAAGGAAACATCTGCCGTTGCGGCACGTACCAGCGTATCCGCGAGGCCGTGCACCGTGCCGCGGCGTTGCAGCAGAAGTCCGCGAGCAAGTCCGCGCATCTCGGAGACGATCATGATGCGGAGGACACGACCGAGCGCCAGCCCGTGAACGCGGGAGGTGCGGCATGAGCGCTGGAGCAACGACAGAGATCAGCCGCCGCGGATTTCTGAAAACAGGCATGGCGGGCGCGACCGGCCTGGTGATCGGATTTTATTTGCCGGGAAAATTTGAAGCGCTCGCGGCACCGGCGGAGGCGGCGCTCGGCGCATCGTTAAACGCATGGATGCTCATCTCGCCTAACGACGTCGTGACCATCATGATCGACAAGTCCGAAATGGGGCAGGGAATCCTGACGGCGCTGTGCATGATCGCGGCCGAGGAACTGGATTGCGACTGGAAAACGATCCACACGGAATTCGCTCCGGCGGCGAAGGAATATTTCAATCCCGCTTTTGGCATGCAGGGCACCGGCGGCAGCTCCAGCGTGCGATCTTCATGGGATCCGTTGCGCAAGGCGGGGGCTTCGGCGCGTGACATGCTTCTGCAAGCTGCGGCCGCGCAATGGGGAGTGGACAAATCCGCATGTCGAACGGAAAGCGGCGTGATCTACCACGATGCGTCAAAGAGAAAAGTAACTTACGGGGCCGTGGCTGTAGCGGCATCTAAAGTTCCGGTTCCGCAGGACGTGCCTCTTAAGGATCCGGCGAAGTATCGCATCATCGGAAAATCGACCAAGCGTCTGGACACGCCGGACAAAGTAAATGGCCGTGCGCAATTTGGCATCGATGTGCACCTGATGCAGCATCCGGAGCGCGTGGATGCCGAACTCAGCTCAGCTAATCAGCCCTGGATGCTGTATGGCGTAGTGGCACGATGTCCGGTGTTTGGAGGCAAGGTCGCCAGCTTCGACGCCACGAAAGCCAAGGCCGTTCCCGGGGTGAAGAACGTCGTGCAGATTTCCAGCGGGATCGCCGTGGTCGCTGACAATACCTGGTCGGCGATGCAAGGAAGACGCGCGCTCGACGTGAAGTGGGATGAAGGCGCGAACGCCGCCGCCAATAGCGAGAACATCAGCAAGCTGTTCGCGGATCAAATGTCAAAACCCGGCGCGGAGGCTCGCAAGGAAGGCGACGCGGCGGCCGCGCTTAGCGGAGCCGCGCAGAAGCTCGAAGCGGTCTATGAAGCTCCGTACCTGGCGCACGCCACGATGGAACCTCTCAATTGCACTGCCGATGTGCGTGCCGATCGCGTGGATGTCTGGGGACCCACGCAATTTCAGACCATGGCGCAGGGTGCTGCCGCGAAAGTTTGCGGATTAAAACCGGAGAACGCGTTCATCCACACGACATATCTCGGCGGCGGATTCGGGCGCAAGGCCGGAACCGATTTCATCACTGAAGCCGTGGAAACTTCCAAAGCGATCGGGCAGCCGGTGAAGCTGACGTGGTCGCGCGAGGATGACACGCAACACGATTTCTACCGGCCGGCGTCGTACGCAAAATTGTCCGCTGGTATTGGCGCCGATGGCTGGCCGGTCGCGTGGACCACGCGCATCGCCTGCTCCTCAATCATGGAAAAATGGTTTCCCGGCAGCACCAAAAATAATCTCGATCCGACCAGCGTCGAAGGCATAGCCAATCTGCCGTACTCAATTCCCAACATTCAAGTGGACTACGTGCGCACTGAACCGGGCATTCCGGTTGGCTTCTGGCGCTCGGTGGGAGCTTCGCAAAACGGATTTTTCAGCGAATGCTTTATCGACGAACTGGCCACTGCCGGAAAGAAGGATCCGTACGAATTCCGTCGCCACTTGCTGGACAAAGCACCGCGCCAGCTTGGCGTGCTGCAACTCGCTGCACAAAAAGCCGGGTGGGACAAGCCGCTGCCCGCGGGCCGCTATCGCGGCATCGCCGTGCTAGAGGCTTTTCAGAGTTTCGCGGCGCAGGTAGTGGAGATTTCCCTCGACCGCAAGGCGCGCACGGTGAAAGTGCATCGCGTGGTTTGCGCGGTTGACGTTGGACGCGTGGTGAATCCGGCCAACATCGTTATGCAGAGCGAGAGCGCTGTGGTGTATGGACTTTCCTCAGCGCTGTATGGCGAAATCACGATTGCCAACGGGCGCGTCGTGCAGACCAATTTTAATAATTATAAGGTGCTGCGGTTGGACGCCATGCCCACGATCGAGGTGTACATCGTGCCCAGCGAGGAAAAGCCGACCGGAGCGGGAGAGCTTTCAGTGCCGCCCGTGGTCCCGGCGCTGTGCAACGCGATTTTTACGGCCACCGGCAAGCGGATTCGCCGGCTGCCAATTCGCGCGGAGGATCTGGCATAGGCTGGGTAGAATCCGTAAACCCTAGAACTTCTTCAGAAGGGCGGGCAAGTCCCCAATCGTTTCAATCAGCGCATCGGGTGCCGCCGCGCGCAAGCGTTCCGGCACTGGTGAACCTCCGAGGATGCCGATCGCTCGCATTCCCGCACGATGCGCCATTTCAATATCTTCCGGAGCATCGCCGATATACACGCAGACCTGCGGCGCAGCGCGAAGCTTATTGAGCGCCATGCGTAGCGGCGCGGGATGCGGTTTGCGATGCGCTGCGTCTTCGCTGCAAATTTTGGTCAGAAACATGGCCGACACTTCATGTTCGCGAAGTTGCTTGCGTACGCGCGAACGGCTTCCGCTGGAAACCAGCGCCAGCTTGAAACGACGGTCGAGCGCGCGCAGCACCTGCATCGCCCCGGGTTGCAGCTTGGGATGCTGCTTGCGGTAGTGGAGCCTCCACAACCTGTCCGCTTCTTCCCATTTCGCACTCGGCAGACCTGCGGCGCGATAGACGCGATGCCAGTTCGGCGAATAGTGGCGCTTCAATTCCGCAATGCTCCAACTCAAGCCCAGGGCGCTAAACATGTAGACATAGGCGTTGGAATCGGCCTCAAACGAATCGAGCAGCGTTCCGTCCCAATCAAAGAGGACATACTCGAGCGCGGCATTTTTCCGTGTAATCATCGCGGTGGATGAACTGCGTCCAGCAAAAATGGAAAAACAATGTATCGTCCCGATCGGCGGAAAGCAAATCGGCGGGCGGATCCGAGTCTAGAAAGGGCATCACTTCGGCATCAACTGCTTGATCAGGTCCGGCGAATCGATTTTCCAGTCGTCGGCGAGCACATAGGCCTGGCGCAAAATAGTTTCGGTCCGATAGTCCAGATCCATTGGAATGGCTCTGAAGTCGAGGGCTACCGCGTCGCGAACCTTGCGCGGGATGGCCAACCGGCGAAATCCGGAGTCCGTCACGAGCGCGGCGCTACCCCACGCAAACTCAATGCGATAGGTTCCCAGCTGGCCCTGCACCCTAAGCGCAGCGGTGTGTACGGTGCAGCGGTCACGAATAGGGGTGTGCGGCAGAACCAGCGCGAGCGTCTCGCGCCGCAGGCCAATGATCCCCAGCAATGCCTGGACGTTGAACTCCTCGGTGAATACGCCTACGCCTCGATCGCCTTGATCGGTCCAGGTTTCATCGCTGCCGACGGCTGCAACCGCGGTGAACAGATCGAGGTCGCGCATGACTTCGGAATACAGAATCGCAGGGACTTCATCAATGGCCACTTCGCGGCCGTCCCGGTAGAGCGTACCTGGTCCGATCCGATGAAGAGATTGATTCCCGCGCCAGACTGCTCGCCCAGCGCTGATTCCAGGAGCGAACCATCGCGATCCGACGGAATATCGACGTAAAATTCCGCGCGCATGTTCCAGGCATCGAGTTTTTTTGTCGGTGTATTCGCGCCGTCAAAATTTGCGCTCATCAGCCGGTAGTCCCAGCCTCGCGCGCGGCACAAACCGGCGAACTGATGCTGGCGCATCAGGACTTTCGCAAATCGGTTGGAGTACATTTTGGTCTGGCGCTCTTCGTCGGTGACCTGGTAAAACTCGCGAAATGCCTGGCGAAACGGCTGGCGAATTTTTGCCGCGAAAATGCGCTCGCGCCATCGCTGCACTTCCGCGGCCTCGGAGGCCAGCGGATGCCAGAGCCGCACGGTCTGTGCTTCGCCGATATGGACAGAATTTCCGGATGAGTCGATCAGATCGTGGCCCGACCAAATCGCGGAACGCTCCCAGCCTTGATCGTTCCGGAAGACCCAGATCAGCCTTCGTCCCAAAAACCCGAGCAAGGGATGCTCGAGGAAATATTGCCGCCAGTGAGCCACCGGCATGTCGCCTGGCAGCAGAAACGAAGATTCCAGACGAGTGCGCTGCGCGAGATAAGCCTGTTCGAGCTCTTTTGCCAATGCCGCGATCGAACGCACATCGCTGGGGAACGCTTTCTTGATGTGCGACGGGGCTGCCTTCACCAATTTTCCGTCCGCGTCATGCCAGGCGACGCCAACGCTTCCGTTCTTCGCTTAGATGAATGACCGCTCGCGCGTCTCCGACATCGATTTTCGCTTCTCCTCGCGCATCGAGCCCGTAAGTGCCAACGGAAATGTCTTCCAGCGCCTGCACCGTCAAGCCGATTCGCTCGGCTGCCTGCCGCAACGATTTTTCAATCAGGCGGCGGGCTACTGTGTACTTCACCTGGCGCGCAAACGCGTCAACTATTACGACCGGCCTCGCCGCACTCCATGGCGCCCAACGCCTGCACACACGTGAAACCGACTTTTTGCGACACGGCTCCGAGCAATGGAATTTTGCGAAGGCAGGCTAGTCCAAAATCGGCTATGGCCACGGCTGCGTCACGGTCATTGTGCTGTGCCAGACACCAGACCAAACCTTTTTGGTATGGCGATTTCCTCGATTGCGACCGCGCTTCCGGCGGCTGGCCTGGCGTGGGGCCAAGCGCCAACCATCGGAGGATCGCGGAGTACACCTCGAATTCTCCCAAGACACGAATCAGTTCGGCGGATCTTTTCTTCCATTTCGCGCCCGGCACGGCTTGCTCGAGCCCATAGCAATGCTCCAGAAGACCTTCCCAGCCGGCGCGCGTAATCTCTTCCTTCGTTTTGATTTCGTCGAACACGATCTGCGACCACGGGCCGCGCCCGGGATCAAGCCGCATTTCGCCCTCCACACGAATCAGCTCGGCGATTTGTCCCTTGAATTTCTGCGTCCCCGGCTCGATTTTTCCGGTCGGACTAGGAGCCAGACGCAAGTGGAGTTTGCCCGCGAAATCGGAGAACGAATTTCATCCGTCACCTGTTTCAGAGTCAACGAGAGAATTAGTAGCCTGTACCGGAAAATACATGTGCGCCATTTCGCCCATGGAGCCGTAATACTCGGCGAACAGGTGTCTCAAGGGGTCCGGGCAGGTTTGGGAACTTTGGTCAGCGTCACCGGATGCCTCCAGCGAACGGTGCTCTGCAGGCCGTATAGTTTTTCGCCAGGTGGGCCTCGGCTCGCAACCAATCAAAGCATTGGGCAAGAAACGCGCGAAGAATCTCGGGCTCAGCCCGATCGAGCCGCAGGAACGCCGGATTGGCCGCTTTCCACGCCGCCGTCTCGCGCTGCATCTGTTCCATGGTTTGGAACCGCATGGGCCGGTCACTGCTGGTTGAGACAAGCATTTCGTAGATTGAGAGGGCCTGCTTTTCGGCTTCCGTCATCGCATCCGCTCCCATGCATCAGTTTTTGGCGCCACACCGTAGGAAAGGCATTGGATGAAACTAGTGTAGAAGAGGTCTAAGTCGCACAGGCACTCTTGCCGGTGCCGGTTTTCGCGAAGGTAACGAGGCACTCTGGCTAAACTGCCCCCTGTGCCATCACTTTCCGTCTGTAGAAAGAATGACTTCAGTCGTTGACGTCCCCTCTAACCGCCCCTATAATAGGGGTTTCCGATTTGTGTCTGGAGGGGCGATGTACGCCGTGATTCGAAGTGGTGGAAAGCAGTACCGGGTTGCTCCCGGAGATACGGTCAAGGTCGAAACCTTGCCCGGCAAAGTGGGCGATGCGATACCTTTGGCGACGTAGTCGCCATGGTCGACGGACGAGAAAAAGCTGCTGACCGGGGCCAATGCGGGCAAGGCGAAGGTGGTCGGCAAGATCGTCGAACAGGGACGTCATCCGACGCTCACCGTATTTAAATACCGCTGCATCAAGCAGTACAAGATTGTCCGCGGCCACCGGCAGAATTACACAGCCGTTGAGGTCAGCGGGATCGAGCTCTAGGAGCTCCCAAAGGAAAGTGAGATGGCACATAAGAAAGGTGGCGGCTCCTCCGTAAATGGCCGCAACTCACCGGGACAGCGACTGGGCGTCAAGCGCTTCGGCGGCCAACTGGTCCATGCAGGAACAATTTTGATTCGCCAACGCGGCACCAAGCACAAGCCTGGCGTGAATGTGGGACGCGGCAAGGACGATACGCTATTCGCGCTGATCGACGGCGTAGTGCTGTTTCAGGACAAAGGCCAGGACGGCCGCTTCATCAGCGTCCTGCCTCCGGATCAGGCTGCCTCTGTAAGACTGCCGCTGCGCCAGCAAACTAAACTGGATCTCGAATTTGAGAAGGCGGCTCCGCGGATGCGGGGCCGCCTTTTTATTTATGGCAGTAGCACAGACTTCAGTCTGCTGAGGTTCAGAACTTACCAGGACGAACTTCCGGAGACGGAAGTCTGTCGCTACTAAAATCGTCGCGTGAATTTCGATCGCGCAGTGTCGTATTCTTGAAGGGCGGAAGTGAACCATGGTATTCGTTGACGAAGCCAAAATCTATGTGAAGGCCGGCAACGGCGGGAACGGCTGCGTCGCGTTCCGCCGCGAAAAATTTGTGCCGCGCGGCGGGCCTTCAGGCGGCGACGGCGGCCATGGCGGCAGCATCTACCTGGAAGCGAATCCCGCACGACAACACCCTGCTGCGCTACCGCTACAATCGCGAATTCAAAGCCGATCGCGGCCGCCACGGCGAAGGCTCCAACTGTTCCGGGCACGCCGGCACGGACATGATTCTGGCTGTTCCCAGTCGGCACCGTGGTTACCGATGAGGATACGGCGAGAAGTGATCGCCGACTTGACCAAGCCCGGCGAGCGCATCTTGATCGCCCAGGGCGGTCGCGGCGGACGCGGCAATCAACATTTCGCCAAGCCCTGGCACCAGGCGCCCGCGCGAATCCGAAGAGGGCCAGCCCGGCTTGGAACGCAACCTCCAGCTGGAGTTGAAACTGCTCGCGGACGTCGGTCTGGTCGGTTTCCGAATGCGGGAAAATCCACGCTGATTTCGCGCATTTCCGCGGCGCGTCCCAAGATTGCGGATTATCCATTTACGACGTTGCAGCCGGGCCTCGGAGTCGTCTCGGCGGATGGCGCGCCCGGGAAAGCCCTCGGAAAAGGGTGGCGGCCGCACGTTCGTTGTGGCGGATTTGCCGGGATTGATCGAAGGCGCGCATACGGGCGTCGGCTTGGGCATCCGGTTTCTGAAGCACATCGAGCGCACCCGCCTGATCGCACACCTGATCGACACCAGCGACGCCTCTGACCGCGATCCGGTGCACGATTTTGAAATTATCGAAAACGAGCTGGCCGCATTCAGCGAGAAGCTGGCCGAGAAGCCGATGATCGTCGTGGCCACCAAACTGGATGCCACCACGGACCGAACGCGCCTCGATACATTGCGCGATTTTTGCGCCGCGCGCGGGCTTGAATTTCATGCGATCTCCTCCGCGTCCGGCGAAGGCATTCCGCAACTGGTGCGGTCCATTGCCGACGCACTCGACCGCCTTGCGCCTCACGAGCCTTCTAGACGAAAATATCGCGGACGGCGCCTCCGCGGAGGCACCGCACCGGAGCATCCGAAAGCGATTCCCTGAACGAGCGCCGACTGTCGTTTCTCCCGAACGCCGTCGCAAGCGCGCGCGTGCCAAGGAGCCCGCCGAAGAGGACCGTTGAGCATCGCTCCGCCGGAATCACACGGCGTTTCACGCGAACAAGCGCCGCACGCGGCGCATCGCGCTTTTCGGCGGCACTTTCGATCCCATTCACATCGGCCATCTGGCCGTGGCGCGCGCCGCCGAGCGCCGCTTTCATCTGGACGAAATTCATTTCATTCCCACGGGCCGCCCGCCGCATAAGCATCGCGCCGGAATGGCTTCCTACGCGGACCGCTACGCGATGACCTCGCATTGCCTGCGCCGATCATCCCAGATTCGTTCCATCGCTGGCCGAAGCCGGCGCCGGGCAATCCGGGCGTGAGATTTTTTATTCGGTTGACACGGTGCGGCACTTCAAACAGAGGCACCACGGCACGGGCGCACATTTTTATTTTTTGCTGGGCGCGGATTCGTTTCTGGATATTCCCACCTGGAAGGATTATGAAACGCTGCTGGGCTTGTGCGATTTCATCGTGGCCAGCCGCCCCGGCTTTAACGTGGACGCGCTGCGCCTGGTGATTCCGCCCGAACTTTTTGCCCGCCGGGGCGTGGCGCACGCGCCGCTCGATCCGAGGGCGATCACCCTGCGCCGCACCGTCGTCTACGTGCTGGACGCGGTGTCCAGCCACGTTTCGGCCACGGAAGTCCGGAGCCGCCTGGATCGAAATGATTCGATTCACGGGCTTGTGCCGCCGCGCGTCGAGGAATACATTAACAAGAAGGCCCTTTACCGGTGACTGCACGCAAGGATTCGATTCCGCCTCACGTTCGCGCGGCCATCAACGCCGCGCAGGAAAAGCAAGCGGCTGACGTGATCCTTCTCGATCTCGAAGGCCTTGGCGCATTCACGGATTATTTTCTGCTCTGTACCGGATTCAGCTCGCCGCAGCTCGAAGCCATCTGCGACGAAATCGAAGAGCAATTGGAGGCAATCGGCGCGCGCCGACTGCACCGGGAAGGCAAAGCCGGCAGCGACTGGATGCTGCTCGATTTCGGCAGCCTGATCGTGCACGTGTTTACGGAACGCGCGCGCCATTTTTACGATCTTGAGCGCCTGTGGCGCGCCGCGCGCCGCGTGGAATTCAGCGAGTCCGCGCGAAGGGAGTTCACTGCACCGGCACGGCGGAGGCCGAGGGATGAGCGAGCCGCTCCCGATGAACGCTCGCCATGAATCCCGCATGGCCTGGATCGCGGAAGACCCTGCCTCGAAGGCGGTCCTCGAACTGGCGCGCAAAGTCGCGGAAACTTCCACCACGCTGCTGATCACCGGAGAAAGCGGCTCGGGCAAGGATCATCTGGCCCGATTGATCCACGAACTCGGACCGCCGGCGCGATGCGCCCTTCCTGAAAATCGATTGCGCCAGCCTGCCGCAGGAACTGGTCGAATCGGAATTGTTCGGCCACGAACGCGGCGCATTTACCGGCGCGGTGGAGCGCAAGCTCGGGCGCCTGGAAATGGCGGACGCCGGAACCATCGTGCTGGATGAAGTTGCGGCGCTTTCGCCGGCCACGCAATCCAAACTCTTGCGCGTGCTTGAAGAGCGGCAGTTCGAGCGGCTGGGCGGGACGGAAACCATCACGATTTCGGCGCGCATGATTGCCCTGACCAACGCCGAACTCGCGCGCCTGGTTTCCGAAGGACAGTTCCGCGAGGATTTGTTTTTTCGTCTGAGCGTGTTGACGATTCCCGTGCCGCCGTTGCGCGCGCGTCCCGCCGATATTTTGCCGCTGGCCGATGCGCTGCTCGAGCGCAGCGTCGCGCGTGCACGGCCGCAAGGATGTGACATTTTCCGAAGCCGTGAGAAAGATGCTGAGCACGTATTCCTGGCCGGGAAACGTGCGCGAACTTAGAAATGCGATCGAGCGCGCGCTGGTTTTCTCCGGTGGGGCTGCGCTCATTCCCGAGGATTTTCCGGAATCGGTGCGTGCGGCGGATTCGGCGTTTGGCGGCGCGCTTCGTTCGCTCGAGGACATGGAACGCGACGCCATCCGCGCCACGCTCGAAGCTACGCGCTACAAAATCGGCAAGAGCGCCCAGATTCTGGGCATCAGCCGCAAAACCCTGCTCGACAAACGCAAGAAGTACGGATTGAATTGATTCCCGCGCCCGCAAATCGCCGATGAAAATTCATCTGGTCATGCTAGGAAAAACCCGGCGCCCGGAAATCCGGGCGCTGATGGACGATTATGCCTCGCGCATCGGGAGATTTGCCGAGGTGCAGCTCACGGAATTGCGCGAAGATTCCGCCGCGTCGCTGCGCAAATTTTCGCCGGATTCCGCCGCTACCGTTGTTTTGCTGGATGACGCGGGAAAGCCGCAAACTTCGACGCAATTCGCGAAATGGTTGGGCGAAACGCGCGATCGCGGAGCGCGCGAAATCGTCTTCCTCTGCGGCGGCGCGGAAGGTTTTCCCGAGGCTCTGCGCCGGCGGGCCACGCAAAAACTTTCTCTTTCCCCGCTGACGTTTTCACATGAACTCGCCCGCGTCATGCTCGCCGAGCAGCTCTATCGCGCCTTCGCGATTCTCGCAGGGCACCCGTATCCCAAATAATTCGCAACGGAATTCATACCCCTCGCAGGAGCGCTCGCCGCAGTCACGCGGTGCAGGGTGCAAAGCGGGATGCGCGATCAAGAACCACGATCTCATCAGCGAGATACGGCGCCTCTTTGCCGCACTCGGTGCAGCGAACCAATGCGATCTGGGTTCTGGCCATTGTAAGTCCCTGGTTGACGCGCCGTGGATTCGTGGAATTCGTGAGCCGCGTATGCATCCGGCAATGCATGCACACGACACCCGCGACTTGCTCTTCTCTTTGCACGTTCACAACGCCCCCCGCTCATCTTGAGTAGCAGCTGGCTTGCTCACGCCCTACGCTACGCCGCGGAGCTCACGGAAGGCGTGACCGGGGTCACGTCTGTACGTGACAACGTCACCGAGACTGTTTGGATAGCCAGGATTCAGAATCTGCCCCCGCCCTGGCTGTTCTTCCCGGGGCGCACTCGCCGCTCCGTTCGGTGCAGTAAAGATGGGCGCAACCAAACCTTAAGGAGTAGAATCCAATGGGTGTAAGGCAAAACGAGTTCCCGCTAACTCGTCCGCAGGTCTTACGCAGCGTTGCGAGGGCCTCAAGATGACCAAGCCATCTTCTGCACGATTCAAATCAGCCATCATTTTTCTGTTCGCTTTCTCCGCGATACCGGCATTCGCCCAGCATGGCGGTGGGGGGCATGGTGGTGGAGGGGGAGGGTTTCATGGCGGAGGTGGAGGAGGGTTTCATGGCGGAGGCGGGGGAGGCTTCCACGGGAGCGGAGGGGGTTTCCATGGAGGAGGCGGAGGCTACCGCCAGAGCGGTGGAGGCGGGTCTGCCAGCGGCAGATCCTATTCATCTCCAGCCGCTGGTTATGGAGCGCCGCGCGGTGCCGCGCCATCTCCGTTCCGCTCAGGAGGCGGTTTCGCATCCCGTCCGGGCAGCAACTACTCTCGCCCCGGTGGTAATTTCGCGGGCGGGAATCAGCGCTTTGGAAATTCTGCGGGAGCCCCTCCGGCGGTAGCAGACGGCGGGTGGCATTCTTTTGGTGGTCCCGGAGGACGCGGATCCTCGGGAACTCCGTCCCAGCCTGGCGCGGCGAGCAACAGGGGCAACTTTCACGTGTTTAGCGGGAATCGCCAACCTGGATCCACTGGATCGGTTCGCAGTTTCGCCGGGCAAGGAAACCAGGTTTGGGAAAATGCGCCCACGGCTCGAAACATTGTTCCCAAATCGCAATCACTGTCGACGCTTCATAATTCTTTCAGCGGTCCAGCCGCCGGGAACTCCATGCTCCGGCCAAACTCGACACTTTCCACATCTTCACGGGCCTCCGGGGGATCGTCATTCGCGGGCAACCGAGGGCTCTCAGGCAGAGTAACAAACCGAGGAACTTCAGACCAACAATTGCGCGGCTCGAACGGTTTTGACTTCGGCCGGCGTCGCGGCGGTTTTGGAGGAGGTTGCTGGAACTGCGGCTTTGGATTTAACGGCTGGCGTGGCCGTGGTTGGGGATGGGGCGGCGGGGGTTGGGGTGGATGGGGATTTGGTTGGGGCTTACCGTGGATCGGATTTGGTTGGGATCCTTTCTGGGTGGATCCATGGTGGGGACTGGTCCGCACCTGGATACGGCTACTATGCTTCGCCCGACTACAACCTCTATGGCTACCCAGGATTCCGGACAGTTATGGTTCCAACAGTTAATTCAGCACCGCCTTCGCAACCCTACAACGAGGACGATCAATACGATCAAGGCAGCAGCTCAGATTCAACGGCAATTGGATCACTCCGAATGAATCGAGCCCTTCGTCTGCTTCCAATTCCCGATGGTTTAGCCGTTCCTGTCCTGATCTACATGAAAACCGGAGCGGTGCTGACGGTGCGCGATTATTGGATGATCAACGGGACTTGCACTATATTCTGATGAACGGGACGCAGCGCTCGGCAAATCTGGAGCAAATCGATCTACCGCGCACGAACACCGAAAATGCCAAGAGCGGCGTGAAGTTTATTTTTAAATCGGAACCAAGCGCTACGACGCCGGAACAACCCGAAAGTCCCACCGCACCGTCTCCGACGCAGCAACTCAACGCCGTGCCACAGCCAGAAGCGCACACCTGATTTTAGTAGCACAGACTTCAGTCTGTGGATTTTTGGCTTTCGGCAGACTCAAATTAAATTCCACTCCCTGAAATCTGTGCTACCTGTTCCTCAGCGAGTGGGCGCCGGAAACTGCACTTTGGGCGCTTCGCGCGAAGATTCCGTAGCCGTGAAGTAGGCGTTGTTGCGCTGAAAGCCCGCCCAACCGGCGAATATATTGTTGGGGAACAATCCAACGTACGTGTTGTAGTCCTGCAGAGTATCGTTGTACCGCTTGCGCTCCACGGCGATCCGATTTTCCGTTCCCGCGAGCTCGTCCTGCAGACGCAGAAAATTCTCATTCGATTTCAGTTGCGGATAATTTTCAACAATCAGAAGCAGGCGCCCCAGGGCGCCATCGAGCTGCCCGTTTGCGGCGATCTTATCCGCCGGGGTCTGCGCTCCGAGCAGCGCCGAGCGCGCGGCGGCGATGTCATGAAACACGGTCTGTTCCTGCGCCGCGAATCCTTTTACAGTTTCCACGAGGTTGGGGATCAGATCGGCGCGCCGTTGCAGCACCACGTCCACTTCCGACCATGCGGACTTCACCGCCTCATTTTTCGTTACCATCTGGTTGCGGCTGCTGACGTAGGCTCCGCCCACCAGCAGCGCGATGACCGCCGCAATTACCAGAACGATCACTCCGGTTTTCATGCACGTCCTCCCCGATTGATTCTCACTCTACTTCTTCGCGTCCAGCTGGCGATCAAATCTATCCGTGACCGCCTCCACAAATGCTACGTACTGATTCATCGTTTTATCGATATCCAGATCGCGTCCCTTCAATTTCCCTTCTCGAACGCCCAGAATCGTGCGGAACCCGGCGGGATCGGCGGCGGCAAACTGCGCGATCTGCTCGATCGCCCCGCGCCTGGTTTCCGGCGGCGCTTCTCCCAGCGCGATCAGCGCGTGCCGGAAAAGCGCGACAAAGGATGAAAAAGATGAAACCATCAATTCCAAATAAATTTTCGGTTTTTTGGGCGCCGCCAGAATAGCCAGGCGAAGCCGCAGCCAGCCGCTCCGCAATTCCCGCTCAACCTGGATCGCATGGTAGCGCAGCGGAACGGATATGCCCGCAAGCACATTTTCTCCGAACAGGACACGGTGGCGGGATTTCATATCGAGCAGCTCGATCGTGAAAATATCCGCGGATTGCTGCAACTCTTCGATGGTAAAAACAATAGGCGCGCGCTGGCCGCGACGTACCCACCAGTCCACCGGACCATGGAGCGCTTCGAGGTGCGCCGCGTCCGCAAGCGCAACCACGCAAAGTAGGTTCAGATCCGAATGCTTGGCGTGAAATTCCGCGGTTGCCGCCGAGCCATACAGGATCACCGACCTGAGATTGCTACCCGCAGCCGTCCTGAGCTTCTGCACAAGTTCGTCGAGCTTGTTATCAGCCAATCTTCGCTCCCTCCGGCATGACGCTTACCATCCTCCGCTTGCTCCACCGCCTCCGGAAGATCCTCCACCAAAGCCGCCAAAGCCGCCGCCTCCGCCCCCGAAAGATCCTCCGCCTCCCCACGAGCCGCTGCCAAAATAAGGTCCGCCCATATATCCGCCGCGCCCTCTTCCGGAGGGCCCGCCGATTCCGAAGAGCAGCCGCAGCAGGAACCCCAGAAGCGGAAACAGAACAAAAATCGCAAGGTAAAGAATGAGAACGATATTCGGGTAGGAAGAGGACGAAGGGGACGGGCGATCAGCTGCTGGCGGTGGAACCCCGGAGAGGCTGTCCAGCGTAACGCTCGAGTCCGCCCCAATTACACCCGCCACTCGCTCCGTCATGAGGAGGATGGCGCCGTTGAAATCATTTTGCCGCAGGAGCGGCACCGCTTCGCGCCCGAATCCGCCGACCTTGCCATCCGGCAAAATTGGTTCGAGGCCATAGCCCACCTCGATGCGATATTTGCGATCGTTGGGAGCGAGCAGAATCAGGACGCCGCGCTTGGAATCCTTAGGCCCGATGCCCCATTGGGCGAACAGATCGTTCGCGAACTGTTCAATAGGTTCGCCCTCGAGCGAGGAAACAGTAACAACGGCAATTTGCGCCTTGGTCTTCTGCTCGACCTCTGCGCAGATCGCCGCCAACTTTTCATTGGTCTGCGGGTTGAGCGCATGGGCGAAGTCATTCACATAGCCTTGCGGCTTCAGATCATTTACTTTTTCAGCCCACGCGGCAGGAGCGCACAGAATCAATAGAAGTAGCAACGGGCACAGTACGATTTTCGCAGGTCGGTATGGGAAGGACATCCGGCGTCAGCTTTCGCAGAAGATTCATCTTAGGCTGCCACCGGGCCAGCGTCAATGTCGCGCGAAATGACCGTGCCACGACAACAGCGCCTGGAATGTACTGCGAAGTCAGCAGGAGTCTACCGTCCAACCTTGCGCTTCCACTTCACAGGCCGCTTGGCGTATGATCCCCGCCAAAGCCGGAATTGGAAATCCTAAGGGACGAAAAAGAGGGAGGGATCCATGGCCAAGCGATTGTGGATTACGTGCGCCTTGTTTTTCTTGTGTGCGGGAGCCGCTTCCGCGCAGGATGCGAAAACTGTTCTGCAGGCCGCCCAGAAAGCGATCGGCGATGTTACCTCCATTCAATATTCAGGTATCGGGCCACATCGATTCGTTCGGGCAAGCCTGGGCACCGAATGCCGTGTGGCCGACCACGAACCTTACCAGTTATACGAAAACGATTGACTACACTTCGAAGTCCGCCAAGGAAGATCTAGTCCACTCCGAGCCGAATCCAATGGTGAAGGGCGGGGGACGCCCGTTTGCCGGCGATGACAAGCAGGCCAACTTCGTCAGCGGACAATATGCCTGGGACATGCCGGCCAGCAATCCCGTGCCGCAACCGGGCGCAGCGGCGGAACGCCAGCTGCAAATCTGGCTGACCCCGCACGGGTTTCTGAAAGCCGCGATGGAAAACAACGCGACAGCCAAAAAAGAGCGCGATGGGAACGGTGGTCGCGTTTCGAGACTGGGAAGTACAAAGTAGAAGGCACGATCAGCACGCAGAACATGGTGGTCAAGACAGAAACGTGGCTGCCGAATCCGGTTCTCGGCGACATGCCCGTGGAGACCACCTTCTCCGCTTACAAGGATTTCAACGGAGTGAAATTCCCCACCACCATCGTGCAAAAGCAGGGCGGCCAACCGGTTCTGGAGCTGACGGTGAGCAGCGTGAATCCCAACCCGGGCCTGAATGTTTCCGTGCCCGATGCGGTCAAGACCGCATCAGCCCCGCCGATCAAAGTGCAGTCACAAAAAATTGGTGGACGGAATCTGGTTTGTCGCGGGCGGATCGCACAACAGCATGGTGGTGGAATTTCCTTCGTATATCACCGTGATCGAAGGCCCGCTGGGCGAGGGCCGCTCGCTGGCCGTGATCGCGGAAGCAAAACGGCTGGTCCCCAACAAACCGATCAAATACCTGATCAACACGCATTCGCATTTTGATCACTCCGGAGGCGTGCGCACCTACGTAGCCGAAGGCGCCACGATCATCACTCAGGAAATGAATGTGCCCTTCTACCAGAAGGCCTGGGCTGTTCCGCGCACCTTGGCTCCAGACAACCTTTCGAAAGGCGCCAAGGAAGCCAATTTCCTGCCGGTGAAGGAAAAATACGTCCTCAGCGAAGGCAACCGGACTCTACAAATTTTTCACGAAAACGGATCCATGCACAATGCCGGGATGCTGATCGTCTATTTTCCAAAGGAGAAGATTCTGGAGGAGGCCGACGATTTCACGCCAGATCTTCCAGAGCTGGCAGCGCCAAGTGGAATCCGTCCCCCGGTCTTCATCGGCAACCTGATGAAGCAGATCCAAACGTTGAAGCTGGATGTGGCCACGGTAGCGCCAATGCACGGCATCGTAGTGCCGTACTCGGAAGTGCAAAAAGCGGCCAGCAGCGGGAAGGGCTAGACGCAGCAAACAAGGGAAATCGAAGGGAAATTAAAGGGAAATTAATCTGGCTGGAACGGTTTGAAAACCGCCGATTCCGCGCTAAATTGGCATAGCGCACAACGACGCGCCCGTAGCTCAGCTGGATAGAGCATCTGCCTTCGAAGCAGAGGGTCGGGAGTTCGAATCTCTCCGGGCGCGCCATCTAACGAGTTGTTTCCTGAATAGCGTGCATGGGCTCCGTTCGGGCGCTGGCCCGCTCCCGCTACGAACTCAATTTTTGATACACTCTGCTGGATACTCCTACAAAAGTTCTAAAGTCATCCCCTAGGGTGCGCCATTTTTCCATTCGCACACGCCTTCAGAAGGAACCAATGAAAATCGAACGTTCTATGTTATTCGCTGCGGTCATCGCTGCGTTGGTCCTTTGCTGCTCCGCCGCAGCGCACGCTGCTGCCAAGACCCAATGGATCGACTACAAGCAGGGCGATACGGCCCTCTCTGGATATCTTGTCTACGACGATTCTGTCGCGGGACGGCGGCCCGGCGTGCTGATGATTCACGATCGCTCCGGATTTTCCGAGGGCACCCTTGCGGACGCCCGAATGATTGCGAGTCTCGGTTATGTGGTGTTTGCCGAAGACATTTTCGGCAAAGGCGTTGTGCCCAAGTCAGTGCCTGAGATGATGAGCACGATTGCGATTTATGATAAGGACCGTGCGTTGATGCGGGCGCGCGCTGTGGCGGGGTTCGATGTGCTCAAGGCGCAGCCGATGGTCGATCCGGCGAAACTGGCGTCCGTCGGTTACTGCTTTGGCGGCACGACCGGTATGGAACTGATCGAGACTGGAGTTCCCCTTCTCGGATTTGTATCGGTGCATGGCGCATTTCGCGATTTTTCGCCGGATGCCGCCAGGAACATAAACGGCCGCGTTCTGATCCTGCACGGAACCGAGGATCCGGTCGCGCCGATGGACGAGGTCAACGCGGTAATTTCGCAACTACGCGCTGCCAAGGTGAATTTCGAAGTGAATCTTTATAGCGGCACCGCTCACGCGTTCACGAATCCGCAAAATCCTTCGGAAGTTCGCGCCAATGAGGAATACAAAGTGGCGATGACGCGGTTTCTGAAAGATCTTCTCGCTCATTGAGCGCAGGCTCTTTATTCAGGCCGGAACGGCAGAGCGCAGCGCCAACGGGACTGCTCGATGGCCCTGCCGAGCGGCCAGGCGGATGTACTTTTCCTGGCATTCGTCTCGCCGCTGGAGGATTTCGATCCACTGCGGCCCACGCTTGAATGATGCTGCTCAGCGTGCGCTTCTAGAACCGGAATTCGCAGGCTCCAGACCACTCTTCCTGATGGCCGTGTAAGCGGCCGGTGAGGCCAGCCATTGGATTAGCCCCTTGGCGGCTTCCGGATGAGTGGCCGTGGCGGGAATTCCCGCCGCGAAGATCGTGACTCTCTGAACTTCCGGCGGCAGCGCGCCGACGATGTCAATTCCCTTCACGGGACGCAGCTCGCTGATCTGCTGAAATCCTATTTCAAATTCGCCGGTTGCGACTACCCCGCCTACAGGGTCCGCTTCAATCTTCTTGCTCTTCGCTTTGATCTGATCCCACAGTCCCAGCCTGGGGAACAATTCCGTGGAGAGATAAACCCCGCTGGCGCTGTCGGAATAGGCGATCGATTTGGCAGCCAGCAGAGTTCGTTTCAGTGCGTCGACGGTGCTGATGTCGGGCTGGTGCGCTCCGGCCTTTACGACCATGCCGATTTTGGATTGCACCAGATCGACGCGGCTGCCTGACCGCACTTTTCCTTGCTTGATCAAGTCATCCAGCGCGGGTGCGGCCATAATCACCACGTCGATCGCTTCGCCGCGCTCCAGGCGAACGGGAATTGCGTTATGCGTCGTTCCCATGGACGGACCGAACTCGGTGCTCAGTTTGTTGTGCGTGGAACTTTCATAGTCAGGGACGAGTTCCAGATACGCGGCAGTAAACCCTCCGGAAGTCACAACTTTGATTTCGTCGGCGCCCGGCGTTACAACGGCAAGTTGGGCTGCGAACAGGCTGAAGACTGCGACCGCAATGAATCGTCGGCGTGAAATTACGCTCAATGGATGCCTTTTCTGGCGCGCTGGCGGCGCGGGAAATAAATCGCACTGATGTTAACGCTGTGAATGACTTTAGTACAGGCGAGGAAGCCCTCGGATACCTCAACGGGCGCGATTCTTATGCGCTACTTCTTGTCAGGCGCGGCGTAGTCTCGCCCAGGGAGTTTGTCGGCGTGGTTGACGCGCTCGTCATACTCCTTGATCGCGGATAGCGTGCAGGGATGCGCGTCCATCACCCAGTCTTTCTTCAATTTCCAAAAGAAGGTGATGTTCCACGGTTTGGCATAGTTCTTTGGATCGTCGAAGGTGAACAAGACTTTCAAGGTGTCGGAATCTATGCGCTGCCAACGTTCGGTCTGGTGCATGGACTCGCTGATGGGAAAACCCTGCCAGGTGAGGAAAGCTTTGCCATTGTAGGCCGATGAATTAACGACGAAAGTGTCGCCCTCCCAGCGGCCGGTGGAGTATCCCATGTACTCGGGATCGAAATCGGCGGGAATTCTTCGTCCGTCGGTCCAGATTTCACGCCAGTTGTCATAATATTCGAAATGCTGCACCAGCCTGTCACGGGCGACCATGATCTCAAAAGGACGCGGAGTAAAAAAATTGCGCGACACGCCGAAGGGATCGCAATCCAGAACGGCACCGGCCGCGATGAACTTGGCGTTCGCCAGATAGGTCGCCTCACCCGCCAGAGTAAACGGCGGCAGCGGATTTGGATGGCCGCCAAGATCAAGCGGATTCACTTCGCCTTTCGGCTGCATGAAAGGGGCGGGATCCCAAATTCCGGTGAGGTCATGCGGGTCGAACGTTGCGTTATTCGCGTTTTGCTTCATGGCGGCGCTGGAGTGATCCGTCTGGGCGCGCGCTACCGCCAGGAATGCCAGGGCAGTGACGATGGCAATGGTCGAGCCAAGCAGCCAGTTGCGCATTCCTTCAACCCCTCGGGTGAAGATACTTCGATTCTATATTTCAACTCTGAGAAGCCGCTTCGCGTACGCGTTCGACGCAACCCGGTTTGCTTTCTAAACCTAAGTAATATCTGCTACTGAGGCGCTTGCTCGCCCAACGTGCCGCCCGTCAACTCCGTGCCGTCAGGAAGCACAACTTTGCGCAGCATTCCCACTGGCGTGCCCTTCTTACTTGGAACGAAAGTGATCGAAATCTGGTTGCCCGCATGCAAGGTTTCCCGGCTCCAACCGGCCCGCTTCAGAACCGCCGGGGCAAGCGTTTCAACGGTCCAGTTGACCACCTTGCCGCTGTCATCCTTCACGTCCAGAAACACCTGGCAGTGGGGGTTCGACCAGTAGAATTCCGTTACGGTTCCCTTGAGGGTCATGGGATGCTGGACGTCATAGTCGGATCCGCCGTGATGCGCAAAAACGGAAGCGCCGACCAGCAGAAGCCCTGCCAGCAGGCCAAGACTTTTTTAGCAGCTTCATTTTCACGTAACACCTCTGGACGTTCCCGGAATTCTGTTTTCAAACGGGGAAAAATGCCCTTAGATTCAAACCCTGCTAGCTCTTTACGTACGCCTTGCCGCGGCGAGTGTCAAGAAAAAATGCCCGTCGGAGATTGGCGAGACTAAAACCGCCGGCCTTCCCGCGAACCTGCTTAGTTTCGTTGGGACTCAAGTTACTTCCCCGGGCGTCCGGCTCCGCACCTTTGAACCGAAACCGCGCGGAACCCATCCGAGGTTAAAATGGGAATCGATGTTACAAATCACAAAGGGGAGCCTGGCGGCTCCCCTTTGTGACTTTCTGATTTTGGCGCAGCGGCAGTTTCTTCTTTGCCGCCCGCACGCTGCGCACCGCGTGCGCGGTGTGAACTTATAGTGGCGTTCGTTTTTTTTCCCAGGTGCAAGCTCGGTGGAGTTTTCTCCTTTCCGTGGCTTACGAACCTTACGCCTCCATTTTTACAATCCTTCGCGTGAAAAGGATATGACCATGGTCACCCTTGCGCGTGACCGTGGTCACGCGCTGGACTTCGTGAATTTCCTGCGCAACGTTGCCTTCCAGGGGTGGTTGGTTATATCTTGCGAGGAACGCATAATCGATTACTTGAAACGCGGCATGCCAATTCGGGGGATTTCCGGCGTCCGCTGCAGATCCAACGAGAATCTTTAACAACGGAGGGGTCCTAAAATGCGAAACGTAATCTTTGCCTCTTTCCTGGCGCTTTCGTTGTCCTCAATCGCCGCCGGGCAGGCGATCACCGGTGAAAAGGCGGAGACCGTAAAAAGAGAAATCATGAAAATCGCAGATGAAAAAGTGGCCGGCCTTCTTCGCGGTGGCGCTGAACCGGTCGACTGGATCCGCCAGTACGATGCCGAAGATATTGCCCAGACCAACATCGATGGGAGCGCACCCAGCAAGGCTGAGGTTGAAGGCGGATTGCAGCCGGGAGTGTTCAAGATGCATTCGATGAAACAGGACGGCCATCGTTTCCGCGTGTATGACAATGGAAACGTTGCGGTGGTTACCTACCATGCTCTAGGTGTCCTCGAACGCAACGGCAAAGTGACGCCGCGCGAGAGTAATTTCTCAGATGTGTGGGTGAAGCAAAATGGGGCGTGGCTGCGCGTGTTGCACGCGGAGCGCGAAGTGACGAAGAAAACTGCCGCCACTCAATAGCGATCCGAAGACCGGAAAAACCACAGGCACGATCATTGGCTGGCGATCTGAAATGCCATAATTCCAAGTGAATTTCGGAGGTTCGGGATGAGTTGTGGAATCGAAACGGTTAGACAGGTTGTCGCTGCGCGAGCGCGCGGCGTTTTGCTTATTCTGTGCCTCATTGTGGCGTCAGCCGGAGCCGCGCGCGCCCAAGACGCCACGACCCTGCGCATCGAGCATGCCGACAAGGAGCCTCAGAACTGGCTTACTTTTTACGGAAATTATCGCGGGTGGAGTTACACCCCGTTGAATCAGATCACCCGCGACAATGTGAAGAATATTGTGCCGGTCTGGGCATTTCCCGCTGGATTTCCCACCGGCACGGCGGGTTTGCGCCCCGGGCTGGAAGCCGCGCCGCTGGTAGTCGACGGCGTCCTTTACCTCGAAGGCATGCAGAACAATGTTTATGCGGTCGAAGCGGCCAGCGGCAGGCAGATCTGGACCTACGAGTACAAATGGCCCGAGGTGAAGACTTTCAGCATCCGGGGCGCTCGCGGGCTGGCGTACGGAGACGGCCGGATTTACATGGGCACCCAGAATAATCACATGGTGGCGCTCGACGCGAAAACGGGTGCGGAAGTCTGGAACATTCTGGTGGAGGAAAATTCGGATTGCCAATGCCGCATCACCGCCCCTCCGCTTTACGTAAAAGGAAAGGTGCTTACGGGCAACGCCGGCTCCGGCTATCAAGCGCTGCGCGGCCACATCAACGCCTACGATGCCAAAACCGGCTCGCTGGTGTGGCACTTCGAAGTGATTCCGGCCCCTGGGGAACCCGGTGCGGAAACCTGGGCCGGCGCGGAAAATAATTATTGGAAAACGGGAGGCGGTGGCGCCTGGTTCACCGGCACGTACGATCCGGACACGAACCTGATCTTCTGGGGCACGGGAGACCCCACTCCGATCAACGGTACCTTGCGGCCGGGGCCCAATCTCTACACCGCGTCACTTCTTGCGCTGGATGCCGACACTGGAAAAATGAAATGGTATTTCCAGGAAACGCCGCACGACTTGTATGACTACGATTCAGCGTCCGAGCCGGTTCTTGTCGACATGGACGTTGCCGGGCAGAAGCGGCAGGTGATCGTCCACCCCACGAAAAACGGTTACACGTACGAATATGATCGCGAGACCGGGAAGTTCCTTCGGTCCTTTGCTTACAGCGCACCAAACTGGAACAAGGGCATCGATGAGCATGGACTTCCCATCGATCCGATCGTTCCGAAAGAGCAAAAGGATGCTCTCGTCTGTCCCAGCATTCACACCGGCGGGCGCGGGATTCAGCACTCGGCTTACAGTCCACATACCGGCTGGTGGTACAGCTCTGACTTCGAGCTGTGCACCCATTTTGTGGACGGAGGCGACAAAGGCGATCTGGTGAATCCAAAAGTGCCGTCGAATATCAGCGCCTTCGATCCGGCTACGGGCAAAAAGGAATGGACCTTCAATACGAAGTACTACAACATGTCTTCGCTGCTGGCGACCGCGGGTGATTTGATTTTTGGCGGCGACCTGGAGGGCAACGTATTCGCGCTGGATGCGAAAACCGGCAAGAAGCTGTGGTCATTTAACAGCGGAGGCCGCATCGCATCCGCGGCCGTGAGCTATTCGGTCGATGGCCGGCAATTCATCGCCGTGGGCTCAGGCGGAGGATCAGAAACCGAGGGGCGGCTGGCAAAACTTTACCCTGAGTCGGCTGCTCACATCGCGCAACCCGCGTCCACGCTCTTCGTTTTTGCGCTCCCGGAAAAGAGTAAGTAAACTAACCGGGGTTGCTTTTTGAGGAGCCATTTCATTTGGACCATAGCGCAGTAGGGCCTCGCTCGAACGATCAGGCGAAAATCAGAGAGTTCTACGATTTGGTAAGTTCCCATTTTCATGATCTGTGGGGCCAACATTTACATCACGGATACTGGATTCACGGCGACGAGACCAAAGATAAGGCGCAGATTCAGCTCATTGAGCATCTTGCTCAGGCAGCGAATCTACGGCCGGGGCAAACGCTTCTCGATGTGGGCTGCGGTACTGGGGCGAGCAGTATTTATCTGGCCAAACAATATCAACTGAAAGCCACCGGGATCACCATTTCTCCCGTGCAAGTGGAGTTGGCGAAACAGGCAGCCGCATCGGAAAAAGTAGACGCAGCTTTTTTCTTGATGGATGCCGAAGCCATGCGATTTGACCAAACATTCGATGTCATCTGGTCGGTTGAATCCATCTCTCACTATCAGAACATTGCAAAATTCTTTGCCACGGCGGCTCCGTTCCTGCAACCGAATGGGATTTTCGCTGTGATTGATTGGTTCAAGCGGGAAGACCTCACGCCCTCGGAATACAAGCGCGACATTCTGCCGATTGAAAAAGGGATGCTCGTCGAACTGGCGACGATGCGACAGTACGAGGCCTGGATGAAGTCGAGCGGTTTGCGAATCGTGAAGAGCGAAGTCCTGAACAAACATTGCGCCAAAACGTGGGACCTGGGCCTGGACATCATCAAGCAGCGTTCTCTATGGAAACTGGCCGCTACCCACGGCGCCATGTTCGTCAGTTTTCTCCGGTCTTTCCGAGCGATGAGAGCGGCATTCGCTTCGGAAAAGTTTATTTATGGGCTGATTGTCGCCCAAAAAATTTGAAGGCATTGCCAGACGGGCGAAGCGAGGGGGTGAGTGAGTTGAAAATGACCATGGACCAGCGTCTCCGCGATTTATTAAAAGAGATTGAACAGACCGGCCGGGAAAACGATGCCAGAGCCACCGAGCGTCCGCGCATGATGCTGAACCTGGAGCCCGCTAGTGCGCAACTTCTGAGCATTCTGGTGCGCGCCAGCGGCGCGACCCGTGGCGTCGAGGTCGGCACATCGAACGCGTACAGCACGATCTGGCTGGCCTGGTCCCTCGCAGCGGCCGGAGGCCACATCATCAGCATCGATCGTAATCCCGACAAGCACACTCTGGCGCGCGAAAATCTGCGGCGGGCGGGCTTCCTGGACCGCGTCGATCTGCGCACGGGAGACGCCGCGGAGATTGCCCGCGAACTTTCCGGACCATTCGATCTTGTGTTTCTGGACGCCGATCGCCGGAATTTTCCCGAGCAGATGAAAATCCTGTTGCCCAAGCTGGCTAAGAAAGTACTGGTGATTGCCGACAACGTTCTATCGCACCCGGAGGAGATCGCCGAGTATTTGAAATGGATTTCCAGCCTGGAGGATTTTCAGCACACTATCGTACCCATCGGCAAGGGGCTGAGCATTGCCTTTCGCGGATAAAGCGAGAACCGTGATGCAGAATATCAACAGAAAGAAGTGGCCCTCGATCATCGCCATCCTGGTGGCCTTTGGGGCGCTTTCTGTTCCCGCGCTCGCCCATCACGGGAATGCCGCCTACGACCTGGACAAACCGATCACGTTGAAAGGGACCGTGACGGAATTCGCCTGGTCCAATCCTCATGTGCAGATTTATTTCGATGTGAAGGACGAAAAGGGCAAGATTGTGCACTGGGCCAGCGAAACAGTCAGTCCGGGCATGCTATCCAGGGCCGGATGGGTCAAGACCGAACTGAAGCCGGGCGACGAAATTACGATCACTCTGGGACCCGCAAAAAACGGATCGCCGGTCGGCTATGCGCTGAAAATCGTGCTCGCCAACGGAAAAGAGCTGATCCTGGGCCAGGGCCGCGACACCCCGTACACACCGTAAACATTTGTGACCCCGGCGTTACGACTGCGCTCTACTTACCGCTCGCCAGCTTGAATTTCTGCACCCGGCGTCCATCCACCGATTCGCCCACGTAGAGGTTGCCTTTGGAGTCCACCGCCATCGTGTGAGCGTGCATGAATTCGCCCACCTGGTGTCCGGGACGGCCGAAGCTTCCGAGCACTTTTCCGGATTGGCGATCCGCCACATCGATTTCTTCGTCGATTTCGTTGATCACGTACATGTACTTCTCTGCCGGATCGCGGGAAAATTCCACCGAGGAGCACGAACCCACCAGGGCCGCAAAGCGCTGCTTGTCCATCGCGGATGAGGAAGCCGGCGTCCACACTTTGTAGCTGAACGGCATGTCTTTCTTGAAATTGCCCATGGTGTCAAACAATTGCAGGCGGTTCATCCAGCGGTCACACACGTACACGGTGCCGTCATCGCTCACGCGAACACAATGAGGAGTGGGCCGTGCAGCGGTAGCCGCTTCTTCCGCCGAGCGGTGCAATTTCCACTGACGCAAATAGTGCCCTTTGCTGTCGAACACCACGATTCGGAAGTTGTTTCCGCCTTTGCCTTTGGCGTGGCCGTCAGCTACATACATATCGCCATTGTGCGGATCAAATGCGATTTCCGATACGCGGAAAAATTGCGACTGGCTGGTATTCAGCGGCGTGCCATTGACGGTCCCATCCGATGAGTCGAACACGCCTTTCTTTCCGATCTGCAGCAGCATTTCTTTTCCGTCATGGGAATATTCCTGAATAATGCCGTCTTCCGATCCGTCGAGCCACACGTGGCCATCGTGATCTACCGCGCAACCATGCAAATCCTTCGGCAGGATCTTGGCGTCGCCCCAGGCATTGACTACTTTTCCATCCGCGTCCAGTTCGAGCACCGGCGGCGCGGCTGTACCGGCGTTCAACTCGTCGTCCGTCAATCCTTCCAGGTGGCCATCCATTCCGCCCACGTCACTGACGCGCTGAATGACGAAAACGTGGTCCTGAGAATCGACGCACACGCCGCCGATTTCACCGGTCACCCAGCGCTCCGGCAAGGGCTTGGGCCACGAAGGGTCCACCTCGAACCTGGGAACGCCGGACTGCGCCCGCAGTGATCCAGAACCAAAAACAAGGGCCGCAAATGCCAAGGTAAGGCAAGGCACGACGATCCTAAGGCTATTTCGCGTTTGCTGAATGCTCAATGGTTTCACCCCACCCGGGCCGATTGGCACACTCGTCCTGGAGCGTTCATTTGTTTTTCTAAAACATTTTAGCTGAAAAACCTGGTCAATTCCTCCAGCAGCATGTCCGGTTTTTCCTCGGCGATGAAATGCCCGGTGGGCATCTCCCTGCCGGTTACGTTTGAGCCGCGTTCTTTCCAGACTTCCAGCACATCGTACAACTTCGGCCAGGCGCCGCGTGCTCCCCATAATACTAGAAGCGGACAGGAAATCTTATGGTCGAGATCCGCTGCGTCATGATCGAGGTCTATGGTTGCTCCTGCGCGATAGTCTTCACAGGAAGCGTGAATCGCACCGGGCAACTGAAAGGCGCGCAGATATTCCGCGAAGGCTTCCTTGCTCAGAATCCCAGGCGGAATTCGCTGGAAGCGCGAACGGAGCCAGACTTCGGCGCTGTTGGCGATCAGGGTTTCGGGCATTGGCGATTTCTGTATCAGGAACCACCAATGAAAATTGGCGGTAGCCAGCTCATTGGTCACGCTGTGCAGCACCTTATAAGTGGGAACGATGTCCAGGATAGCGAGTTTCGTGATGCGCTCCGCGTGATCAAGTGCCAAGCGATGCGCGACGCGCCCCCCGCGATCGTGTCCCACAAGCGCAAACTTCTGGAATCCCAGGCTGGCCATCAGGTCAACCTGATCCTGGGCCATGGCACGCTTGGAATAGTTCAAGTGGTTATCGCCGTCGGCAGGTTTGCTGCTATCTCCATAACCGCGCAGATCGGCGGCTACAACCGTAAATTGTTTGGCCAGCCGTGGCGCAACGTCGCGCCACTCGATGTGCGTTTGCGGGTAACCGTGAAGGAGCAGCAGCGGCGGACCGCTTCCGGCGGTGACAAAGTTGATCGTGGCGCCGGAAGTTTTCACCGTGCTGCGTTTAAATCCCGGAAAAAATTCAGGGGCGGGAAGTTGTTTCTCCACCTGGCCGGCCGCACTTTCCGGACGAGAGTACGCGGCGCCGGCGGAAGCAATCGCACCGACGCCCAGCATGGTCGCCTTCCTCAGAAGATCGCGACGGGTGTTCTCAGGCATGGCAGTAGCCCTCCCAGGCGTACGTAGGTACACCTTGCTTCAGGCGCACGCAAGTCCTTAACTTTATCATTTGAGTAAACGGCGAACTCTGGCATGGCCATTCAATCTCAGGCGGGCCGGTTAGTTTGGCAGCAAACCGTACACGTCCAGCTCGCCTGCAGCGCTGGTGGAAGATCCAGAGCCGCCGGTATTATTGCCACGCGTGCTGACATATACCTTGCCATTGACGACAGTGGGAACGGTAAACTTCACAGCGTTCCCGGCGGCGTTCCCGCTTCCTTGTGTGCTGTTCCACAATTCCGTCGCGACGTTGGTGGCATCGTAGGCGTGAAGAACCGTGGGCCCACAAGTGGGAGCACCCGGCGTGCAGTAGTTCGTATTGTCGAGGGCCCAGACTATTCCATTGGTGGTTCCGGAGGAAGAAACGGATGGCGTGGTTCCAGGGAAGCCGTAGACGCTGGAAGAGTGAGGAACCGTGCCAAGGTCAAACAAACTAGTCGCCGGGTTGAGTGTATAACTTTGCAGTGGACCACCCACTCCGGCGATATAGAATCTGCCGTTCCAAAACGCACCGGTTGAATAAATTGCAGCATTGATGTTCACAGGTTGAACCGCGTTGCCGTCGCCCAGTCCGCCCAAAGTATCACGATTCAAAATATATAACGTTCCGTCCTTACCGCCGCCCACCACCAGATGCGGGGTGGTGCTACTGAGCTGATCAACAAGGATGGCCGCGCCTCCGGAGCCAAAATCATCGTCGGAAGCCTGATCGCTTGCCTGGTCTGAAGGAGTGAAGTACTGCGAGACCTGCAAACCGCTGGTCACTTTCAGCAGGGAATCCCCGTAGTCATGGTTGGTCGGATCAAATGTTCCATTGCCGGTCAAGAAATAGAGATTGTTGCTGGAGTCCACGGCAGGCGCGCTTCCAGCCATCCAGATGCCCGCAAATCCGGCGGTGGGCGTGACGTTCAGTGTCGCCGTTGGCGCCAGGGTCGATGCGTTATAGGCAGCTACCCAGCCGTAATAAGGCTGCGTTGTATTGTCTTCATGTGAAGACCATGCAATGTAAACGTTTCCATTCGCCAGCGCCAATGCGGGGCGCTGGTTTTGCGAGCGGGGATTGAAATTGGTTGTCGAACCGCCCTCAAATGTTCCCGGGTACGTCCCTGTAACCGTTACCGGACTCCCTGTCACCTCGGCTCCTGTAGAAGTATTGATCGCGTGGAGCCTCTGATAAAAGGTGGAGCCGAGAGAGTCCACCGATTTGGAGACGACGTAGAGCCTGTTCGTGGAAGGATCGATCACCGGCGTGCCGGTCACGCCAATTTCCGGCGTAATGTCTCCGTACCCGCTACCCACCAACCCGCTGGTGCCACCCGGCACCGGAGTCTCTCCGGTGTTGCCACCATGGGCCTGGTCGATGAGGCTAACGTGCCAGAGCGTCACGCAGGGGCTTACATCCGCGTCAAACGCGTAGAGAGTGTCATGCTGGGTGGCCACAAAAACCACGTCGCGCTTTACGCCGTTGACGGTGAGATTGGCTACCCATAACGGTTGCGTGTAAATCGCGCCGTCGGCGGTGCATGAAAACAATTTTCCAAAAGTTGCGGTCGTAACATTCGAGGTGGTCAAAGCGTATTCGCTCGGATTACTGCCATCGCGCGAAAGATCGCTGTGATAGGTAAAATTCCCAGCCAGGTCGGTGACGCCAATCGTCACGGACGCCGATTTCGTATTATCCGCAATGCTGGTGGCCGTAATCGTATACACACCGTGCGATGCCGCACTGAACGAGGCGGTTGTGGTTGTCTGGTTGCTAAGCGCACCGCCCGAACTGACGGACCAGCTTGCGCCCGCCGCTCCGACATCATTGGTCACCGAAGCGGTGATCGTCAGTTGCTGCCCGGCGACAACTCCTCCGCGCTTTGGAGATAGAGTGACACCGACGTTGGCAACGGTAAGCGTCACATTCATGCTTTGAGTCAAGGCCGTTGGGGTAGTGGAATCCGTCACTTTAAACGTAAGCGGAGTATTGGTGACCAATTGTGTTGGCGTGCCGCTGATCGTGCCTGTTGCGGTATTGAACGAGAGACCTGTGGGCAGCGTGCCCGACGTTCGCGCCCAAGTGTATGGAGTCTTGCCGCCGGTCGCGGTAAGGATTGTGGAGTACGCCGCGTTCAGCTGGGCCGTCGGAAGTGTAGAAGGCGAAGTGATCTGCAGTGAATTTGAGCTATTCACAACGGTCAGTGTCAGAGTCGCGCTCTGAGTTAACGCCGTGGGAGTAGTGGAATCCATCACTCTGAATGTCAGAGAAAGATTGTTCACCGCTTGCGTGGGTGCGCCGCTGATCGCGCCGGTTGAAGCGTTCAATAACAAACCTGTGGGCAAAGTGCCGGACGTGAGCGCCCACGTGTATGGCGTTTTCCCACCGGTGGCGGTTAGCGTCGTGGAGTAGGCCGAATTCAACTGAGCATTCGGAAGCGACGACGGCGAGGTGATCTGCAGTGGTGGTGGATTCGAGCCCAGCACAGTGAGCGACAGGGTCGCGCTTTGCATTAAAGCTGTTGGAATAGTGGAATCAGTAACCTTGAAAGTGAGCGCGATATTGGTTGCCGTTTGCGTTGGTGTGCCGCTGATCGTGCCCGCTGTTCCATTGAACGACAGGCCCATAGGCAGCGTGCCGGACGTAAGCGACCACGTGTACGGCGTCGTCCCACCGGTGGCGGCTAGCGTCGTGGAATAAGCCGCGCTCAGCTGAGCATTCGGGAGTGAAGCCGGCGAGGTGATCTGCAGTGGCGGCGGATTTGAGCCATTCAAAACGGTGAGCATTAGTGTTGCGGTCTGAGTTAAAGGCGTGGGAGTGCTGGAATCCGTCACTTTGAATGTGAGGGACAGATTCGTCACCGCTTGAGTAGCTGTGCCACTGATCGTGCCCGTGGATGTGTTGAACGACAGGCCCATAGGCAGTGTGCCGGATATAAGCGACCACGTGTACGGCGTCGTCCCACCGGTAGCGGTGAGCGTGGCAGAGTAGGCCGCGTTCATCTGTGCGGACGCGAGTGAAGCCGGCGAGGTGATCTCTACTGGAGTCGGATTCGAGCCTGAGCCGGATCCGCTGCCACTATTTGTTCCACAACCGTACAAAATTGCGGCGATACCGGCCACCACCGACAGAAAGAAGGCCAAACGACGGAATCGCAGGGATCCAGGAAACATTATGGTTGTGTTCTCCGACAGTCAGTTAAGGGCAGTCGAAATGGCTTGGCAAACCTGCCCCGTACGCGATCTCTCCGCGTTTCGGGACGATCGAAGATTATGCACGGACTTTCCGGAACCTCCAACGACTCATTGGGGATTTTCGATCTGACGGCGGGACGTGGCTGCGCCAAAGTACTAGACCTGATGTTGCTATGTAAGTGGTATATCAGTAACGTTTTATTTCCTGGGAGCCCGCGTTGCCTTCTTATTGAAATCGATGAAGCTGGCATTGTCTTCGCAGACCTGCTCCATCACCTTCCAGTCCGGCTTGAGCTCGAAAATCAGCTTGGTTCCCCAGGGCTTGGTGTACGCCTTTGGGTCGTCAATCGTGAAGTCGATTTCCATGGCGTTGCGGTCAAGGCGGCGGATGCGCTCAACCAGGTGAAGGGCGGCGCTGTGCGGACGGCCCACGCGGTCAATCAACGTTTTATCATTGAAGTTGGTGGTATCGACAACCAGCGTGTCGCCTTCCCACTTTCCGATTGAATCGCCCATCCACAGCGGGCCTTGCTGCGGGTCATGCGGGCGGCCGTCGGTGTAGATCCGGCGCACGAAGTGGTCGTACTCAAAAAGCATGATGACCTGACCGGGAATTTGAACGATCTGCACCGGAAAATTGTAGAGATAAATTCGCGGCACGCCCGGCGGAAAACAACTGAAAACGGGATCGCTCAACACGGTGTTCGGATCGTCTCCGTGGTACTTCGGACCGTTTACTTTGTAGATCGCCGCGGCCCAAGGCGTCATCGGCGAATCGCTGCTGCCGAAATCCAGGACGTATGACTGGTAGCCTGTCGCTTTCGCGCCTTCGCGCAGGCGCGACCACAGTCCGGACAAATCAGCTGCTCCGGTCGCGGTGGTTGCCGGATTCGATTCCTGCTGCGCCCGTGTTTGCACGGTGATCGCCAGAGTACAGACGGATAGCGCAACAAAGATGAGGATCCAAGTTCGCCAGCGATTGCCCACCGCGCTTACCTCCCTTGCTCCCAGCTCACATTTCGGCATTTCGCCGAACCCGGCCAGTCCCTGCGGGTCACCGCTCAACTGGGCTTCAATCCGACAGTGAATTCGGATCGAGCTCCTGGCCATTGGCCAGCACGACTTTCTGCAGGCGCAACGTCTTCGATCCGTTTTTGCCGCGATTCCCGATCACCGTGATCTGGTCCCCTTTTTTGATAATATCCCTGTCCCACCCATGCCTGGAGAGAACGTTCGGGCTGTTGGCCTCTCCAATCCAGGTTTCCACTTTGCCGCTGTCGTCCTTCACATCGACGGAAATCACGACGTGGGGATTAATAAATTGGAAGCTCGATACGGTTCCCTTGAGTGTTGTTAATTTCGTCGAGTCATAGGGCGATGCTCCATGGTGCGCGAACAACGGGGCCGCAATCAGGAAGACAGCGGCGAATACAGCGAGCGCAATCGATGACCAAGTTTTCATTCGGCACCCCCCAAAGAAAATTGCCACCCAGCCGTGCTGCCGCCCGGGGTTCGGTGACGCCCGAGGCCCTAAAGTTCTTTCGGAATCGCCCTACCCATCTGTATCCAAAGCCTATATCACGCGGCTGAATATTTCATCAGAAACTGATGGGGCGGCCGGGAGTTGGAAAGGGGGCGGCACGGCTTAAGGATTGCGTGAGCGGGCAAAGAGACGCCGGAAGCAAGGTGTTGTCGAACTTGTCTCCATGCCAGTTGGAATGTACTATATTGCTCATGTGGATGGGGGAGCTGACGATCGACACCCTTCCATGTTTGAGGGCGTTTTGAAACTTAAGTACGTCATCTGGGTCCTGTGCCTGCTGCTATTTGTCGCGGCTGTCGACACGATTCCGGACCCTCCCGCGATCAATCCTCCGGGCAGCCACAGCGCTACGATTTCCGCGTCTCATGACAGCGGGCCCTTGACGCTATTCGAAAAAGAATGGCTGATCGCCTCAAGCTCGCAACGACTTACGCAAATGAATTGGGTTGCGGTTCGATTTCGTGTCGAGCATCAACCTCCGGCTGCTTTTTCGCTCCCTTTAGTTCGGCACGCTACAGACTCGTCTCCCCCTGACTTGTCCTGAATCAACGCCACGAGTGGCAGCAATGAGAAGAATGCCGGGTTCCTGAGACCGGGCGCGTTGAATTCATTTCATTCCTAATCTCAATATTTCCTAAGGAGACGACCATGATTGTTGGAGAACGTCTGCGAACGCTCCGTGAAGAGAGGAATTTTTCACAAGGTGAAATCGAGAAGCGGACAGGATTGCTCCGCTGCTACATTTCACGCGTCGAAAACGGGCACACCGTTCCCGCCGTGGAGACCCTTGAAAAATTCGCGCGAGCACTGGAAGTTCCCATGTACCAGCTCTTGTACGATGGCGAAAAGCCGCCCCAACTGCCGAATCTGCTGAAGAGAAAAGCCTCCGGCGAGATGGCTTGGGGAAGCACCGGAAAAGATGCTCGAATGTTGAGCAAACTCCGCAAGCTGTTGGGCCAAACAAAGGAAGAGGACATGCAACTGTTGCTGTCCGTCGCTCAAATGATGGCGAAAAAAAAGGGCGCGTAACGGTTCACGTCCCGAATCGGTAGACCCGGGGCCGCGGGCAGTGGCACTCCGTGAGCTGTCGCCACTGCTCGCTTCACCGTTCGCAAGGAAGCCGGCCGGCCGCCGCGGCGGCATTTTGTTGTATGCTCTCATCCAGCCGTCAACTCCCCGTTGCTGAATCCAGGAACCCGGGTGGGTGGAGGCAGTCAGATGAAATGGGTTCGTGTATTCCTCACGCTACTGACGATCCTCTTACCGGGCACGTGCCTTGCGCAGGAAAACCGGCCCCGGTTCGACCCCATTATTCGCTCCTCCGTGGAAGCGTTGCGCGACGGCCGCATCACCGACGCCGAGAAAATCCTTTCCGACGCCGTTCACGATCTGGAAAAAAGCGATCCTCAGAATCCTCGCCTCGCGGATTACCTGGAGCGTCTGGCGATGGTAGAAAATCAACTGGGCCGCCGCGAAGAGGCTGCCGGGCTCACGGAGCGCGCATACGAAATCGACCGCAATGCCTTTGGACCGTCCGATATGCGATTAACCCATGACCTCATCGCGCAGGCAACGTCCGCGCGCGCCGCGGGAGACTACGGGGAGGCAGAGCGACTGCTGAATCAGGCTCTGGAAATCGTGCGGGCCAACGCATCGAAGCTCAATGCACAGCCGAATATCGGCATGGCGGAGGGGGTCGTAAGCAGCCTGGTAACTTTCTATATCGACCGGCAAAGGTGGATCGAGGCCGAATCCTTGCTTCCGCAAGAAACCAGGCTGTGTAGCCAGATCGATGAAGCCTACCGTTCGGGATTTGGTATTTGCGGACGTCTGCCTGATATCGTCACCCAGATCCACAACGCAGAAGGCAAATCCGCCGAGATCGAACATCTGCCCTACGCCGGAGACTATCCTCGCGAACTCGATACGCTCAACAAAGCCGCTAAGAAATTTGAAGCCGACGGACTCTACCCGTCCGCCGAGGATACATTCCATCGTGCCATCTCTCTCGCCGGGAAGATCGAGGCTGATCCTCAAAATGTGTTTGATGGCCTGGTGGTCGTGGAAACGATCTTGTTAGGCCAGACGTTCGAAAAGGAGGGAATGAAGGACCGCGCGGAGCAGACGTACTTGAGTGCGCTGCAGATGCAGGAAAATAACGCAGGCCCGGACCCCGGACACAGAGGATCCGCCGCGACGCTTGCTCCGTCCTATCTTGTGGAGTTGTATCGCGGTGAGGGCCGCCTGACGGATGCGGAGACACTCCTGCAGCAGGTGATCGAGATACAGATCAGGTCGCTCGGAGATCACAATCGCCAGGTGCTGGAAACGATTCGGATGTTGATTGGAATCGATGAGAAGGAAGGAGAGTCGGACCCAGCGAAGTATGCAAAAGCGGTGCCCCTCTACGAGCAGGCTTTGGCCATTCAGGAAGCGAATCTGGGACCCAATCACACGCAACTGCTCGGTTTTCTTGGGCCCTACGCTGAACTCTTAGACAAGTTGCACAGCACCGCAAAAGCCGCCGAAGTGCGCGCACGGATGGCTCAAATTACCTCGGCGGATGCGAACGGGCGGAGATAAAACTGGTAAACATTGTTGCGCAACTGCGCTTCGTCGGCTCACCGCCGCCCATAACAGACCAGCTCGCGGCCGTCGGATAGAATCACTTTTTCCAAGCGCAAACTGTACGTGCCATCCGTAATTCGGTGACCAACGGCGGTAAGCTGATCGCCGGGCTTGAGGGTATCTTTGTCCCAGCCGGTGTTGGCCATGCGGCTCGGGCTTGGGCCGCCGGCGCTCCATTTCTGTAGGTTGCCTTTGTCGTCCCGGGTTTCAAAACCGATCCACACATGCGGATTGCCCCAATCGAATTGCGTGACAGTGCCCTTCACGGTGGTGAGATTCTTCATATCGTATCCATGCCACGCATGATGTGCGAACGCGGGAACGGAAACCGCCAGGAGACCGGCAACGACGAACCCGATCCAATGCAGCAGAGTTTTCATGGCCGCACCTCCGCAGCGCCTATCCTGTACGTTCGACGCCATCCGGAAAAGATGGGTTACTGAATTTTCCGCTGCGATCGCGGTGGGCTACGTTATTTCGTCCCTTCGGGACTAGCAACACAGAAGTAGCCCACTACCAAGTGTTCCGCGTTGTTACGCGCAATCCGCGATTGGTGTACTCTTAGTGCCATGTAAGTCCCGCGCTGCGGGTCGCACGTATGCGGATGCCGTCCCTGAGCCGATGTCCATTACCCATGAGCGAAAGAATCCCTTGAGTGAATGAGGAGCGCACAACATGAAATCGAGACCGGTGGTAAATGCCAAGACCCGCATGGCACGGCACTTTCTAGCGATCTTCATTCTGCTTCTGGCAGCGCCTCTTGCGATCGGCGTGGCGCGCGCGAATTCCGCGGACGATGCCGGGAGCGGATCTGACTCCGCCATCAAAGAGGTGGTCGCCGGATTCAGCAACGGCTGGAACACCCACGACGCGCACTCGATGTGCGCATCACTGGCTGATGATGTGGAGTGGGTCAATTGGCGCGGCGAACCGCTCGGCACCCGCCAGGCGGTGGAGGACGAACATGCGAAGCTGTTTGCCGACCTGTACAAGAACACGCATCGCACGGATACTGTGAAGTCCATCCGCTACCTCAGCGCTGACCTGGCCGTGGTGGACGACTACTGGACGATGACCGGCGCGCACAAGCGCGATGGCTCCGACTGGCCTTACCGCGCGGGCTATTCCAACTTCGTAATGGCCAAGCGCAATGGACGCTGGATCGTGATCGTTTCGCATACCGCCGATTTCAACGCGCAAGCGCCAAAGTAAAATAGACGTTCAGCCGCTCCGCTTTTGAATTCTATTCGCAGCGAAAACCAGGGCGTGCGGGACGAACTCCGCACGCCATAAAAAAGCGAAAAACATCTGGCGTTCTACTTTTTGGCCTTCAAATACCAGTCCAGAATTTCCTCTCCCGTCCAAAACAACACGCCGTTGAATTTTGAGGTGTATTCGTAAATGGCCTCCAGATACTTGATGCGCGACGGCTGGCCGCTCAAGTAGGGATGAATGGCGATGGCCATGATTTTCGGCCGGTCCGCGCCTTCTTCATACAAGCGGTCGAACGTATCCTTGCATTTCTGCGTCCAGTACGGCGCTTGGTGATACTGCACGGCCATGACGGGAATGTCATTCGTTTCGAGCGAATACGGCAGCGTGTACAGCGGGCCATGTTTCGTTTCAATTTCGGCTGGCTCATCGTCCCACACCCAGTCGCAAATGTATTTGATTCCGGCGGCTTTCAGATGGTCGGGCGTGTCGTACGTTTCGGTCAGGCCGGGCCCCATCCATCCGATAGGTGGTTTGCCGGTGAAGGCCTGAATGGTCTTGACCGTGCGTTCGATCATGGCCTGCGGATCGGGTTCGCTGTGCATGGGGCGCTGATCGAAACTGTGACCCATGAATTCCCAGCCCGAATCCTTGCAGGCCTGCGCGATTCGAGGATAGTCGATACACACGCGCGCGTTGATCGACAGGGATGGTCGAATCTTTAGCCGTTCGTAGAGCGCATGAAAACGCCAGAAACCGACGCGCATACCGTACTCGTGCCAACTCCAGTTGGGCACATCGGGTAAGGTGGTTACTCCAGTGGGCGGCACAAGCACCTGCCGGGGTATTGCGCGGGCAATGTCCCACACCTCAACGTTCACGATGGTCCAGATGACGACACGTTCGCCGTTGGGCAAATGCAATTTTGGCCGGTCCACGATCGCCGAGTATTTCGCGCGTTCACTAGGGATGGTCATTCGAAAACACCACTTTCTGAGAAGTTAAATTTGACTCGGGCGCTCGCGATCCGCACCCAAGATTACAATAGAGGTCTGTAGCAGGCGGATTTGCTTCCTGTCAACGGTCAATATGCCGGCGGGCGGCGCAAATTCGTGAAGATCTCCGCGATCTTCCCAAAAAATGGCGGATGAAGCCCGACATCGGAGCGGCAGCTCGGAATGACCGGTAAGCAAAGGTTAACGTGGCGGGCAACCTCTGGCTGACAGTCGGAGTCCAAATGGGCTGCCCGGGGCCTGAGCGCGTTCATCCGCGTTCTTGAATCCTTCCTGGCTGCGCTCGGAGCGCGCGCCACGGATTCGGTTGATCGGGTTCCGCGAATTCGCGTCGGTGTACAGAGCCTGAGCTCAAGCAGAGCGACAAAAGCGGCGCTGCCGTGCTATTGTCACGAAGCATGCCAGCTGCCAAAACTTGGCAGTGACGATACAGAGCTTTGCGAAGGAGAGCCTTCCCGGTGTAGAGTCCCCGTTACCGGGAAGCCAGCGCGTGCGATTATCGAAGAATTCGATGCGTATTTCCCGGACACGGCCGAACGGCGCGTGAGAAAACACAACTCTCTCAAGGAGACCAAGGGGAAACGACATGATCAAGCGTGCAGGATTGCTTCGTACGGCAATGATTCTGGCGGCGGGCGCCGCGGCGCTCTCATTCGGAAGCAGCAAGGCTTTGGCGCAGGGCGCGACGCCTGCTCCATTCAGCAAAGTCACCGTATCGGATGAGGTTGCCAAGCGTACATTGATGAAAGCCGTCATCAACGCGGACACCGCGCGGGCGATCGTCAACGCCTGCGTGGAATGGCAAAAGGCGCAACCCGGAAACGTATCGGTCGTTGTGTTTGTGTTGTCGCCGACGGGCGAGATCATTGACTCCCACGCGATGGACGGCGTCTTGCCGATCGGAGCGGAGACGGGCCTAATGAAGGCCAAGACCGCCCTGTACGCGCGGGCTTCGTCGGCATCAGTTGCGCAGCGCTTTAGCACCGTGGACGGCCGACTGATCCGTCTGGATCTCGGCAAGCAGGAGGGCCTTTCCTATTATTTCGTTCCGGGGGGGCTGCCCATCGTCGTAGAGAATCAACTGATCGGAGCCATTGGAGTTGGCGGTGGCAACGCGGACGAGCAGTGCGCCTATCAAGCGCTTGTGAAAGTGCTGGGCCCGCAGCCCCCGCTCACTGCTGCCGCAGCGCCGATGCAAGGGCAACCGCAACAGAAATAAGGCCGTCTGCATCATAGTCATTGAACGGTGCCTGGCGGGGCTTGTGAAGACTGCGGCCTCGCCAGGATATCTCTCGTTTCCGGTGCGGCGTACGTTGTTGTGCAGGCAGTGGAGTATCGCTCGCGCTCTCGCCGTCACTTGCGGCTCTTTTCGCTCACCTGTACTTCCGGTCAGTTCACAGCGGGAAAGGACAGCTGGCCGCTGGCGCTCGAAGTCTGAGCCGTGAATACCGCTCAGCCGGCACGCTTATTGTCGGCCTGGAAATTTAATTTGGAACACCGCTGGAGTGTACCGGGGGATTTTGACATGCTATCTAAGAAGTCAATCCTCCTTGGACAAAAACAATTGCCACAATCACAGATCTCATGCCTTTGGAAGCAACCCGACGTCGCTGCCCGGTACCGAACGGCGGTTTCCTTGCACAGCCATACGAACCAGTCCAAGGAGAGTCTTCTCTTCATCCCGGAATTCGCCGACAAATGGCCGCTTTTGCGCTGGGCGCTGCAAGAGCAGTGCAAGAAATCGGTCCGCCCCGTTGATTTCTCGCAGGCCTATTGGACTCCGCCTTTGCCTCCCAAGCTGGCCTTTGAGGTGGAGAGTAATCAAATTGAAACTGACCTGGAACTGAACAGCCTCGTGTCATTGACCGATCATGACAGTATCGGCGCGCCGACCGTGCTGCGGCAGTTGCCGGACCCGGTGCGCGTTCCTTTTGCCGTGGAGTGGAGCGTCCCGTTTGAAGGCGCGGTGTTTCACCTGGGCATTCACAACCTTCCCGAGAGCCAGGCGCACCTGATCATGGACGATCTGGCCGCCTGCACGCACGAACCCACCGCTCCGCGGCTCCTGGAGCTTTTGTCCGCGCTGCATGAAATTCCGGAAGTCCTGATCGTCTTCAACCATCCGCTTTGGGACCAGCGCTGCCTCGGACGGACCACTTTCCTCTCAAAGCTCGATGCTTTCTTGGAAAGGTACGTGGCCTTTTTCCACGCGCTGGAGCTCAACGCCATGCGTGGCTGGACTGAAAATAAGGACGTCATTCAACTGGCCGCCGTCTGGAAGCGTCCGGTGATTTCCGGAGGAGATCGCCACGGGTGCGAACCCAGCGGCGCCTTAAACCTGACTTGCGCCACCAGTTTCGCGGATTTTGTGGACGAAATCAGGATCGAGCAGCGAAGCCATATCGTGTTCATGACACAGTACGCGGAAGTGCTGGGAATCCGCTTCCTGCAAACCGTAATTGACACCATTCGCGACTATCCCGACCATCCAGTTGGCTCCCGGCGCTGGGATGAGCGCGTGTTTCACATGGATTTTAAACTTGGCTATCACCGCCCCTTGTCCACGCTGTGGAAAGCTCCTCCCCCTTATCTCGGACATATCTTTGGCGTTTTTCGCATGATCGAAAATACGTCGGTGCGGCATGCCTTGAACTTCACGTTTCGGGAAAAATCCGAAGCGCGGCGAACTCTGGACGTGCGGCGCGAGGTAAGCGCGTGATCACCGGCAACATCCGGGTGGCTCTGTTTCCGTGCACGTATACGGAAATTGACGGCGTGGCGAATACCAGCAGGCAATTCGCCGCATTCGCCAAAGAGCACGGTTTGCCCTTTCTGCTGGTGCACGCGGGTCCGCGCGATGAAATGTCGACAGATGGATCCGTTACCAGAATTCAGCTGCGTCGCGGTCCAGCTACCTTCCCGCTCGATGGACATCACGAATTCGATCTCTTGTTCCTGAGGCACTACGCGCGGCTGCTGCCGATCCTGCGTGATTTTGCTCCGAATGTCGTACACATCACTGGACCGAGCGACGTCGGAATCCTTGGCGCGCTGCTCGCCCATAACCTCAGCGTCACATTGGCAGCCTCTTGGCAAACCAATATTCACCAATTCGCAGGCTGCCGCGTCTCGAAGCTGTTGTCGTCGTGGCCGGCCGGCCTGTCCGCTAAATTGTCGGCGGCGGCCGAGGCCCGGAGTTTCGAAGCGGCGGCCCGTTTTTACAAAATTCCGCGCCTACTGTTCACACCAAATAGCGATCTGATGGAGTTGTTGGGAAAGGCCACCGGGAAGCCTTGCTTCCTGATGTCCCATAGCGTCGACACAGAGGCCTTCAGCCCGAAAAACCGGGACGGATCCGCAGGCCCGTTCCAGATCGGCTACGTCGGGCGGCTGACACCGGAAAAAAACGTGCGGTTCTTCGCTCGGCTGGAACGTGAATTGCTTGCCAAGGGTAGCCCGGATTTTCGGATTGTATTGATCGGCGAGGGTTCGGAAGAAGGATGGCTGCGGGAAAACATGCGCCACGCGGAATTCCGCGGCTGGCTGACCGGAGAGCGCCTATCGCGCGAATTTGCTAACATGGATGCATTCGTCTTTCCTTCGGAAACGGATACGTTCGGTCTTGCAGTCCTCGAGGCTATGGCTTCCGGTGTACCCGCCATCGTTGCTGCGCGCGGCGGGCCTGCCCACACCGTCGAGGACGGCAAGTCCGGGTACGTTGCCCATCGGTTCGACGAATTTGCCTTGTTACTTACATTTTTGATGACAGATGCCGAGTTACATGGTCGAATGAGACTTGAAGCCCGCCAGCGCGCCCTCTCCATTGGTTCCTGGGAACAGATTTTTGCCGGAATGTACAAGACTTACGAACGCTACGTGCAAACGACGCCCGAAGTAGAGAGTGTTCTCGCGACGATGCCAGAACGATTGTGAATATCTGAGAAGGAAAGGTAGCTTCCGGGTCCGCGAATCCGGCGGAGAGGCTTGCGAATTTATGTGTAAAGGCAAACAGGATTCCCGCGCGCTCATGTTGGCACTCTTCCTTCTGTCTTTTGTCTGGATCGCCCCCGCGGGGGCACAATCATCCATTCCTCCGGCCATCGTCGAGTCGCGGATGAATCTCTCGCAGGTGCTCGATTCGCTAATCGAGAAAAATGTGGAGCGCGCGGACGCTTTGCAGAAGTATCAAGGGCGGCGTTTCTATACTTTGGACTACACAGGTTTCCCGACCAACCTGCATGCCGAGATGGTTGTGGACATGGTCTATGACGCTCCGGCCACCAAGCAATTCAAGATCGTTTCCCAAAGCGGGCCCGACTGGATCATCGAAAAAATTCTGAAGCGCCTTCTGGACGCTGAGATGGAGTCCATGACCGAACAGAACCGCGCGCGTGTCGCGCTGAACTCCACCAACTACGAATTCAGCGGTCTGCAACACGAAGATGCCCTTGATAACTGTTCCTACTCGCTTGCCGTGGAGCCCAAAATTCCCAGCAAGCTTCTGTACCGTGGCCGCATCTGGGTGGACAGCAAGGATTTCGCGGTGTGCCGCATCGAAGCCGAGCCTTCCAAGAATCCTTCCTTCTGGATCAAGAAGACCGACATCCATCACTCCTATCTGAAAATCGGAGATTTCTGGCTGCCCGCAAAGAATCAATCTGTGTCCATTGTTCGCGGCGGCGGGCACGCGGTACTGACCATCAAATATCAGGATTATGAAATACTGGCTACGCGCGGCTTGAAGAGTAATGATCCCGGTTCGTCTTCAGTTTCTCTCGCCATGCCTGTTCATGCGAACTAACAATTCATCTTATCTAGCCGAACTGCCGGACTGAATCGTCGTCTGGTAGCTATACGCTTCGAGCCATTCGCCCTGGCGCTTGAACCACACGCGCGTAACGTGCAACGGCAAACCGTGCTCTGGCCGCTGCCGCGAAATCATCACCATGGCATCCCCGAACTGAAACATGCGCGCTGACACCAGGGGAAAAGGCGCGATGCCCGCTACCTTTTGATTGTCCAGGCCCGCCATTCGTGCGGCTTTGTCGAGCGGGCGGTCGCTATTTGAGGTAACCGCAAAAAATTCCTCGGCGATGTGTGCTCCCCATGCCGCGGAATCGTGCGCCGTAACCGCCCGTTCCACCGCCTGATAGGCGTGGATTACCGCGCGCTGGTCTTCGCTTTGCGGATCGAAGGGCACAGTCTTGCACGGGTTCTCGCAGATTTCCTTGCCCGATTCAGCGGAAGGAGGCGCCCCACTTGCGACCGCCTGATAGACCAGCAATTGCCAGCGGGTGTTCCGCTTGATCCAAAGACGCAGGACATAGAGTTTTCCGCTGTGCTCTTGCACGACTCCGACCTGGCCATCGGCATGGGCCTCGGATGCGCCCTGACCGCCGCCTGGTTCGAGCGGCAATCGCTGTTCTGACCGAAGAACACGCATGATCTCCGATTTGGTCCGCAGCTTCCCGGAAGAATCGGTCCATGTAAAATCCGGCTCAAGAATGTTGTCTTGCAGGGTTACGTAGGAATTCCCGGGCGGGAACTCTGCGTGGTCCGCCTGCAGCAAGTCATCTTGATCGGAAGCAGCAATGGCGCGTCGCGTCCCAATTGTCGACCACGCGCCTCCACAAAGTACGGCAATCGCTAACACGGTTGAAAGTTTCATCTCGAATTTTTCGCTTTTCGTAGGATAGGCTTCAGCCCGTCTGACTTAGACCCGACATCAGCGCAATCTAAACCTGACAGGCAGTAGCCCAGTTTACTCGCTGAGGTTCAGATCCAGCCCAGTCAGGCGGCGCTGAAAGCCGGCAAACTGTCCGAACAGCGGCAGCGGCGCGCCGGTATTATTGTATACGTCGTGGGGATTGAGGCGGTTGGTTACGTCCAGCGAAAAAACTCCGATGTTGATTTTCCTGCGCTTGGCGTTTTCCTTGAAGGGCATGTGCACCGTGAATTCGCGGGAAAGTTTCACGTCCAGAGAAAAGTAAACCGGGAAGCGCGAGCTGTTCGGAACGCCGGCGTAGTTCTGCAGAACATCCACATTGGAGTAAGGGAATCCGGTGTGCAGGTCGGCGACGGGACTGAACATAAACTTTTTTGGGAGCATCACGTATCCCCAGGCCAGCACACGATTGGGAATATCGGCGGGCAGCACGCCATAGGCGTTTGGCCGAATCACTGGCGCCTGTACGGGAAGAAATGTATCAGACAGCGTATTCAAGTCGCCGCGCGCGCGGCTCCAGGCATAGGAGACGTTCACTTCGTCTGTTCGCTGGGGCGGTAACGCGCGGTAACCTGCGCCTGCCGGTAGTTTGACGTGCCACTATTTTGCAGAGCCAGAAAACCAGAATTTCCGGTCACCGGAAGAATCGGATTCAGCACGAAAAGATTGGTGGTATGGGTTTCATAATAACCGACTCGGAGGCTGAGATTCTTCCGCACCGGAGCTTCCGCTTCCAGATTCCAAGTAAACGTGCGGGTGCTGCTGCTGTCCATCATGGTCGATGAATATCCGGGAATCCCCGGCGCCTGATAGACGTTTTGCAAAGTGATGGGCTGTCCGGCCATCGGCCCGGACGTGAAGGTGATTACGCGATCCTGAAACCCGCCGAAACCGACAGCCAGCAGCGGGACATGCCCATAAATCAGCCCAGCTCCCGCACGGAGCACCATCCTGGCATTCGGAAAAGAGTAGGCAACGCCAGCGCGCGGCGCGAAGGCCACATCCCGGCCCAGGGTCTGATGCGTCACGCGGCCGCCGAACGTCAGGGCGAGAGTCTTGTTTAACGACCAGCGATCTTCTGCAAATTCGGAAACCTCGGCATCATTCCCCCGCAAGTTTCTGGGGCCGCTAAAATTAATCGTCTCCGTGGTGCTGCCGTCTTCTGCCAGCAAACTGATGGGACGGGAAACACTACTGCCGGTAAAGGTCCGATACAGAATATCCGTTCCGAATTGCACTTGATGGCTCCCAGCCACGACGATGTAGGCAGCTGAAGCATGGCAAAGCCTCCACCTGATTCGCGTTCCGCGAAAATGTGTTGAAGTAATTGCCGCCCCAGCCTTCGGGATTGATGGTCATGTCCAGTAATCCCTGGCCGCGTTGGACGGCGTAGAAATTCGTATCACGAACGATCGTGGTTAGAACACACCCGAGTCAAACTGGTACGCGTCGGAGGCGCCCGACCGATATCCGCGCCGCCGAAAATTCGTGGACGCGGTTTGCGGAATGAGAGCATTGATATTTGCAAATAAGACCGTCGACGGGAAAAACATTGGCCGTGACGTTCAGAACATGCTGGGAGAAAACGTCCACTGGAATTCCGTAAGGACACCATGCTATAGGTAACCGTTTCGTTCGCCGGCCAGGATCAGCCCGTGCACCGGATCCTTGCGAAACTCGTAAGTCAATGTTTCGGAAAAGTTGAGTTTGTTCTTGATGAGCGGGCCGCCGAACTTCAACCCGGCGTCATATTCAGAATGCCGATCAAATGGTCGTTTTTGCCGCGAAAAGATGGAACTAGATCGAGAAATTTGTAGTTCCATCCCGGCCCGGGCGGCTTGATCTCGATCCGGGTCAAGCCGCCTGAAAATCCGCCGTATGCAGAGCTATCCGGCGTGCTGAAGACCTGGATATTTTGAATTGCGCTTACGGGAATCGGAATCGCGAAGCTTCCCGACACCGGATCGACGTTTTCCGCGGAGTCTACCAGTAGCATTCCCTGGCTTTCCGCCTGGCCGTTAAAATTCAGCTTCCCCTCCTGCGTACGAATGACGCTTGGGGACATTGACAGGGCCTCGGTAAACTTTTGCGTGCGTAGCGGCAATTCCTGCAGTTGCTGCTCGGTGACTGTCGCCGTCGCGCTTACGCTTTGCGTGGCAATTTCCGTGGCTTCCCCCTGCACTTCGATCTGTTCTTCCACCGAACTAATCTCCAGGGCGGCATCTTCGGTGAGCGCCTGGCCGGGATCAGCGTTACCGCGCCAGTCCACGATTGAAAGCCTTCTACCTTGGCTTCCAGGTTATAACTCCCCGGACGCGATGATGCGTGAATTCGTAGTGGCCTTCCGAATCCGTGACCGCCGTTTGGGATGGCGCTCCACCAGCCGCTGCGGTCAGCTTGACCGTAACTCCTGGTGACGGCTATGGTCGTGTTCTGTCCGCTTGCGGACGTGACCTTGCCGGACGACGTGCAGAACGAATTGCCTTGAACGGCAGTCCCGCCTGTTGCGCGAAACCCGGCAACGCGCAAATTAACACCGCGTACAGAACGCGCCGCCAAGCGGATATAAACCACGCGGCGCTTTTCGAATGCCTCATGACTTCAAAGAATCACTCCACTTGATGGAAAGCAGCCACCTTGACTTCGGAAGCTAAATCGATTCTTCCGAGGCGGTAACCGCTGAGTCTTAGCGAAGCCAGACAGATATTTTTGACAGCCGTACTTCACTCCGCGGCCGCAGGGTTCAGGAATGAATGCGTTTTCCGATAGGAGTGGCTGGGCAGGCCCAAGACGAACAGCTTCCAGACACAGTGGTTGATAGGAACGCTTAACTTTGTACCCCCGACGGGTCGATTTTCTTCCTAAAAATGGGTTGTGGCCTTCATATTCGCTCGTTTTGAGGCCAAGGCCAAGCGTTAGGTTGCCCAGGCTTTCGCAAACGGTTACTTAGACATACGGTGGTTGCAACTTGTGAGTGGCCTGCCAAATGCTAGCGACGGACGTCCGGATGCGGTCCTATACAGTAATTTTGATGTTCGCGGTTCATAACGCGTAGGGTAGAATCGACTCCCGCCTGAGGCGCTGGCTTGTCTTCCCCGGGTGCTCTCGGCCGCGAACATGATCCAGCTGACCAACGTCTCCAAGACCTACGGAGACAGCGGGGCCGTACAGGCTCTGCACAATTTGAGCTTGACCGTCGAACAGGGCGAACGGGTTGCGGTGATGGGACCGTCCGGCTCTGGGAAATCGACACTCCTCAACTTGATATGCGGTCTGGACCAACCGACCTCTGGCTCGATCAAGCTGGAAGGTGTGGAGCTTTCCGCGCTGGACGACGACCGTAGAACGCGCCTGCGACGGGAAAAACTCGGAATGATTTTTCAGACCTTCAACCTGCTGCCCACGCTCACCGCGCTCGAAAATGTCGCTCTGCCCCTTCGGTTGCAGGGTTTGCGAAAACGTGAAACGGACCAGCGCTCCCTGGCAATGCTCGATCGTGTCGGTCTCAAGTTGCGGTCGCACCACCGTCCCGATGAACTTTCCGGAGGCGAGCGCCAGCGCGTGGCCATCGCCCGCGCTCTCGTTTTTCGGCCACCGATCCTGCTGGGCGATGAACCCACCGGAAACCTCGATTCGGCCACTGGAGAAGATATTCTCCGTCTCCTCGACGATCTGCATAACGAATTCAATAACACCATTCTGCTGGTCACTCATAATGACCTGGCCGCGGCTTTCTGCGATCGCATCCTGACCTTGCGTGACGGTCAGTTCGTGAAAGAAGTGCATACCGGGCGAACCGGGACGGCAGCCGCGGGAGAGCGTTAATGTTTGGGGCGATGTGGCTTGTCACCTTCAAGCAATGGCGTGCCCATCGACTCCGCGTGGCATTAACCACGCTAGGGATCGCGCTGGGCGTGGCCGTGTTCTTTGCGATCCGCACCGGCAACGCCACGTTGTTGGATTCCTTGCGCGCCACCGTCGAGAAGTTGGCGGGCAAAGCCACGCTGCAGGTCACCGCAGGCGAATCCGGATTTTCTGAAAAAGTGCTCGACACCGTGCGCGCTACGCCTGGTGTGCAACTGGCAGAACCGGTGATCGAGACTCTGGTGCAGACAAATTTCCCTGATGAGGGCTCGCTGCTGGTGCTGGGCGTCGACACCACGGGCGACCACCAACTCCGCGATTATCAATTCGATCAGACCCAGACGCAGATTGCCGACCCCCTGGTATTTCTCGCGCAGCCAAATTCAATCCTACTTTCAAGATCCTTCGCCGATCGCCACGGTTTGAAGGTCGGCGACAAGATGACGCTGTTCGCTTCCGACGGAAAGGAAGAATTCGTCGTTGAGGGAACGTTCAAACCGGTAGGCGTGGGAGCAGTTTTTGGCGGCAACGTCGCGGTGATGGACATTTATTCCGCGCAAGTGGTGTTTCATCGCGGGCGCAAGTTCGACCGCATTGATCTGATGAATGCTCCGGGTGTGGCCGTGGAACAAGTGCAGCAGCGTTTGCGGGCCCAGCTACCGCCGGGAGTGGAAGTGCAACGCCCGGAAGTCCGCGGGCAGGCTCTGGAAAATGCGGTCACCGCGATGCGCGTCGGGATCCTGATCACCAGCTTCGTGGCGCTGCTGGTGGGCGTATATATCATTTTCAATTCATTCACGATCGCAGTGAACCAACGCTGGAAAGAAATCGGCATCCTGCGCGCCGTGGGGGTGGAGCAGAGCAACGTCAGCCGGATGTTCTTGTGCGAAGCGCTGCTGATGGGGGTGATCGGCTCGCTGGTGGGGATCGCTGGAGGATTCTTCCTCGCGGCGGCGGCGAACCGCGTGATGCGCGGAATGGTCGCAGCCGTCTATGGAGTGGTGGCCACGGCAGCGCCTGCCCGGTTGCATCTCGATCAGTGTGCGCTGGCCTTTGTGCTGGGAGTGGCGGCATCGGTGATTGGCGCGTGGTTCCCCGCGCATGGAGCCGCGTCACTGGACCCGGCGCTGGCTCTGCATAACATCGAGGCGCGCCACCGCGAAACGGTGCTGGGCTGGCGGCGAACGGGCGGCGGCCTTTTGATGATCCTGGCCGGCTCGGCGATGGTGATGTGGACTCCGCGCAGCCTGGGCCTGCCCATTCAATTTCTATTTGCGACGATCGTTTTGCTGGGCCTGACCATTGTTCTTCCGAAGCTGGTTCTGTGGTCCGCGCGCGTGTTGCGGCCGGTTCTGAGTTGGGTTGGGGGATCCGAAGGCGCGCTGGCGGTTGACGCTATGATTCAGACGCCCCGCCGGTGCGCCGCCACGGTTGGCGCGCTGATGGTCGGGCTGATGTTTGTTTTCTCCACCACGTCCTACATTCAGAGCTACCGTCAGATGCTGGATCGCTGGATGAACCAGGTGCTCAACGCGGACATATTTGTGGCCACGTCGGCCATGTTGCGCTCGACCAGCTACCATTTCACCGAGGATCTGGGCCGGCAGATTGCCGCGCTCCCGGGAGTGAGCCATGTCGAGAATGTGCGCTTTACGTCCATTCCTTATCGGGGAGACACCGCGGCGGTGATCGCCATAGAAATGGATGGGTTCCTTTCGCGGTCGCAAAAAGCCATCGAAGACGCGGCCTCGCGGAATGTCCGTGACCAGTTGATCCAAGGCGACGCCGTGCTGGTATCGCGAAATTTTGGCCTGCGCTTCGGCGTAGGCGTCGGAGACAAAGTCACTCTGGAATCGCCGACCGGAACGCTGGTGCGTCCCATTGTCGGCTTTCTGGACGACTATCGTTCGGAAAAGGGCACCATCTTCATGGACCGCGCTCTCTACAAGAAATACTGGGGTGACGACGCCGTGGATTTCATCGATGTTGATCTGAATCCAGGCGTCGACCAACTGGCGATGAAGCAACAAATCGAGCGGCTCACGGCGGGTTCTTTCCACGCGTTCGTTTACACCAACGCCGAGTTCAAGCGCTGGATCTCCAGCCTGGTGGACCAGTTCTTCACGCTCAATTACATGCAGCTGGTAGTGGCCGTGATGATTGCTATTCTCGGAATCGTCAACACCCTGCTGATTTCAGTATCCGAGCGGCGGCGCGAGATCGGCATCGTGCGCGCGATTGGCGGACTGCGGTCGCAAATCCGCAAACTGGTTTTGCTGGAAGCGGTGGCTGTGGCCATCGTTGGCGTGTTCGTCGGCTCGATCGCGGGGATATTAAACACGGTGTTCATGTCGCACACCGTCTCGACCGTGCTGGCCGGCTATTCCGTTCCGTTTTACTTTCCCTGGGAATTTGTTTTACTTTCCGTGCCCGTCGTTACCGCGGTTTCACTTGCGGCAGGCTGGTGGCCGGCGCGAAATGCCGCGCGCATGCAGGTGATCGAGGCGATCGGCTATGAATAGGCCAGTCACAATCCGGCAACTTCGCTGGCAGAGGACGCTTCTGAATGCAGCGTTGCTCACGCTGACGCTGTGCCTTTCCAGCACGCTTCCAGTTTTTGCCCAGGCCGATCCCAAAGCGATCATGGCTGGCGTCTACCAGCAGGACACCAGCCACGACGCTACTGTGCGGGCGACACTGGACATCACAGACAAGGACGGCCATACCACGCGCAAGAAGTTCACGATCATGCGCGTGGGTTCGTTCGGCAACGGCAAAACGCTGGTGCGGTTCACCGACCCCCCCGAGCTTCGCGGTGTGACGTTGCTGTCGATCAACCAGCCGGGACTGACCGACCGCCAGTGGATTTATACGCCAGCGACGGATCGAGTGCGCCCCATCGCTCCACGGGAACGCTCCGAGCGCTTCGCCGGAAGCGATTTCACCTACGAGGATATTGCCGAGCGTTCGCTGGATGATTTTACGTATCAACTACTACCTGTGGAAGATATTATCGAAAAGCATAAAACATTTAAGATACAGGCCACACCAGTGACACCCGACCGATCCCAATATAAATTTATTTATTACTGGGTGGCTCAGGATGTACCCTCCATTCTGCACGCGGAGATGTACGATCAGGGGGGCCGCAAAGTGCGCGAGATGCATGCCAGCGGACTGCGCAAGGAAAACGGGATCTGGGGAGCGCGGAAAACCGAAATGTTTTCGTTACTCGAGGGCACCAAATCGGTCCTGACAATCGATGAGGTTCACTTGAACACCGGGCTGGACGCCAAGCTGTTCACCCCGGAAGCATTGGAGAAGGATAAGTAACAGGGGCGGCGGAAAGTCTGGCGAAACAAACGCAGTGGCTTTCATAATTGGATTTTGAGGGCTGCCGCTGCAACCGTGGCATGACCACGTCAGGGATTGTGTCTTGACCCCGCGAAGCGTCGAGCGTGATATTTCTTCGTGGATTGATTGAGATGAGGTATGTGTATTCATCGCGCGCCCCGCGCACCTCGTTCATTCTGGGAGAACTGAACTTTGGCCAATTTTTCATCGAACGGCGACGCGCGCTTCAACAACTTGATTGAACTGCTGCGCGCCCGTGCGGCGCAGCACGGCCCGCGCATCGCTTTCCGATTTCTATCCGACGGAGAAACCGAAGACTTCCGCCTCACCTACGAGGAACTGGAATCGCGCGCGCGCGCCATTGCCGCTGCTCTCGCGCCACGGGCCGCTCCGGGAGCCCGCGCTCTGCTTTTTTATTCCGCGGGACTCGATTTCATCGCCGCATTCTGGGGCTGCCTATTTGCGGGTATTGTTGCCGTCCCGGTATTTCCGGCACGCCTGCACCGGCAGATTCCGCGCCTCCTGGCCATTGCCACCGATTCCGAAGCAAAATTCGTATTAACCACGGGCAAGCTGCGTCGACAATCGGAAGATTTGTTCAAGCGGGCCCCCGAACTGAAGCAGTTGCACTGGATGGCGACGGACGATTTGCCCGCGGCGGACGGCCAGGAAGTTCACGGCTCCGGCGCAAATCTCGAAACGCTGGCCCTGCTGCAATACACCTCGGGCTCCACCGCGGCGCCGCGCGGCGTGATGGTGACGCACGGCAACTTGCTGCACAATCTGGCATGCCTGCGCGAAGTGTTCCAGTTTTCATCCGAAAGCATCGGCGTCACCTGGCTCCCCCACTACCACGACATGGGATTAATCGGCGGGCTTCTTCAGCCGCTGTACGCGGGCGGCGAGATGATCGTGATGCCGCCCTCTTCGATCTTGCAGCGTCCGATGCGCTGGCTCGCGGCGGTTACGCGCTATCGCGCGACGACCATCGTCGCACCGAATTTTGCTTACGAATTGTGCGTGGAAAAATGCTCCGTCGAACAGCGGGCCGCGCTCAATCTCGCCAGCGTGAACGTGGCGCTGTGCGGTGCGGAGCCGGTGCGTCCGGACACGCTCGCGCAGTTCGCTGTAGCGTTCGCCCCGTGCGGCTTTCGTGCCGAAGCATTTCGTCCCGCCTACGGCCTGGCGGAAGCGACCCTTATTGTTTCTGGGCACGCGGACGGAAGTGCGCCGTACACGCCCGCTGTGGTCGCCCAGGATTTGCAGCGAAATCAAATCAAGTCTGCGGGCCCGGGTGCTTCGGGCAGCCGCATACTCGTGGGATGCGGCGGAGTTGCGCCCGGCCTGAACGTTAAAATTGTCGATCCCGAGACTTTTGTGCCCTGCGCTGCGGACCGTGTGGGAGAAATATGGGTTTCGGGGCCCAGCGTCGCACCAGGCTACTGGCGCAAGCCGGAGGAGACCCAGCAAGTATTCAACGCGCATCTAGCCGGCGGCGAAGGACCTTTTCTGCGCACCGGCGACCTTGGATTTCTGGACCGTGGACAGCTTTTCGTCACCGGGCGTTTGAAGGATCTCATTATTATCCGTGGCTCCAATCACTATCCTCAGGACCTGGAACACAGTGTGGAGCGCAGCCATCGCGCGCTACGTCCCGCTTCCGGCGCGTCGTTTTCCATCGACCGGGATGGCGCGGAGCGACTGGTAATCGTTCAGGAAGTGAACGACCCAGCATCGCTTCCCACGGAAGACATCCTTGCCGCAATTCGCCGCGCGCTTGCCGAATCTCACGAAGTTCATCCAGACGCAATCGTGCTGATCGCACCGCGCAGCATTCCCAGAACTTCCAGCGGCAAAATTCAGCGCTACGCCTGCCGCAACGCGTTTCTGGCCGGCTCTTTGAGCGTGGTGTATGAATGGCGCGATCACGAAGGCCGTGCCGATCGCAAGCAGAACGGTACCAGCCATCCGCGCAGCGGCCTCGTATGGGACTACCTGAGCACGCAATCCTATTCCCATCGCCTGGCCGGCAACGCCGGCAGAAATGGAAACGCCCGCGCGAATGGTGACGGCGACCATGGTGCAGCCTCAAAACACCCGAAAACCGCCGGTTCCGAGCCCATCGCCATCATCGGAATGGGTTGCAGGTTTCCAGGCGCGGCGGGACTCGAAAACTTCTGGACTTTGCTGCGAGACGGCGTGGATGCCATCTCGGAGATTCCTCGCGAACGTTGGGACATCGACGCGCTTTACGATCCACTCCCCGGAGCCCTGGGCAGGATGAGCACGCGCTGGGGCGGATTCCTGGCCGGGCTCGATCGTTTCGATCCTCATTTTTTCGGAATTTCGCCACGGGAAGCGGCAGCGATGGATCCCCAGCAGCGCGTGCTGCTCGAAGTGACTTGGGAAGCGTTGGAGAACGCCGGGCAGCCGCCGGACAAGCTGGCGGGCACGCGAACCGGCGTGTTCGTGGGAATCGGCGGATTCGATTACTCCAACGTGATCATGAATTATCAGGATCACCTGAAGGTTATCAACGCCTACATCGGAACGGGTAACGCCCACAGCATCGCGGCCAACCGCATTTCCTACCTGCTGGATCTTCGAGGGCCCAGCGTCGCCGTTGACACAGCGTGCTCATCATCGCTCGTCGCCATTCACATGGCCTGTGACAGTTTGCGCAGCGCGCAGTCCGATCTGGCTCTTGCTGGCGCAGTCAACCTGATCCTCTCTCCCGAAGTTACGATCGCCTTCTCGCACGCGCGCATGATGGCCGCCGACGGCCGCTGCAAAACATTTGATGCCAAGGCTGACGGCTACGTTCGCGCCGAAGGTTGCGGCACGGTGATTCTGAAACGGCTATCCGACGCGCTGCGCGATCACGATCAGATTCTCGGCGTCATTCGCGGCTCGGCCGTGAACCAGGACGGGCGGACCGCGGGCATCGCCGCTCCAAACGCGTCCGCGCAGCAGTCCGTGATCCGCGAGGCGCTGGCGCAGGCCGGAGTCGATGCGCGCCAGTTGACTTACCTGGAAGCGCACGGCACCGGCACATCCATTGGAGACCCGATCGAAGTCGAAGCGGTCAAAGCGGTCCTCGGTAAGAGCGGCCCTGAGGATCTTCCTTGCGCGATGGGTTCGGTGAAAGCCAACATCGGGCACGCGGAAAATGCTTCTGGAATGGCCAGCCTGGCCAAAGTGCTGGGTTGCCTCGAACACAACGAAATTCCCGGCCAGCTGCATTTCTCCAAGCTGAATCCGCGCATTTCTCTTGCGGGCACGCGAATCACGATCCCCACAGCGGCACAACCGTGGCCGCGGACGTCGCAGCGCTTCGCGGGCATCAGCAGTTTTGGATTTGGTGGCACAAACGCGCATGTGATTGTCGAACAACCACCGGCGCGGTTACGGGCGGAAGGATTGCCGGTCCGGCCCCATCACATTCTGACGCTCTCCGCCCGGACGGAAACCGCTGTCAAAACGCTCGCAAGCCGTTACGAAAAACATCTTGCTGAACATTCCGCAGACGACGTTATGAACGTCTGCTTCACGGCCAACGCGGGCAGGTCGCATTTCTCACGCCGCGTCGCCGTCGTTGCCGAAAGTCAAAGTCAGCTCAGGCAGGCGCTCGGCGATTTTGTCGCCGGAAATCCGCTGGAAAACTCCACCACGGAAGTGTTCGTGGGACATTCCCCAAGAAAAGACGGGCCGCGCGTAGCATTTCTGTTTGGGGGTGAGGCGAATCGTGCATGCCCTGCCTATCAGCTTTATGACACGCAGCCGGTTTTTCGCTCGGCCATGGATCGCTGCGCTCGGTTTTTGGATTTGCGCGCGGACGAATCCTTGTTGGCCGCGCTTTCCCTGGAAGAGCTCAATGCCGAACGTCGCGACGCCGCTTTATTCGCTTTGGAGTTCGCGCTGGCCGAGCTTTGGCGCTCCTGGGGAATTACCCCGGACGCTGTTCTCGGCGCGGGTGTTGGCGACTATGCGGCGGCGGTGGCTTCCGGCGTGCTGACTTGCGAGGACGCTCTCACCCTCGTCGTCAAACGCGCCCGCCTCCTGCAACTTGCTCTTCAGGATGGCGAACTGAATGGCATGCTCGATGAGTTCGAGACGGCAGCCGAAGCCGTTAAGTTCCAATTGCCAAGCGTGCCCTTCATATCGGGCATCAGCGGAAAACTGCTGGGGGAAAATGAAATTCTCGGCGCACCGTATTGGCGCCTTCACGTTTTGCAGGACGCGCGCTCCGAAGACGGCATCGAGACTCTCGCCGCGCTGGGCCACGACCATTTTCTGGAAATCGGCCCCCCGAATCAGTTCTCCGGCACGGCGATTCTTGGCGATTCCGGGGCCGGCGCGATGATGCTCAGTTCGCTGGACAGCGACCGCGGCGGCTGGCAGTCCATGCTCGCAAGCCTCGCTTCGTTGTACGTTCGCGGCGCAAACGTTGATTGGAAGATGTTCGACGAACCGTACCAGCCGTTGAAAATTTCCCTTCCGACTTATCCGTTCGAACGTGAACGTTGCTGGGAAGATGCGTACTCCGAGCCCGGCGCCAAAAAGCCTTCGAAGCCCGCGCATCCGCTACTTGGAGAGCGGCTGAACTCCGCTCTGCCCATGCCACAGTTCCAGAGCAAAATCGGTGTTGACACGCTTCGCTACTTGACAGATCACAAGGTGCAGAGCTCGGTCGTTTTTCCCGCTGCCGCTTATCTGGAAATCGCCCGTGCCGCGTCCGCCGAACTGTTCGGCGCCGGTTCTCCAGTGTTATCGAACGTGGCGTTTCAGGAAGCGCTGATTCTTCCGGCGACGGGGTGGCGTACTTTACAGCTGGTTGCGTCCCCGGCATCCAGCGGAAGCGCTTCCTTCCAGATTTACAGTTCCAATGCAAACCTGAATGGCAGCCATGAAAACCCCATGTGGACTCTGCACGCGTCGGGCGACATGCGCATGGAAGCGGGCGATTTTGGCCGCTGCGACGAAGAGCAGTACAGCCTGGATGAGATACGGGCTCGATGTACGCAGCACAAAACGGCGGACGAACTCTATGCTTCCCTGAGGAACGCCGGCCTGGAATACGGTCCGGCGTTCCAGGGCGTTCAACAGCTATGGTGCGGCGAACGCGAGGCGTTGGGCGAGGTGCGGCTACCTTCCGCGCCGGCCATAGTTTTCCAATCCAGCGGAAAACTCGATAGCTCTGCAATTCATCCCGCGCTCCTTGATTCCTGTTTACATGTGCTTGCTGCTGCGCTGCCGCAGGACGGAGCAAACTCTGTCCGCAAAAGGATCTACCTGCCCAGCGGCGTTGCGAGCATCAGATTCATGGCCCAACCGGACGCGCGGCTTTTCAGCCACTGCGTGGTTCACCCAGGCAATACTCTCGGCAAGGAATTTCTTGAAGCCGACATCCGACTACTTGACGAAGATGGCTGCGTGACCTGCGAGATTCTCAAGTTTCGTGTGAAGCTCATCGCGGGAGAATCGGAGCGGGAAGCGCGCGAGAATCCCGGAGACCTTCTGTATGACATTACTTGGGTGGCGAAAAAGCCGCTCGCTCCACGAATCCTAGCCGCGTCGGACGCGTCCTCGTGGTTCATAATCGCCGATCGCGGCGGATCAGGGCAGGCACTCGCCGCGCAGCTCCAGGAACGAGGACACAGTTGCGTCGTAGCCAGTCTGGATGATGTTCGAGATCTTAAGCTCCGCGTGGATTGCACCAACGTCGTACACTTGTCGAGCCTCGATCTGACGGATCTCGCCGGTCACCCTGGAGCGATGCAGGAAGCGCAGGCCCGGTGGATCGAGACGCTGCAATTTGTTCAGTCGCTGCTGAGCGACGCCAAGGCTTCGAAGCGCCGTTTGTGGATCGTGACGCGTGGAGCTCAAGCCGTGGGCGCTACGTCGGCGCACGTTTCGCTGGCCCAGATCCCCCTGTGGGGGCTCGCGAAGTCGATCGATCTTGAGCACGCTGAACTTGGATGCACTCGGATCGATCTCGATCCGGAAGGCGGCTCCGACGACGTCGCGGCACTCGCTGAGGAATTGGCGCTTTCCGCCACCGAGCGTGAAGTTGCTTTTCGTAAAGGGACGCGATATGTCGCTCGCCTCGCGTCGCGTGCGGCCAAGGTTTCTAACGCCGCGCTCCTTGATGTTCCCGAAGGGGATTCGTTCCGTCTGGATATCTCGCGCCCCGGAAATCTTGACAATTTGCTGTTGCGGCCAACTTCTCGTCCGGGGCCACAACCCGGCGAAGTGGAAATTCGCGTCAACGCCGCCGGTCTGAATTTTCGCGATGTGATGAATGCCGCGGGCGTTTATCCCGGCGGCCCGATTCCCTTCGGCGCGGAATGTTCGGGAACGATTTCCGCTGTTGGCGCGGAAGTGACGGACATGAAAGTAGGCGACGAAGTGATCGCCGTGGCGAACGCCAGTTTTGGCGCGTTCACCACCGCGGACGCGCGAGCCGTCGTGCTGAAGCCTTCCGCCTTCAGCTCCGGACAAGCGGCCACCATTCCGATCGCCTTTCTCACGGCCTACTATTCGCTTCACCAGCTGCAAAACTTTCCCGCGGAGAGCGCGTTCTCATTCACGCGGCGGCAGGCGGAGTCGGGCTCGCTGCCGTGCAGCTCGCTCAACAGGCCGGCGCGGAGATTTTCGCCACGGCGGGCTCGCCCGAGAAACGCTCCTATCTGAAATCCATGCGCGTCCCGCACATCCTGGATTCGCGGTCGCTCGCTTTCGCCGACGAAATCATGAGGACCACCGGTGGGCGGGGCGTTGACGTGGTTCTGAACTCTCTGCCCGGCGAATACATCACGCGCAGCCTGTCGATTCTCTCCGCCTATGGAAGGTTCGTCGAAATTGGAAAGACGGACATCTATCAGAACAAGCCGCTGGGGCTTTTCCCGTTCCGAAATAACCTTTCGTATTTCGCATTGGATCTCGAACGCGTGTGTCGGGAGCGGCCCGCTCTGGTCCGCTCCATGCTCCTGGAATTGATGGACATGTTCCAGCGCGGCGACCTGAAACCGCTGCCGCACAATATTTTCCAGGTGGAAGACGCCGCGAATGCGTTTCGTTATATGGCCCGGCGCAAAAATATCGGCAAAGTCGTGCTCTCATTCACCAGCTCCGAATCGAGGGATCGCTCGGTTCGATCGATCGCTCCGCAAGCCGACGCGACTTATCTGATCACCGGGGGCCATGGCGGATTGGGACTGGCCGTTGCCCGCTGGCTGGTTGATAAGGGCGCGCGGCATCTGGTGCTTCTGAGCCGTAGCGGAGAATCCGCCGCCGGCAGCGAAGTCGTCACGGATCTAGCGCGCAGAGACGTCAAGATCACAACCATCCAGGCGGACGTTGCCAGCGAAACCGATGTGAGGCGCGCGCTGTCTGAAATTCGCACCACGATGCCGCCGTTGCGGGGAGTCATTCATGCCGCCGGCGTGCTCGACGACCATTTACTGCTCAATCTTGACGCCGAGAGCTTCCGCCGCGTGCTGGCTCCTGAAAGTTCTTGGCGCGTGGAATCTACACACCCTGACGGCGGATTCTTCGCTCGATTTCTTCGTGATGTTTTCTTCGGTCGCTTCGGTTCTGGGTTCACCTGGCCAGGCAAACTACGCTGCCGCCAATGCATTCCTCGACGGATTGGCGCACGAGCGCCGCGCGCAGGGATTGCCGTGTCTGTCCGTCAACTGGGGTCCATGGGCTGAAGTTGGGATGGCCGCGCGCACATCGAGTTCCGGCGGACCGGCCTCTCGCGTGATGCATTCGCTTGCGCCGGCGCGAGCCCTTGCTGCGCTCAATCAGTTGTTCGATAAAAATGCGCCGCCGCAGGCGGTGGCAATGTCCGTCGACTGGACGCAACTGGCGCGCTCCTTTAACGGCCAGCAACCTCCGGCGTTCATCTCGGACATCCTTCGCGAGGAAGCACGCCCCGCCACCGCGAATTCAGCGCGCGAGCCGGGCCCTCGCCTGTCACTGCAGGAACTCCTGGCCACGCCTCCGGCTGGACGCCACGCAGTACTGCTCGCGCACGTTCAGAAAAACCTGGCGCAGGTGATGGCGCTTGACGCACCCGAACTCGATCCCGAGGAATCGCTGAGCAACCTCGGACTCGATTCCCTCATGGCGCTCGAACTGCAACACTCTCTGGAAGATTCTTTCGGCGTCAAACTGCCGATTGACCTTTTGATGGGCATGCCCAGCCTCAACGAATTTGTGACCCGTCTCCTGGATATCCTGGACAAAACGGCGGTCCCAGCCGATTGCGGCACAGCTCAACAAATATCGGAAGAAAAAACAGAGACAAAAGAAGCATAATTCGCGGGCGGTATGGGCATTTTTTGACTACGAGAGTCTGAGCTGCACGGAAGCAAAATCTTCGAGCAGCCGGGAACTTGAACCTGCTTGCGCGAAACGGTTTCTTCCGGTCCAACTTTTCTCATCTTCTCTCTCAGAATAGCGCGCGGTCTACGGCTCGCCTTCGAGCTTCCGGAGCCGCACTTCCACTCCGGGTGTGTCCTTCAGCGCCGCGGCAAAATCCTCGGGCTTCGAGCCGCGATAGTGGTAGGGATATACAATTCTCGGCTTGAACGCCTTCACGCATTCCGCCGCTTCGAGCGGAGTTTCGGTTCGCGGGGGATTCATCGCCAGAAATGCGACGGTGATATTCTTGAGCGATTTCATTTCCGGCGTGCATTCCGTGTCGCCGGAAAAATAAACGCGCGTGTCGCCAAAGCTCAAAACGTAGCCGCTGCCCACTCCCTTGTGGTGATACGGCTTTCCGGGTCCCGATCCGAAAACGATGTTGTACATCGGAACGCCTTCGAATCCGATGCCCATTACGGTGCGCTGTTCGGAATCGCTGATCGGCTCGACGATGCCGCAGGCCGGCGCGCAGTTCAGAGTGTCAGTGACGGCGGGCGGGCCGACGATGATGGTCTCCGGCTTGTGAAGCTTGTCAACCATCGCGCGATCCAGGTGGTCTTGGTGGGTGTGGGTGATCACAATCAGATCCGCGGCCGGAAGCCCGGTGGAATCTCCCTGGCTCCAGGGATCAACGTGAATAACTTTTCCGCCGAACTCCAGCATCACGCTGCCGTGATACCACGGCGTGATACGCAGTTCCCCCCGCGAAGTTTGAATCACATCCGTTTGCCGGTTGGATGAATTGGCGTGGGCGCTAAGTGATAGGATCGCGAGCGCGGCCAAGAAGACCGCCGCGGAGACGGCGTAGCGAACGGGTTTGTGCATCAATCAAGCTCCTTTGACTTCTGGCGTAGACGCCAGTATACATCGGCGAGTTTCCGTCGGTGCAGCCCTTAGCGGCTCCTTCAGTGTGCAGCTCCCTGCGACTCACGGAACGGTAACAACAATTGCGAAGCAGGGCGTCTTGCTAATTCTTCGGTAGGAGTGTGGCAGCGAGGAGTCGAAATAGATGGAATCTCCAAACTCCAGCTTGTGATCTTCCGTTCCGATTCGCATTTCCAGTGTCCCGCGCAACACAGAAAGGAATTCAGCGCCGTTGTGTTGGTGTGTTCGCGCCTTTCCGGGCGGCAGCGCCTGGAATTCCGCATGGTAAGCGTTCAATTTCCGCTCAACGGCGGCGAAATCGAGCGACTCAAAAAAGAACGAGACATCCTTGCCGTCCATCTTTTCCGGAAACCGTTTGCGTTCACCGCGCCGGACGATGCCAAGCACGTGCCGTTTTCGGTCATCGGAAAAGAAATATTCAAGACCCACGCTGAACACCAGCGCCACCCGCATTAGTGTGGGAAGTGTTGGGAAGAGCTTCCCGCGTTCCATCTTGGAAAGCATTGCTGCGGACAGGCCCGTATGGCGCCCGAGTTCCACAAGTCCCATTTTCTTTCGCAGCCGCAGGACGCGCAGCTTTTCTCCAATGGCGTACTGCCGCAGTTCCCTGGTGAGCGTATCGGACAGCACTCTGTGGCCTCCGCGTTTTAACTGCGGCGAAAAAAGCCGCGAAACATTTAACCGCCATTCACACGACTTTCAGTGTGGCAGCGATTGTCCTTGTGGTCAAACTATTTGTCTCTATAGTTAAACGTACACGAGCCAAATCAGCAAGACGAAAGGAGAACCATTCGACCTGGTTTCCGGTGCGGCCGAAAAAAGAGCGGAACCTTTCAAGGCTCGATATTTGCAGGCGCGCAAAATGGCGACTGGAGATGTTGGAACGAAGAGGCTGAGCAATATGGTGACGCAACTCATCGCGTGCATTGCGATCTGCCTCGCAGGTGGATTCGTGGGATCTGTGTGGACCACGCCTGCCCTCCATCCATGGTATGCCAGCCTCGCCAAACCGGTGTGGACTCCACCCAACTGGCTGTTCGGCCCGGTTTGGACAGCGCTCTATTTGATGATGGCAATTTCGGCATGGCTTGTTTGGCGCAGGGCTGGACTGGCTTCGATTGCCATGTTGTGCTTCGGTATTCAGTTCGGGCTCAATATTGCGTGGTCGGGAATCTTTTTCCGTTTGCGATCGCCCGGAGCCAGCTTTGCTGAAATTGTTTTGCTGTGGCTTTCTATCGCAGCCACGCTCTTTGAATTCTGGCGAATCGTTCCCGTTGCCGGCTGGCTGCTCGTGCCGTATTTGATTTGGGTCAGCTATGCATCGGCTCTCAATTTCGCAATTTGGCGCTTGAACTCATGACCTCGCCCCCGCGCCGAAGATCGTCGTGAACTCCGTGTCTGAAATCCGCATCCGGGCGTGCAATGCCGCCCGCGTCAAGCGTGATGCGGATTACGTTCTCTACTGGATGGTTGCCGCTCGCCGGATGCGATCGAATTTCGCGCTGGATCGGGCGGTCGAATGGTGCCGCCAGATTCGCAAACCTCTGGTCATATTGGAAGCACTGCAGTGGGATTTTCCGTGGGCCAGCGAGCGGCTTCGCTGTTTTGTGATCGATGGGATGATGGCAAATGCCAGATCCGCGAAAGGTCTCGAAGCAATCTATTACCCCTACGTGGAGCCCTCACGCGGCGAAGGCAAAGGCTTGCTGGAGGCGCTGGCGTCGCGAGCCGCCGTCATCGTGACGGATGAATTCCCCTGTTTCTTCCCACCACGCATGGTTGCAGCCGCCACCGCGCGGATTCCAGTCTTGATAGAGCAAGTCGACTCAAACGGGCTTCTTCCGATGAGGGCGGCTCCCAAGGAATACTCCACCGCATATTCATTTCGCCGCTTTCTTCAGAACCAGATCCCGGCGCACCTCTTGCATTTCCCAAACGAGAATCCGCTGGCCGGCGTCGCGATGCCAACCGCAAAGGCGCTTCCCGGAACAATTACAGCGCGCTGGCGATGGCGGATACGGAGAATATGAAAGCACTCGCTGGAAGGGAAGCTCGTGGACCACGAGCAGCGCGCACAAGTAGCAGTCAAGTGACAGGCGGAAGCCAGGCGGCGAATAAACGCCTCCGTTTATTTCTTCGCCAGAAACTCGATTCCTACGCCGAAGGAAGACATGATCCAGCCGAGGACGGAACGAGCGGCCTTTCTCCATATCTTCATTTTGGGCACATCTCGGCCCACGAGATTTTCGCCGCCGTGGCGAAGCACGAACACTGGAAGCCCGAACGGCTGGCGCTGCGCTCCAACGGTAGCCGCTCCGGATGGTGGGGCATGAGTGTTTCTGCCGAATCATTCCTCGATCAACTGATTACGTGGCGCGAACTTGGATTTAATTGCTGCCACTGGCGGGAGAACTACGATCGCTACGAATCCCTGCCAGCGTGGTCCCGGAAGACGTTGGGAGGTCACACGGGCGACCGGCGGCCTTACCAATACGCGCTGGATGAATTCGCCAACGCGGAAACGCACGACCCGTTGTGGAATGCGGCCCAGACGCAGCTTCTGATCGAAGGCAGAATCCACAATTATCTCCGCATGCTCTGGGGCAAAAAGATTCTGGAATGGACGCGCTCGCCGGAGGAGGCGCTGGGGGTGATGATCGAACTGAATAATCGCTATGCGCTCGACGGCCGGGATCCCAATTCGTACAGCGGCATCTTCTGGTGCCTAGGCCGTTACGATCACCCGTGGGGACCGGAGCGGCCGATCTTCGGGACGGTGCGCTATATGAGTTCAAAGAATGCCGCGCGAAAACTCAACGTGAGACAATATCTGCTGAAATATTCACCGCAACGCCTCAGCGCAAGCGCTAAGGAAAACAGCGCCGATGAAGACCTCACAACAATGAGGAGCGAGTCCAGGGGCAGACTGCGCGGCGGAGCGGGAGCCGCGAAACAGACGCCATGAACGAATTTCCCAGGCCCAAAATCGTAATCAGTAAGTGCCTCGGATTCGAAGCCTGCCGGTTTAACGGCGAGATCATTCAAGACACGTTTGCCTCGCGGCTTGCAACTTATGTGGAGTTCCAGCCGGTGTGTCCGGAAATGGAGATCGGGCTGGGAACGCCGCGTCCTCCGATTCGCCTGGTCGATTCGACGCAGGGAATGAAGTTGCTGCAACCCTCGACCGGGGCGGACCTCACTGAATCGATGCGTCGTTTCAGCGCTGGATTTCTCGATTCTTTGCGCGAGATCGACGGCTTTATTTTGACGCACAAGTCTCCTTCGTGCGGAATTGGCGACGCAAAATATTACGCGGGAATCGAGAAGGGGCCAGCGCTTGGAAAAACCGCCGGCCTTTTTGCCGGAGCGGTTTTGTCGCGGTTGCCGAATCTGGCGGTAGAGGATGACGCGCGCCTCTCGAACCTGCGGATTCGCGAGCATTTCCTTACCCGCATTTTTGCGTACGCACGGCTCCGCGCTCTGCGACGATCTTTCTCGATGCATGGGCTCGTGCAGTTTCACGCTGCTCATAAATTTGTACTGTTATCGTGCTCCGAAAGGAAAATGCGCGAATTGGGCAGGATCGCGGCGAATGCCGAAAAGCGGAGCCCGCAGAAACTTCTGCAATTGTATGCGGCAACCTTTCACGAGGCTCTCACACCCCTTCCCACGCCGGCGCCGCATATCAATGTTCTGATGCACGCGTTCGGATATTTTTCAAACGATTTATCGTCGCGCGAGAAACGCCATTTCCTGAATGCTCTGGAACAGTTTCGGCTCGGCCGCGTTCCGCTCGTGAGCATCAGCAATGTTTTGTGGTCCTGGGCGCTGCGGTTCGACCGCACGTATCTACTGGAGCAGGTTTATTTCAGGCCGTTTCCCGAGGATTTGCTGGCTGTTGATGATTCTGGCAAAGGGAGATTTCCTGGAGCGAAGTCTCTTCCTCCCACCTAGGCTGAATCCACTCCCCCAAGATCTTGACTCGCCGGGCTATTCCATCTATTACCTGTACATCGCCACTCAAGAAGGAGATGCACCATGGCCAACGCTCCCGCGGACAGCAACGCAACGAAATCAGAGCCTCCGGCGAACGTCATGTTCGACGGGCCGCGCTACCTGGCCAGCCTGCGCGATTCGCGGAAGTGTACATTTATGGCGAGCGCGTTCCAGACGTCACGAGTCATCCCGCTTTTCGAAACTCGTGCCGGTCGATTGGGCGCTTATATGACGCCCTGCACGATCCCAAAACGCGCGACATTCTCACGGGCCTCGACCGTTCCGGCACACGCACGCATAAATTTTTCAAGCCCTGCTATTCCGCGCAGGAATTGTGCGAAGCGCGCGATGCAATTGTTGCATGGTCGCGTATGAGCTATGGATATATGGGGCGCACGCCCGACTACAAAGCGGCGCTCATGGGCAGCCTGGCGTCGGAGCCGGAATTTATGCTCG